>NZ_JBEZZW010000015.1:0-161725 GCF_040639415.1 Micromonospora sp. NPDC023888 | reverse complement strand
CTTCGCCATCAGGTTGGCCACCACCACAACCCAGACCAGCAGGTAGCCGTAGCGGGCGCCGGCTGCGGAGTTGGTGGCGAAGTTGCCGGGGGAGCCGGCCCGGTTCCGTTTCCCCGCCCACCAGATGTATCGCCCTCCGTTATACCATCGCGTCCGTTATATTGTCGCCGTGGACACTCCCCTGCGGGAACCGACGTTCCTCATCCTCACCGCGCTGGCCGGTGAGCCGCTGCACGGCTACGGGCTGATCCGCGAGGTCGCTGGCCTCTCCGACGAACGGGTCAACCTCCGGCCGGGCACCCTCTACGGCGCACTCGACCGGCTGGTCGATGCCGGCCTGGTCGAGGTCGACCGGGAGGAGATCGTGGACGGCCGGCTACGCCGCTACTACCGCCTCTCCCCCGCGGGCTACGCGACGCTCACCGCCGAGACCGAGCGGCTGCGCCGCAACGTCGAGGCCGCCACCGCCCGGCTGCGCGCCCGCTCCACCCGGCCACTCGGCCCGCGTACCGCCGGGGGGTTGGCATGAAGGACCTGGAGCGGCGTTACCTGTGGCTGCTGCGTGCGTACCCCGCCGACTACCGGCGGGCCCGCGGCGCGGAGATCGTCGGGACGTACCTCGACCTGGCCGGCCCGGGCCGGCGCTGGCCGTCGCCCGCGGACGCCGCGGACCTCGCGCGCGGCGGCGTCCGCCAGCGGCTGCGGGCCGCCGGGGCCGCCGGCCTGCTCCCCGGGGTACGCCTCGCGGCGGTGCTGTCCCTGCTCACCGCGACCGCGCTCGCGGCGGTCTGGTCGGTGCTGGAGCTGCGGCCCCCGGCGCCCTACTGGGGTGTCCCGGCACTCGGGCCGGTCGCCACCCTCGGTGCCGGGGTGTGGATGGGGTGGCTCCTGCCGGCGCTCGCGCTGGCCGTGGGCTCGGCCCGGTGGGCGCGACGGGCCGTCGGTCTCGCGCTGCTGCTCACCGTCGTGGTGGTGCCCGTCGCGGAGCTGGCCGGGCTGCCCCGACCGCCGCTGTTCATCCTGCTGCCCCAGGTCGCCCTCGGGCTGGTGGCGCTCGCCCTGCCGGACCGGCTGTCGATGCCGGTGCGGCTGGCGCAGCCGCTCACAGCCGTCGGCGCCGCTGCCGCGACGGAGCTGCTGTACCCGTGGGAAGACCACTACTACTACGGCTGGACCAGCATCCAGATCCCGCTGGGCGTGGGCGTGGCCCTGTTGGCGGTGACGCTGCTGCTGGCGATCGGGCTACTGGTACGCGGTGACCGTCGGGGGCTGTGGGCCGCGCTGACCCTGCTCACCCCGATCTGCCTGCTCTGTCTGCACGACCTGGTCGCTGCCGGCCCCACGGCCCTGCACGGCGGACCCAATGTCGACCGGTTCGGCCTGGCCGTGGCGGCGACCGCCGTGACGCTGCTCGGCCCGGCGGCGCTCGGTGGCGCGGTGGCGCTGGCCGGACGGGTCCGCCAACGCACCCCCGCCTCCTGACCGGTACTCGTTGATCATGAGGTTGGCGGTGTGTTCGATCTCGGAGCGCGCCGTCAACCTCATGACCGACCCCGGTCGAACGGTCTGGGCAGGCGGGGGCGGTGCGTCAGGCGCACGACGAGCAGGACAAGCACCAGCGCGGTCATCGCGACCGCTCCGGGGCCCTTGGCGAACCGGGCCAGGTTGGTGCCGTCGGGCAACGTGAGGAACGCCGCGACCGCCGCCGGCAGCACGAACCAGGTGGTCCGCGTGGCGGCGACCGCGAGCAGAGCGAGGGGCCAGGTGGCGTACCAGGGGTAGAAGACCGGGGAGAGGGCCACCGTCGCGGCCAGCGCCAGCCCGGTACCGAGCAGCACCACCCGGCACACCTCGATCCGGTCGGGCGCGTCGTCGCGCCGGCGCAGCGCCCCCCAGGCTCGCCACCAGAGCAGCGCCAGCAGCACGGCGAGCAGCAGCAGCGCCACCGCCCGGAGCACCGGCACCGCCTGCGGGTCCCGCCCGGCCAGCGCGCCCGCGTAGTCGACCACGAAGCCGACCGCCGTCGGCGGCGAGGTCCACTGCTCGGAGTCCCCGCTGCGGGTCAGCCCGCCGACCCAGCCCAGCCCGAGCCCGGAGAGCGCCGACGTGACCAGCAGCGCGGCGAGCACCCCGCCCGCCAGCCAGCCGCCGTCGCGCAGCAGCGCCCGGACGGTGGGGCGGCCCCGCACCGCCGCCAGGGCGGCGAACGGCAGCACCACCACGGCGCTGGCCTTCACCGTCACCGCCAACCCGAGCAGCACCCCGGCCACCAGCAACGCCGACGGCCGACCCGGCCGACGGACCACGATCAGGAGTCCGGCCAGCAGCAGGCCCAGCATCACCGCGTCGTTGTGCGCCCCGGCCACCAGGTGCACCCCGACCAGCGGGCCGGCCAGCGCCAGCCAGGTCGCCCGCCGGGCCGGTACCCCGGCGGCGCGGGCCAGACCGGGCAGGCAGAACGCGGCCAGCAGCAGCCCGGCCACAGCGCACAACCGCAGCGCCACGATGGTCCCGGTGAGCCCGCCGCCCAGGGTCACCGCGAGCGCCGCGAGCAGCACGAACACCGGCCCGTACGGTGCCGGGGTGTCCCGCCAGATCGGTGCCACCGCGTCCAGCCACGGGCAGCCCGCCGCCGCCACCGGAACGGCGTACGGGTCGACGCCGTGCGCGTACGTCCAGCCCTGGCAGGCGTACGAGTAGACGTCCCGGCTGCCCAGCGGCGGCGCGACGAGCAGTGGCAGCGCCCACAGCCCGGCGGTGACGTACGCCCAGCGGGTCGACGGCGCTCCCCCGCGCAACGACCACCACGCCCCGACCAGCAGCACGGTGCCGACCAGCCAGCAGACAAGCGTCGCCGGGCCGCCCGGGGCCCGCCAGATCGACTCCGGTGTCGCACCGAGCGGGGCGTCGGGCAGTGCCCCACCGAGGTGTGCGGCAACGGCGAGCAGGGCCGCGCCGGCCAGTCCGGCGTACCGGGCGGCGCCTGCCACCCGCGGCGGTGCATCGGGCGGCGGCGGGCCGGGAGCGGTCACCGGCGCACCTTCCCTCAGTCGGCGGCGACCGGCTGACGGGCCGCCCGAGCCGACCGTACCAACCGGACGACCAGCACGATCACCAACAGCGTCATCAGCGGCGCCCCGACGGTCTTGGTGAACCGGGGCAGGCCGGTGCCGTCGGGCAGCACCAGGAACGACGCGACGAGCGCGACGACGGTGAACCAGCCGGTCCGCCGGGCGGTGGCCGCGAGCACCGCGAGGGGCCAGATCCAGTACCAGGGGTGGAACAGCGGCGCGAGGGCGACGGTGGCGGCAAGCGCCACCGCGGCGTGCCACAGCGGCTCCCGGGTGCGGGCCCGCCACCAGAGCCAGAGCAGCACCAGCGCCAACACCGCCATGCCGATCCCCCGGGTGACCGGCAGCGCGTCGAGGTGTGCGCCGAACAGCGCCGCCAGGTAGCCGACGGTCTGCCCGACCGCGGTGGACGGCGACGTCCAGGCGATCACGTCACCGCCACGGGCCAGCCCGCCGACCCAGCCGAAGTCCAGCCCCGCCGCGACTGTCACCCCGGCCACGACGGCGACCGCGCCCCCGACCACCCACCCGCCGTGCCGGATCAGCGCCCGGATCGAGTACCCGCCGACGATCGCGGCCAGCGCCGCGAACGGCACCACGACGAGCGCGGTCACCTTGATCGCTGCGGCCAGTCCGAGCAGCGCGCCGCCGGCGAGCAGCGGGCCGGGGCGGCCCGGCCGGGAGGCGACCACCGCCAGCCCGGCGACGAGCAGGCCGACCATCAGGGCGTCGTTGTGCGCGCCGGAGACCAGGTGCACGGCGACAAGCGGGCAGCCCAGGGCGAGCCAGATCGCCCGACCGGCGGGTACGCCGACACGTCGGGCCAGCACCGGCAGGCTGACCGCGGTCAACGCCACCCCGGCCACCGCGATCAGCCGGAACACCACGATCGCGCCGGTCAGTGAGCCGGTGGCCTTCACCACCGCGCCGGAGAGCACCACGAACAGCGGCCCGTACGGCGCGGGCGTGTCCCGCCAGATGAACGAGATGGTGTCCAGCCAGGGGCAGGGCAGTGCGGACACGCCCTGTTCGTACGGGTTGATCCCGGCGGCGTAGCTGGCGCCCTGGCAGGCGTACGCGTACACGTCCCGGCTGGCCAGCGGCGGTGCGACGAGCAGCGGCAGCAGCCAGAGCCCGACTGTGGTCAACGCCCAGCGGGTCGACGGCACGGAGTCGCGCAGCGCCCACCAGGCGTAGGCGAGCAACGCGGTGCCGACCAGCCAGGCGGCGAGGACCAGCGGGCCGTGCGGGCCCTGCCAGATGCTGACCGGGGTGGCACGCAGGGGGGAGCCGGGCAGGGCGCCGCCGAGGAACGCGGCGACGGCGAGCAACGCCGATCCCGCCAGGCCGGTCCAACGCGCGAGGTGGTGAGGCACGCCGGACATGCTGCCAGTACGGTGGTCGCGGTACGGAGGTGGGCATGCGGCGCAGTCGGGTGGTGGCGGTGACCACCGGTTCCGCAGTCGTGCTCGGCGCGCTCTGGCTGGCCCTGCCGCTGATGGGGTCGGACCTCGCCGCGCAGGTGGCTCGGGCGGACTTCTTCGCGGCCCACGGCCCCACCCCGGTCGACCTGCGCTGGTACGCCGGGGTGCAGCAGTTCGGCTACAGCCTGCTCTCCCAGCCGGTGATGGCGCTGCTCGGCGTACGGGTGACCGGCGTGCTCGCGCTGGTGGCGTCGGCCGCCGCGCTGGCCGCGCTGCTGGTCCGCAGCGAGGTGCCCCGACCGCTGCTGGGCAGCCTGGTCGGGGTGGTCACGCTGGCCGGCAACCTCGTCTCCGGCCGGGTCACGTACGCCCTGGGTGTGGCGTTCGGGCTGGCGGCGCTGCTCGCGCTGACTCGGGGCGTACCCCGAGCCGGGCGGGGGCGGCTCGCGCTCGCGGCGGTCGCCGCGCTGCTGGCCTCGGCGACCAGCCCGGTGGCCGGCCTGTTCGTCGGCCTGGCGGGCGTCGCGCTGCTACTGACCCGCCGGTACGCCGATGGTCTGGCGCTCGGGGTCGCGGCGGCGGTGCCGCTGGCCGCGACGGCGCTGTTCTTCGGCGACGGCGGCTGGATGAACATCGGCCGCACCGACGCGGTGCGCGCGGTGCTGACCAGCCTGCTGGTGGCGGCGCTGGTGGCGTACCGGCCGGTGCGGTTCGGTGCGCTGCTCTCCGCCGTCGGGGTGCTCGCGGCTGCCGTCGTGCACACGCCTGTGGGGTTGAATGCGACCCGGCTGGTGACGATGTTCGCGCTGCCGGTGCTGGCCGCCGCCGCCCGCCCGCCCGCCTGGCTCTCCGACCGGCTGGCCCGCCGGTCGGCCGGGCGCGCCACCCCGACGGGCGCCGCCCCGACCAGCGCCACAGCCGGTGCGGAGACGGCGGGGCGGTCGCGGCCGGCTCGGCTGCGCGGCGCCGTGGCCCTGACCGCGCTGCTGGTGGCGGTCTGCGTGTGGCAGCCGCCGGCGGTCCCCGCCGACCTGCGCGGCATCGGCGACCCGACAAGCGCGCCGAGCTACCACGCGCCGCTGCGCACGTTCCTGGCCGGTCAACGGCTCACCGGCCGGGTCGAGGTGCCGCCGACCCGCAACTACTGGGAGGCGGCCCGGCTCGGTGAGGTGCCACTGGCCCGGGGTTGGCTGCGGCAGGCCGACATCGACCGCAACCCGCTGTTCTTCACCACCGTGCCCGGCGCGGCCGGCACCGGCGCACCGCTGACCCCGAGCAGCTACCGGGCCTGGCTGGCGGAGAACGCCGTGCAGTACGTGGCGCTCCCGGACGCCCCGCTGTCCTGGGTGGGTCGGGCCGAGGCGGAGCTGGTCGAGGACGGCCTGCCCTACCTGACGCCGGTCTGGTCCGGCCCGCACTGGCGTGTCTGGGCAGTGGTCGACCCGACGCCGCTTGTCGCAGCGCCCGCCGAGCTGATCCGCGCCGACGGCGCGGCGGTGACCTTCCGGGCCGCCACCGCCGGCCCGGTGGCGGTGCGGGTCCGGCACAGCCGGTGGCTTGTCGCGTCCGGCGGCGCCACGGTCACCGCCGACGGAGACTGGACCACAGTCACAGTGCCCCGCCCCGGCGAGTACACCCTCGGTAGCTGACGCCCCGCGCTACGCCTCCAGCACCCGCTGGGCGGCGGCGCGGGAGCGGCGGCCGGTGCGCAGGTACTCGTCGAGGAACTCCCCCGGGTCGTCGCGCCCGAGCAGCCGGACCACCCCGGCCAACTCCACCCCGTGCCGGGGTAGCTGGTCGCCGGCCCGACCCCGGACCAGCATCAACGCGTTGCGGACCTGCGCGGCCAGGGACCACCCGGCGGCCATCTCCGCGGCGTCCGCCGGGTCGATGAGGCCGGCCCGCTCGGCCGCCGCGAGGGCATCGAGGGTACGCGTGCCGCGCAGCGCCGGGACCCGGCCGGCGTGCCGAAGCTGGACGAGCTGCACCGCCCACTCCACGTCGGCGAGCCCGCCCCGACCCAACTTGGTGTGGGTGGCCGGGTCGGCGCCGCGAGGCAGCCGCTCGGTCTCCACCCGGGCCTTGATCCGGCGGATCTCCACGACCTGCTCACGGGTCAGCCCGTCGGCCGGGTACCGCACCGGGTCGATCATCGTCTCGAATTCGGCGCCCAGGTCGGCGTCGCCGCAGACGAACCGGGCACGCAGCAGCGCCTGCGCCTCCCACACCCGCGACCAGCGGGCGTAGTACTGCGCGTACGCGGCGAGACTGCGCACCAGGGGGCCCTGTCGGCCCTCCGGGCGCAGGTCGGCGTCGACGCCGAGCGGCGGGTCCGGGGCGGGTACGCCAAGCAGTCGGCGCAACTCCTCGGCGATCGCGTGCGCCGCGGCGCTCGCGTCGCTCTCGCTGGCCCCGGCGGGCGGGTCGTAGACGAAGAGCACGTCGGCGTCGGAGAGGTAGTTCGACTCGTACCCGCCGAGCCGTCCCATGCCGATCACCGCGAACCGCAGCCCGGGTGGCCCCGGCTGACTGGCCTGGGCGGCGCGCAGCGCGGCGGCCAACGTGGCGTCGGTGACGTCGGCGAGCGCCGTGCCGACCTCGGTGATGTCGACAAGCCCGACGGCGGGCCGGTTCGCGCCGTCCGGCCGGCTGGGGGCGGGCGCGAGCGCACCGGCCCGGCAGAGCACGTCCGCGCAGGCCACCCGGACCAGTTCCCGGCGTCGCAGCGCGCGCACCGCGCGGGTGGCCTCGACCGGGTCGGTGTGCCGGGCCGCCGCCGCGAGGAAACCCTCCCGGAGCACAGCGGGCGGGCGGGGGGCCAGCTCGTTCTCCTCGGCCAGCAGCCGCAGCGCCTCCGGGTCGCGGGCGAGCAGGTCGGCGACGTACCGGGACAGGGCGAGGACCCGGGCCAACCGCCGGGCCACCGGGCCGCCGTCGCGCAGCAGCCGCAAATACCAGGGGGTGCTGCCCAGCTTGTCGGAGACCTTGCGGTAGTTGAGCAGCCCCCGGTCCGGCTCCGGCGCGTCGGCGAACTCGCTGAGCAGCACCGGCAGCAGTGTCCGCTGGATGGCCGCCGTGCGACTCACCCCGCCGGTGAGCGCCTGGAGGTGGCGCAGCGCCCCGACCGGGTCGGCGAAGCCGAGGATCTCCAGCCGGTGCCGGGCCGCCTCCGGGGTGAGTCGCAACCCGTCGGCCGGCACCCGGGCCACCGACTCCAGCAGCGGCCGGTAGAGCAGTTTGGCGTGCAGTCGGCGTACCTCGGCGGCGTGCGTGACCCACTCGGCCCGGAAGCTCTCCACGGCGCTGCGCCCCAGCGTGGCCGTGAAACCCAGCGCCGCGGCGAGCCAGCGCAGCGCGCCCGGCTCGCTCGGGACGGTGTGGGTACGCCGCAGGGCCTGGAGTTGAAGCCGGTGCTCGACGCTGCGCAGGAAACGGTAGCCGCGCAGCAGCGCCTCGCCGTCGGCCCGACCGACGTAGCCGCCGGCGACGAGCGCGCGCAACGCCGGGATGGTCCCGGGTTCGCGCAGCGTCTCGTCGACGCGACCGTGCACGAGTTGCAGCAACTGCACGGCGAACTCGATGTCGCGCAGCCCGCCGGGACCGCGCTTGATCTCGCGTTCCAGCTCCTTCGGGGGAATGTTGTCGATGATCCGCCGCCGCATGGCGCGCACGTCCTCGACCGCCTCGGGCCGTTCGGCCGCCCGCCACACGAGCGGCGCGAGCTGGTCGATCCACTCCTGGGCCGCCGGCACGTCACCGGCGGCCGGGCGGGCCTTGAGCAGCGCCTGGAACTCCCAGGTGCGCGCCCACCGGCGGTAGTAGGCCAGGTGGCTGGCGAGGGTGCGCACCAGCGGGCCCCGGTTGCCCTCCGGGCGCAGCGCGGCGTCCACCGGCCAGGCGACGAGCCCGCAGATGTGGATCAGCCGGGTCGCCACCAGGGTCGCCGCCGGCAGGTCGGCGTCCTCGGCCGCCACGAAGATGACGTCCACATCGGAGACGTAGTTCAGCTCGCCGCCACCGCACTTGCCCATCGCCACGACCGCGAGCCGGGGTCGCTCGGTGCCCTCCGCCAGCTCGGTGACGGCGATCTCGTACGCCGCGGCAAGCGTCGCGTCGGCAAGCGCCGACAGCGCGGCCATGGTCTGCTCCAGGCCGCGCCCGGCGGTCAGGTCGGCCGCCGCGATCCGCAGCAGCGCCAACCGGTACGCGGTCCGCAGCGCCGCCACCGGGTTGCCGCCGCCTGTCGGTTCCAGCCGACCCTCGGCGATCGGCGCGAGCCCGTCCGGGGCGGTCCGCAGCGCCAGGCAGTGGTCGGGGTTGGCCACCAGGTGATCACCGAGCGCCGCCGACGCGCCGAGCACCGCGACCAGTCGCCGCCGCAGCCCAGGGTCGGTGTGCAACTCCGCGAGCAGCGACGACTCGTCGGCGCCGTCGGTCGTGCGGCGTTCGGCCTCCACGATGCGGTGCAACTGCCGCAGCGCCAGGTCCGGGTCGGCGGCCCGGGACAGCGCGCCGAGCAACTCCGCGGCCTTCTCGTCGGCCGGCTCCTGCTCGACCGGCCGCCACAGCCGCAACCCGTCCGGGCCGAGCAGGTCCGCGGCGCGCGCGCCGCCGTCGCCCTCGGCGGTGCCGAAGCCGTACCGGGCGAGCCGGCCCGGCGCCCTGGTCGGCCGGCTCATCAGTGCCCGAGCAGCGGCAGGCCGCGCCGCACCGTACTGTGTTCCAGCTCGCCGAGGGCCAGCGCGGCGAACCGGGCGGCGAACGGCTGCCAGACCTCCTCGACGTCGGCCAGCACCGAGGCGCAGGCCGCCACCACCAGCTCCGGGTCGTAGCCCAGCTCGTCGAGCTGGGTGGAGTCGGTGGCCCAGTCGGCGATCATCTCGGCGTCGCACTCGATGTGGAACTGCAACCCCCAGGCCCGGTCACCGAGCCGGAACGCCTGGTGCGGGTAGCGGGTGGACGCGGCCAGCAGGGTGGCACCCCGGGGCAGCTCGGTGATCTCGTCGGCGTGCCACTGGAGCACGTCCGGGATCAACGGCACGTACCGGAACAACGGGTCGTTCTCGGCGGCGTCGCGCCGGCCGACCACGCCGGGGCCGATCTCCGGCCCGGACGGGCTGCGCTCGACCAGCCCGGCGTGCGCGGTGGCGAGCAACTGTGCGCCCAGGCAGATCGCCAGGGTGGGCACCCGGTGCCGCACCGCCTTACGCAGCAGGCCCTCCACGGCGGGGAACCACGGTGCGCCGGGCGAGCCGTCCGGCAGCGGGTACGCCTGCTGGTGGCCGCCGAGCACCACAAGCGCCGCGTAACCCTCCAGGTCGGCGGGGAGCTCCTCGCCAGCGTGCGGGCGAACCACCCACAGCGTGAGCCCAGCCTCGGTCAGCCACTCACCCAGCCGGCGCGCGTCGTCCGTCGGGGCGTTCTCGATCACCAGCGCGGTTGCCACCCGTCGAGGCTAGCCGGTGCGCCGCGGGATGCCACGCCCCGCCACCGGGATGCCTGCCCCGGGCATTGGTCCGGGATCCGGCGGGGTCGCTAGGCTCTGCGATTGTGATCAACGAGGACAGTGCCGCCGTCTGCCCGCCCGTGCTGCGACCGGGTGACACGGTGCTGCTGGTGTCACCGTCCGGGCCGACCTCGCCGGAGCGGGTGGCCCGGGGGATGGAGCTGCTCACCGGCTGGGGGCTGCGGCCGGTGCCGGCACCGAACGCGTACGCCCGCCACGGCTACCTCGCCGGCACCGACGACCTGCGCGCCGCCGACCTGAACGCGGCGTTCGCCGACCCGCAGGTACGCGGGGTGATCTGCACCCGGGGCGGGTACGGCGTCCAACGGATCGTGGACGCCATCGACATGGCCGCCGTCCGCCGCGACCCGAAGGTGGTGGCCGGATTCTCGGACATCACCGCGTTGCAGTTCGCACTGTGGCGGGGTGCCCGGCTGGCCGGGGTGCACGGCCCGGGGGCGGCCTGGCGGGACGAGCGGACCCCGCTGCGGTCCGCCGAGTCCCTGCACGCGGCGCTGATGACGACCGAGCCGGTGTCGGTCACCGCGGTGCCCACCGAGGACACCTTCGGCGTCCGCGTCCCGGGTCGCGCCACCGGCACCCTGCTGGGCGGCAACCTGTGCATGATCGCCGCGTCGATCGGCACCCCGGACCTGCCCGACCTGACCGGTGCGGTGCTGCTGATCGAGGATGTGCAGGAACCCCCGTACAAGGTCGACCGGATGCTCACCCACCTGCGTCGGGCCGGGGCGCTGGACGGGTTGGCCGGCGTGGCGGTCGGGCAGTTCACCGACTGTGGCGACGGTTGGGACACCACTGTCGTCGACGTGCTCACCGAACGCCTGGGCGACCTGGGCGTGCCGGTGCTCGGCGGCCTGCCGATCGGCCACGGCCACGGCCAGCTGACGGTCCCGTTCGGCACCACGGCAACCCTGGACACCAACACCAACACCCTCACGGTGGCCCCCGCCGTCCAGTAACGCCCCGCGACCTGTTGATCAAGAGCTTTGCGTCATCCTCGGCCGGGATTCTGACGCGAACCTCTTGATCAACCCGCTGGGGTCGGGGTGGGGGTCAGGTGGGCTACCGCGCCGATTTCCAGGGCGGCCCAGATGCCGTCGGCGGTGAGTGCGATGCCGTGCGGTTCGGCCCCGGGGGTGGGCAGGTCGTAGCCGTCGATCCGGCCGGTGGGATCGAGGTGACCGATCCGGTTGGCACCCCACTCGGTGAACCAGACGCCGCCGGCCGGATCGGCCACGATCGCGTGCGGACGGGCCGCCCGGTCCGGCAGCGGCAACTCGGTGATCCGGCCGTCCGGGGTGATCCGGCCGAGCTGACCGGCGGCGATCTCCACGAACCAGACGGCACCGTCGCCGCCGAGCGTGATGCCGACCGGGCCGGCGTCCGGGGTGGGCAACGGATGCAGTGTCACAGTGCCGTCGAGGTCGATCCGGCCGATCGCGTTCGCCCGGTGGAGAGTGAACCAGAGGGCGTGATCGGCACCAGCGGTGATCATCGAGGCGAACCCGCCGCTCACCGGCAGCGGAAACACGGTGACCGTGCCGTCGGTGTCCACCCGGCCGATCGTGTCGGCTGTCATCCCGGCGTACCAGAGTGCGCCGTCGGGGCCGGCGGCGATACCGCCCGGCCCGGTGCCGGTCGGCAGGGCGATCGTGCGCTGCGTGCCGTCGACGCTGATCCGACCGATCTGGTCGTCCCCGGAGCGGGTGAACCAGAGGGCGTCGTCCCGGCCGGCCGTGATGATCAACGGACGGCCGCCGGGCGGATCCAGCGGGTAGGTCCGGACGGCGCCGTCGGCCCCCAGGCGGGCGATCCCGCCGCCGTGGACCAGCGTCAGCCACAGCGCGCCGTCCGGGCCGGCCGTGATGCCGTACGGGCCGGCGCCCGGCTCGACGAGCGGTATCTCCCGAATCTCGACGCTCATCACGAGCTACGTCCTTCCGTCGGTGAGTCGCCAACCCTGACGGCTCCGCCAGCGACGACGCAACCGATTTGACCGCCCGCCCACCAGGATTGTCAGGCCGCTGACAGGTTCGCCACGGGTTGCGCCCAGACAGGCTGGTCACTGTCGGCGATGACACCGCAGCATCACCTACCTTCTGGAGGACAGCATGTCCCGCACCATCCGTCGGAAGCATCTGCTGGCCGGCCTGGCCACCGCCGGCGTCCTCGGCGTGGGGATCGCGGCCCCGACCATCGCCTTCGCCGCGGACACCCCGACGCCGGCACCGAGCGCCAGCACCGCCCCGGCTCCCGGAGCGAAGGCCGACCGGCAGAACGAGTTCGCCGAGGCACTCGCGAAGGAGTTGGGCGTGCCCACCGACAAGGTGACCGCCGCGCTGGAGAAGGTCCGCGAGCAGCACCGGCCGGCCGATCGGCCACAGCGCCCGTCGGCCGAGGACCGGCAGGCGGCGCTCAAGCAACGGCTGGACCAGGCGGTCAAGGACGGCAAGCTCACCCAGGAGCAGGCCGACGCCATCACCAAGGCCATCGAGGCGGGCGTCTTCCCCGGCCCCGCCGGCCACCGCGGTCCGGGCGGTCACGGCGGTCCGGGCGGTCACGGCCGTCCCGGCGCCCCTGCGGCGACGCCCGGCAAGTAGCCCTTGGGGGCAGGCCCGGGCCACACCGGGCCTGCCCCGAGGCTTGATCCACTCGACTTCCGTGATCCTGCGGTGTCCACGACAGTCCGACACCCCGGAATCACGAAAACCGAGTCGATCACCGCCCCCGGCGGGGGCGTCAGGCCCGCACGGGCGTCAGGCCGGCGGGGGCGTGAACACGCCCAGGTGGTTGCCGGCCGGGTCGAGCAGGTGCGCCAGGGTGAGCCCGCTCGGGGCCGTCCGCACCGGCACCAGCACCCGGCCGCCTGCCGCCTCGGCCCGTCGGCAGGTCTCCGCCACGTCGGCGACCTCGGCGTAGAACACCGCGTAGTTCGGTGACGTCCCGCCGGTTGCCCGGATCGCCCCGCCGATTCCGGTGTCGCCGCCGGCCCCGGTCACCCGGTAGGACCCGCCGTTGGCCGAGCCCTGCTCCTCGAAGGTCCAGCCGAACAGCTCTCCGTAGAAGCGTTCCGCCTCCTCCGGCTGGTCCGTGCCGATCTCGAACCAGGTGATGGGCGTCGTTGACATCTGCTGCCTCCAGGTTTGCGTGCCGGCCGTCCGGCCGCCGTCGGGAGCAGTCTCGGGGTCGTCCGCGACACCGTCCTGTCGGTGTTTCCGGATCACCCGACGGGGTTTCTCCCGACCGGGCCGCTGGGGGCCGCCCAGCGATGCGTGTCAGACCAGGCTCAGCGGGCGGACCCGTTCGTGCGGGATGTCCAGATCCGTCGGGTTGAATTCCCGGACCACCACGTCGGGCAGCGCCCGGACGCTCCGGATCCGGTCGGTACGGAAGCACCGCTGTTCGTCGCGGAGCCGGCACCAGGCGAGCAGATACCAGTGGCGGGGGTTGCCGAGGTAGCCAAGCGGTTCGACGTCGCGCACCGAGTCCGCGCCGGCGCGGTCGGCGTACCTGATGCGCAGCACCCGCCGGGCGGCGACCGCGTTGGCGACGATGGCCGGGACGGGCGTGGCCGGCCCGTCGCCGATCAGGTGCACCAGGCCGGCGAGCCGGTGCGCCTCGGCGGCGTCGGCGGCCGGCAGCACCGCCACCAGTTTGCGCAGCGCGGTGGCGCCCGGCCCGGCGAACGGCGTGCCGTCGAGCCGGTGCAGCGCGACGGCCATCGCCACCGCCTCGGCCGCGGTCAGGTTGACCGGCGGCAGGGTGCGGCTGCGGTCCAGGACGTAGCCGCCGGTGCGCCCCGGCTCGGCCCAGATCGGCACACCAGCCTCCTGGAGCGCGCCGATGTCCCGCTCGATGGTCCGGCTGCTCACCTCGAAGCGGACGGCCAGCCACCGCGCGCTGCGTGGCCGCGGCGACACCGCCCGCAGCTCCTCGACCAACGCGTAGAGCCGGTCCGTACGGTTCATGCCGGCCACGCTACGGCCGGGGTACGACGCCCCGCGGCGAGCGCCGACAGCCGACGCGGACGACCGCCCACCAGCGGGCGCTGCCCCCGAACGCCCGCCGCGCAGCCCTCGCGACTACAGCGCCAGGTAGCGCTGCCGCTCGTACGGGGTGACCTCCCGGCGGTACTGCTCCCACTCGGCCCGCTTGTTGCGCAGGAAGAAGTCGAAGACGTGCTCGCCGAGCACCTCGGCGACCAGCTCGGACTCGGCCATCACGTCGATCGCCTCGGCGAGGTTCTCCGGCAGCGCCTCGTACCCCATGGCACGCCGCTCGGCGCTGGTCAGTGACCAGACGTCGTCCTCGGCGCCCGGCGGCAGCTCGTAGCCCTCCTCGATGCCCTTCAGGCCGGCGCCGAGCAGCACCGCGAAGGCGAGGTACGGGTTGGCGGCCGAGTCCAACGAGCGGACCTCGACCCGGGCCGAGTTCGGCTTGCCGTACGCGGGAACCCGGACCAGCGCGGACCGGTTGAGGTGACCCCAGCAGACGTACGCCGGGCTCTCGGTGATCCGGTCCGGCAGGGCCTGCGGGAAGAGCCGCTTGTACGAGTTGACCCACTGGTTGGTGACCGCTGTGTATTCCCGGGCGTGCACCAGGAGGCCGGCGATGAACGACTTCGCCACCTTGGAGAGCTTCATCGGGTCGCCGCTGTCGTGGAACGCGTTGCGCTCCCCCTCGAACAGCGACAGGTGGGTGTGCATCCCACTGCCCGGCTGGTCGGTGAACGGCTTCGGCATGAAGCTGGCCTGCACACCCGTGGAGAGCGCCACCTCCTTGACCACGTGCCGGAAGGTCATGATGTTGTCGGCGGTGGTGAGCGCGTCGGCGTAGCGCAGGTCGATCTCCTGCTGGCCGGGCGCGACCTCGTGGTGGCTGAACTCCACCGAGATGCCGATTCGTTCCAGCGCCAGCACGCCCTGGCGGCGGAAGTCACGCGCCACGGCGTGGGTGGTGTGCTCGAAGTAGCCGCCGGTGTCCACCGGGGTGGGCACCGAGCCGTCCTGGGGGCCGTTCTCCAGCAGGAAGAACTCGATCTCGGGGTGGGTGTAGAAGGTGAAGCCCTTCTCGGCGGCCTTGGACAGCGCGCGGCGCAGCACGTGCCGGGGGTCGGCCCAGGACGGCCCACCGTCGGGCAGCAGGATGTCGCAGAACATCCGGGCGCTCTCGCCGCTGACCCCGCCCTCGAACGGGAACACCTGGAAGGTCGTCGGGTCGGGCATGGCCACCATGTCCGACTCGAAGACCCGGGCGAAACCCTCGATCGCCGAGCCGTCGAAGCCGATGCCCTCCTCGAAGGCAGCCTCCAACTCGGCGGGCGCCACCGAAACGCTCTTGAGCGTGCCCAGCACGTCCGTGAACCACAGCCGGACGAACCGGATGTCCCGCTCTTCCAGCGTACGGAGGACGAACTCCTGCTGACGGTCCACTTCCCCAACCCCTCGCGACGCTCTTTTGTCCGCCTTGGTCGGGCTGCACCCGACCTGATCGCCCAGTCTTCCCGGGCCTGGTTACGCAGACGTTACGCGAACTGCCGCCCGCCGTCCCCTCGCCTCCCGCTCGGCGGGCACGTACTCCGCCGCCAACGGGCCAACCCGCCGCAGCGTGGCGGCCATCTCGCCGGAGGGTGGGGATTGTCCCGTCGAGGCTGGGGCAAGATGAGGACATGCCCACCCTGCGTCTCGCCCTGTCCCAGGTCAACCCGAGCGTCGGCGACATCGCCGGAAACGCCGACCTGGTCCGCAGCTGGACACGCCAGGCCGCCGATGCCGGTGCCCAGTTGGTGCTCTTCCCGGAGATGATGTTGACCGGGTACCCGGTCGAGGACCTGGTCTTCCGACGCTCCTTCGTCGCCGCGTCCCAGGCCGCCATCGAGCGGCTCGCCGCCGACCTCGCCGCCGACGGCCTCGGGGAGCTGCCGGTCGTGGTCGGCTACCTGGACGCCGACGGGCCGCCACAGGTCAGCGGGGACGCCGAGCCGGGCCGGGGTGCCCGCAACGCCGCCGCGCTGCTGCACCGGGGCACCGTCGCCGCCCGCTACTTCAAGCACCACCTGCCCAACTACGGGGTCTTCGACGAGGACCGCTACTTCGTCTCCGGCGACACGCTGACCGTGGTGCGCATCGGCGGCGTGGACGTCGCGCTGACCATCTGTGAGGACCTGTGGCAGTCCGGCGGGCCGTTCGCCGCCGCCCGGCAGGCCGGCGTCGGCCTGGTGGTCAACATCAACGGCTCGCCGTACGAGCTGAACAAGGACGACATCCGGCTGCCGCTGGTCCGCCGCCGGGCCGCCGAGGCGGGCGCTGCCATCGCGTACGTCAACATGACCGGCGGCCAGGACGAGCTGGTCTTCGAGGGCGACTCGATGATCGTGAACGCCGACGGTGACCTGCTCACCCGGGCGCCGCAGTTCGTCGAGCACCTGCTCGTGCACGACGTCGAGCTACCGGCCGCCACCGCGGCGCCCACCACGGAGACCATCGCCGACGGCATGCGGGTCGCGCACAGCACGCTTGACGCCATTCCGCCGACGCCGTCCGGCCCGGCCGCCGTCGGCGGGCTGATCGAGCCGGTGGCCGACGAGGCCGAGGTGTGGCAGGCGCTCGTGCTCGGCCTGCGCGACTACGTGAACAAGAACCGGTTCCCGTCGGTGGTGCTCGGGCTCTCCGGCGGCATCGACTCGGCGGTGGTGGCGGCGCTCGCCGTCGACGCCCTGGGGCCGGACCGGGTGGTCGGTGTGTCGCTGCCCAGTCAGCACTCCTCGGAGCACTCCCGGGAGGACGCCGCCGATCTGGCCAAGCGCACCGGCCTGGATTACCGCGTCGAGCCGATCCAGCCGATGGTGGACGGTTTCCTGGCCAACCTGTCGCTGTCCGGGGTGGCCGTGGAGAACCTCCAGGCCCGGGTTCGTGGCGTGATCCTGATGGCGCTGTCGAACCAGGAAGGCCACCTGGTGCTGACCACCGGCAACAAGAGTGAGCTGGCGGTCGGCTACTCCACGCTGTACGGCGACTCGGTGGGTGGCTTCAACCCGGTCAAGGACGTCTGGAAGACGCTGATCTGGCGGCTCGCGAAGTGGCGCAACCGGGACGCGGACCGGCGCGGTGAGACCGCCCCGATTCCGGAGAACTCGATCGGCAAGCCACCGAGCGCCGAGCTGAGCCCGGGCCAGCTCGACAGCGACAGCCTGCCCGACTACGACGTGCTGGACCCGATCCTGATCGGGTACGTCGACGGCGACCTCGGCCGCGACGGGCTTGTCGAGTCGGGCCACGACCCGGCGGTGGTCGACAAGGTGCTGCGGCTGGTGGATACCGCCGAGTACAAGCGACGCCAGTCGGCACCGGGCACGAAGATCTCCATGAAGGCGTTCGGCCGGGACCGCCGTCTGCCGATCACCAACCGGTGGCGCGAGCACGGCTGAGGCGTACCCCTGGGGTGCCGGGTCGGTGGCGCGGCCCGGCGGCCCGCGCGGTGGTGGAGTGACATCTTGCACTGGGCCCTGCCGTCAGCCCGTCTCGCGGTGCGACGATCGCGAGGAAGCCCGGGGACCGCGCAGGCGGCCTCGAGGAAGGGAGACGAAGATGGTGGAGTCCACTCCGAACGAGGTGACCGCGCTGTACGGCGGCCCGGTCACCCGTCGGGTCCGCACCCGTGACCTGATCGCCGCCAAGGAGCGCGGCGAACGGTGGCCGATGCTGACCTCCTACGACCAGTACACCGCAGGGATCTTCGACCAGGCCGGCGTGCCGGTGCTGTTGGTCGGCGACTCGGCCGCGAACAACGTGTTCGGTTACGAGACGACCCTGCCGGTCACCGCCGACGACCTGCTTCCGCTGGTACGGGCCGTGGTGCGCTCGACCCGGCAGGCGCTGATCGTCGGTGACCTGCCGTTCGGCTCGTACGAGGAGGGGCCGGCGCAGGCGCTGCGCACCGCCGTCCGGTTCATGAAGGAGGGTGGTTGCCACGCGGTGAAGCTGGAGGGTGGCCGCCGTTGCGCCGCGCAGATCGCCGCGATCGTCGGTGCCGGCATCCCGGTGATGGCGCACATCGGTTTCACCCCGCAGAGCGAGCACACGCTGGGCGGCTACCGCGTGCAGGGTCGGGGGGACACCGCCGACGAGGTGCTCGCCGACGCGCGGGCGGTGGCCGAGGCGGGCGCTTTCGCGGTGGTGCTGGAGATGGTGCCCGGTGAGGTGTCCAAGCGGATCACCCACGAGCTGTCGATCCCGACGGTGGGCATCGGCGCGGGCCCGGACACCGACGCGCAGGTGCTTGTCTGGCAGGACATGGCCGGGTTGCGCACCGGCAAGGCGCCACGCTTCGTGAAGCGGTACGCGGACCTGGCCGGCGCCCTCACCGACGCCACCCGCCGTTTCGGCGACGAGGTGCGCGGCGGCGAGTTCCCGGCAGCGGAGCACACCTTCTAGGACAGTTCACGGCGTGATCCACTCGGATGTGCCGAAAACGCGGTGTCCCGAGGTCAGGGACACCGCGTTTTCATGAAACCGGAGTGGAGCACGCCGCCGGAGACGACTCAGATGTCGGTGACGCGGATGCCCGCGTGTGCCTTGTAGCGCTTGTTGATCGCGATCAGGTTCGCGGTGAACGCCTCGATCTGGTGGGCGTTGCGCAACCGGCCGGCGTAGATGCCGCGCATCCCCGGGATCCGGGCGGCGAGCGCGCCGACCACGTCGACCAACTCGCGGTCCTCGGTGCAGATCAGCACGTCCAGGTCGATCCGGTCGACCTCCGGGTCGGCCAGCAGCGGGGCACTGACGTGGTTGAACGCCGAGCAGACCCGGGAGTCGGGCAGCAACGCCGCGGCCTGCTGCACGGCGCTGCCCTCGGCCACGGTCAACGCGTACGGGCCCTGCTTGTCGAAGCCGAGCGGGTTGACGCAGTCGACGACGATCCGGCCGGCCAGTGGCTCGGCGAGGGCGGCGACGGTGGCGGCGTGCCCGTCCCACGGCACCGCGATGATCACCACGTCGCTGCGCCGGGCCACCTCGTCGTTGGCCGCGCCCGTGACGCTGCCGGTAGCCGGCACACCGGGCAGCGCGGCGATCTCGGCTGCGGACTCGGCGGCCCGCTCAGCGTTGCGGGAGCCGATCAGCACCGTCTGCCCGGCCCGCGCGAACCGGTAGGCGAGACCTCGCCCCTGGTCGCCGGTGCCACCGATGATGCCGACCGTCAGCCCGGACACGTCGGGAAGCGTGCTCGCGTCGTATGCCATGGGCTCATCCTCGCAAACCGACCGGCCCGCCAGCAGCACGGAGCACTGTGACGATCCCCGCCGCCGCCCCCGACGGCCGCGCCGCCAGGGTCAGGCCAGCTCGAACAGGACGGTGCGGGCCGTCGGGTCCGCGGTGACCAACCGGACCCGAACCCGTTCGCCGAGCGGCAGGTCGCCGAGGCAGCGGCTGCGCACCGGTGGGGCGTCCAGCGCGACGGTGCCGCCGGGCGGTCGGGTGCGGGCCCGGCCGTTGGGCGGTGCGTCGACGTCCAGCACTGCCGCGTCGAAGGTCTCGCCCACCCGGTGCGCCAGCAGCACCGCCTCGGCCAGCTCGACAGCGCCGCGGGTGGCCGCCGAGGCGGTCCGGTCCGTGTTGGCCATCACCTCGGGCAGCCGGGGCAGCGCGGCGCGGGCCCAGTCGGGCACCGGCTGGCCGGCGTGCAGGGCCAGGCAGACCTCCGTGGCGTACCGGTCGGCCAGGCGCCGCAACGGCGCCGTGACGTGGGCGTACGCGGCGGCCACGCCCCCGTGCTCGGGGTGCTCCGGCCGCGTGCCGTCGAAGGCGGTGTACGCCGCGCCGCGCATCAGCTCGGCTGCCTGGTCGATGAAGGCGGCGGAGCGTGGTTGGGCGGCGTCCAGGCTGGCGATCACCTCGCCGGGGCCCACTCCGTCCGGCCAGTGCACGCCCAGCGGCGCGGCGGCGGCGCGCAGCCGCTGCACCGCCTCCGGTTTCGGGGCGGGCATGGTCCGCAGCAGGCCGACCCGGCCGGCCAGCATGATGTCGGCGGCGGCCATGCCGGTCAACAGGGAGATCTGGGCGTTGTGCTCCTCCATCGGCACCGGCCCCCGCAGCACCAGCCGCCAGCCGTCACCGTCGGGCTCCACGTCCTGCTCGGGCAGGGGCAGGTTGATGGCGCCCCGGCGCAACCCTCGGGCCGTCAGCCGGTCGCCGATCTCGGGCAGCAGTGCGATCGGCTCGGGCAGTCGCCCGGCGTCGGCTGCCGCCTGCACCCCCGTGTAGTCGAGTTTGGCGCGGCTGCGCACCAGGGCGCGTTCCAGTTCGACGGCCACGGTGCCGCCGTCGGCGTCCAGGTCGATGGTCCACACCACCGCGGCCCGGTCGTCGTCGGGTAGCAGGCTGGCAGCGCCCTCGCTGAGCGTGTGTGGGTGCAGCGGCACGTTCCCGTCGGGCAGGTAGATGGTCTGCCCGCGCCGCCAGGTCTCCGCCTCCAGCGCGCCGCCCGGGGTGACGTGGGCGGCGACGTCGGCGATGGCGTACCGCACCCGGTAGCCGCCGCCCGGACGACGGCTGAGGTGCATCGCCTGGTCCAGGTCACGCGAGCTGGCCGGGTCGACAGTGACGAACGGTACGTCGGTGCGGTCGACGGGCGGTCGCGGCGGCGCGCCGGCCGCCTCGTCGGCCTCCCGTTGGGCGTCGGCCGGGAACTCCCCGGGCAGGCCGAGTTCGCGGCGCAGCGCGCCGAAGTCGATGCGGGGCGCGAGTACGCGTCGGATGACCACGGGTCAATCCTGACAGCGCCGCCGGTGATCCGCTTCCGGTGACCGGCCGAGATATCTCTCTCCGGCGCGCCGGAATCGACAGGCGCTCAGCCGGTCGCCTTCCGGGCAGCGCTGCGCGGGCTCCGGGGGGCGGTGGCGCGTGCGGCGGCAGGGCGGGCCGGTGTCTTGCGGGCGGTCACCTTGCGGGCCGGTGCCTTGGCCGCGACTGTCTTCTTCGCCGGTGCCTTCTTCGCCGCCGCCTTGCGCGCGGTGGTCGACGACGTGCCCGTCGCCTTCGCGGCCGGGGCCCTCTTCGCCGGGGCCTTGCGAGCGCCGCCACTGGGACCGGTCGAGGCGGTCTTCTTCGCCGGCGCCTTCTTGGCGGCCGTCTTCGTCGCCGCCGTCCTCTTCGCGGCTGTCTTCTTCGCGGCGGACGCCTTGGTCGCGGTCTTACGCGCCGGCGCCTTCGCCGCGGCGGTGGTCTTCTTCGCCGCCGAGGTGGTGGTCTTCTTCGCGGCGCTCACGGTCTTCTTCGCCGTACCCGTGGTCTTCTTCGCCGTGCTCGTGGTCTTCTTCGCCGCACCTGTGGTCTTCTTCGCGGCGGCGGTGGTCTTGCGCGTCGCGGACGCCGGGGCCTGCTTCGCCGCGACAGTTGTCGAGCGCGTGGTGGTCTTCTTCGCGGGGGCCTTCTTGGCGGTCGTGGTGGCCTTGGTCGTGGCCTTCTTCGCGGGAGCCTTCGTGGCCGCCGTGGTGGTCTTCTTCGCCGGGGCACGTCCCGCGCCGCCGGCGGCCTTCCTCGCCGGGGCCTTCGCCGCCTTCGCACCCGCGGTGGACTTGCGGACGGGGGTGGTCCGGCTCGCGGCCGTGTTGCGCTCCGCCGCTGCGGTCTTCTTCGCGGTGGTGCGTCGGGCGGTCGGGCGGGTGGTGGCCTGCTGTGCTTCGGCCATCGTGGTTCCCTCCTTGGGGACGTACTCTCGCGTGCGTCCTCGCGGAGCACGAAATACCTCGGCGCGGGCCGTCCCGCGCCGCCTACTTGTCCTCCCCGGCCCAACGAGCGTCCTCGGCATCCCACGCCTCGTTCCGCTCCTGCACACGTTGCAGGGCGTTCTCCGCGTCGGCCGCCGAGTTGTACGGGCCGAGAACGTGCTTCGCCGGACACACGTCGGCGTCCGTCTCGACCCGGTGATGCCGGGTGCACCAGTAGAACTGCCCACCACGTTCGCTGTCGCTCATGGGAATCACTGTGCACCGCGAACCGACAGGCCGCCACCGGATCGCACAAGTCGCCGACCCTCTCCACAGTAGATATGCATGGGGCCCGTGGGGCCCGAACGCCGAAATAGGGTCAGGACGAACAGTCAGTTCCCGCAGGTAGCGGGCTGGGGCATGATCTGCGGTCGTGATCAACACGGTGACCGGCACCGGGGCGTGCCCGGAGTGTGGGGCGAAGACGGCATCGGTACGGGACGCGGTGCCCTGGTGTCCCCGCTGCGAGTGGCATCTGGACGCCTACGACCCGCAACGGCGTCGACGCGAGTTCGGTTGGAGCTGGGTCGACCGGTGGACCTACCGGGTGGCGTTCCGGGCGACCGGGCGGCAGTTCACCCAGTTGGTCGGGCGGCCGTTGGGCACCAACGGATCGGGAGTCGCTCGGGCGCTGACCGCGACAGCCTCGTTGGTCCTGGTCGCCGCGGTGCTCGCGCTCGCGGTCGTCGGCGGATGGCTGATCGTGGCGTTCCCGTTTCCCAGCCTGGCGATCGTGCCGGGTGTGGCGATGGTCTGCCTCGCGATCGCGTTGCGGCCCCGGTTCGGTCAACTCGACCCGGAGCTGGAGGTGCTCACCCGCGACCAGGCCCCGGAGCTGTTCGCCCTGATCGACGAGGTGTCCACAGCGATCGGGGCACCGGTGCCGGACGTGGTGGGCGTCGATGGCGCCATCAACGCGTACGCCGGCGCGGTCGGGCTGCGGCGCCGGAAGGTGCTCGGTCTCGGGCTCCCCCTGTGGGGTTCGCTTCCCGCCGGCGGTCGGGTGGCGCTGCTCGGGCACGAGCTTGGCCACTTCGTCAACGGTGACCCGCGCCGGGGCCTGCTCACCCAGCCCGCGTTCGACATGCTCGCCTCGGCCTCCGACCTGTTCCGGCCGGTGCAGACCACCGTCGGCGCGGGGTTGCTGGAGATGCTGGGCGACGCCCTGGGCCGCGCGTTCCAGTGGGTGGTGTCCCGGGTGCTGTTCGTCGCGTACCTGCTGTTGGTGGCGGTGGCCTTGCGGGACAGTCAGCGTGCCGAGTACCTCGCCGACGAACTTTCCGCCCGGGTGGCCGGCACGATCGCCGCGACCGACCTGCTTGACGCCACGCTCGCGGCCGAGTCGATCGCGCTTGCCGTACGCCGGGAGACCCAGGCGGGGCACGGCCCGGACCGGTGGCGCTCCGCCCTGGCCGAGTCCCGCGCGGCCAACACCGACCGCCTGCCGTTGCTGCGGCAACTGTCGGTCCGCGACGAGGCGTCGCTGTTCGCCTTCCATCCACCGACCGGACTGCGGCGCCAGATGCTCGCCGCACGCGTGTGGCAGGACCCGGCCGTGGTGCTCACCGAGGCCCGGATGGAGCGGATCGACGCGGAGCTGTCCAGGGAGTACGACCGTTTCCGCCGTACCGTCACCTGGGCGGGCTGACAAGCGCGACGGCTGGTCGTGGGGTCGCGCCCATGATCACCCGATGGCGATACCGGACTACATCGTGGGGATGCGCAAGCACGTCGGCCACGACCTGCTCTGGCTGCCCAGCGTCAGCGCGGTGATCCGCAACGACGCTGGTGAGCTGCTGTTGGGCCAGCGTTCCGACGACGGGCGCTGGTCGGTGATCAGCGGGTTCGTCGAGCCGGGCGAGCAGCCGGCCACCGCGCTGGTCCGCGAGGTGCGGGAGGAGACGGGTCTGGACGTCGCTCCGGTGCGGATGTCCAGCGCCGTCTCGCACCCGCACACGTACCCCAACGGGGACCACTGCGAATACCTGAACCTGGGCTTCCTGTGCCGGGTGGTGGCCGGCACCGCCCGGGTCAACGACGACGAGTCGCTGGCCGTGGGGTGGTTCTCGTTGGACCGGCTGCCCGAGTTGGACAAGCACGCCCTACTGGTCATCGCCTACGCCCTGCGCGACAACCAGTCGGCCGGTTACCTGGAGCCGGGCACGACGTGGGACGACGTGCCCGACTGAGGTTCACGCCGGGGTCGGGGTGAGGGCGACCGGCTCGGCGGGCGCGGACCGCGCCGCCCGGATGGCGTACGCGAGCGCGTACGGCGTGCACGCCAGGTAGAGCATCGGTTCCACCAGCAGCCGCTCGCTGATCATGATGATCTCCCACTGGACCGGCCGGGGAAGGCCGAAGTTCCACTCCGTCCAGGAGACGAAGAGCCACAGCGGCGCGGAGATCCCGTCGACGTTGTCCGGCGACAGCGGGCCGGCGCTGACGCCGGGGACCGTGTCGACGACGGCGAGGATCACCGCGAGGTCGGCCGCCACAAGGGCGCCGACGACGCCCACCCACCAGGCCGCGCGGAGTCGACCCCGGGCGGCGAGGCTCGCCGCGGCCCAGACCGCCAGCGTCAGGCCCAGCAGCCACAGCAGGAGACCGGGTACGGCAGCCGCCGGTCGGTCCGGATAGATGACGTAGACGAACGGGACCGCTGCCACCGCGACGGGGAGCACCACGCCGAGCGCGATGCGCAGCGGACCGTCGAGTGCGGTGTGGCGGGCCCAACGCGCGGCGAACATCGCCAGCAGCAGCGCCATCCCGAGGGTGAGCGCCGTCCAGAGAGGCTTCTGCGTGCGGTCGGACCAGGTCTGGGACATCAACCAACGCTGGATCGGGTACAGGGTGTAGGCACTCACGAGCACGATCCCGACGCAGGCGATCGGGGACAGCAGCAACGCCGCCGCGGTACGGCCGACCCGACCGCGCAGCAGGCGGCGGTCGACGACCGGGGCACCGGCCCGGCTGACCGCCAGGCTCAGCGCGAAGCCCAGCATTTTCGTCCAGCGACCGGTCTCGGCGAGCACGTGCAGCTCGGCGGCCCACTCGCGGCGGAGGTCCTCGCGGACGTCGATCGGCCACCGGCGCGCGGCCATCGCCAACAGCAACTCGGCGGCCCGACGGGTCACCACGCCGGCGCACCGGTCGGCTCGGTGCCACCCCACGAGGGACGACCGTCGGGGATCGCGGCGCGGAGGTCGGCCAGCGCCTGCCGGGCCTCCGTCACCCCCACGGCGGTGAGGCGGTAGTAGCGACGGGCCGGCCGACCGGCCTCGGCCGGGTCGATCGGCTCCCAGTCGGCGACCAGCCAGCCAGCGGCTGTCAGCCGGTGCAGCACCGGGTAGAGCGTGCCGCTGGGCAGGCCGGTCAACCGCATCAGGTCCAGCCCGTAGCGCTGCGCGGCCGGTTCGGCGAGCAGCGCCGCGAGCACCTTCGCTACCGAAATGGTTATCCGCATCCGACCACTGTATCGGAACTCTACATAGGGTGGAAGGACCTCAGGATTCCACCGTGGCCGGCGCGGGTAGGCATTGAGCCGGGCCCGCCGCCGACCCGGCACCGCGGGTCAGGAGGCGATTCGCTCCACCGGGATCCACAGTTCGGCGTCCGCCTCGGTGCCGTCCGCGGACACCCGGACCCGGGAGATCTCCGGTCCCGGCCGGCTGCGGTACGGGTTGGACGGAAACCACTGGGTGAACACGTCACGCCACAGGTGCTGCACCGCCTGCGGGAACGCTCCGGAGGTGGTGAACACCGCCCACGTCCCGGCCTGCACCGGCAACGCGTCCAGGTCCTCCGGTGGCACGGCACCGGTCACCACCCCGTGCCAGTAGTCCAGCTCACTGCCCTCCGCCCGGCTGTCGGCGAGGTTGTCGCTGACATTGACGATCCCGGCCGGCTCCTGATCGGAGAGCGCCTCGATCCGCCCGGTCGTCTCCGTGTCGATGCTCCGGATGAACGCGACGATCGCCGGGTTCATCCCCTCGTGCACCAGCGGGACCCGGGCCTTGCGCCCCACCAGCGTGAACGCGTCCTTGCCGACGATTCGGTAATCCATGCTGCCGCTCCCTTCGAGGGTGAGTCGGAAGGACATCCGGGGTTGGGCGCGCAGCGCCGCCCCCGTACGCCGAGCCTCTCCGGGCCCCACGCCGTGCATGGCGTGGAACGCCCGGGCGAACGCCTCGGTCGACCCGTAGCCGTAGCGCACCGCGACGTCGAGCAACGTCCGCTCCCCCGCCAGCACCTCCGCCGCCGCGACGGTGAGCCGACGCCGACGGATGTACTCCGACAGCGGCATCCCGGCCAGCGCGGAGAACAGTCGCCGGAAGTGGTACTCGGACGTCAGCGCGATCCGCGCCAGCTCGGTCACCTCGATCCGCCGGTCGAGGTGCCGCTCGACGTACGTCATGGCTTCGTTGAGCCGCTCCAGCACCCGGATCTCCTTCCCTGTCGAGCACCGACGCTAGGCGGCAGGACCGGTGGCCCACCCGACATCCGGTGCCCGCATCGGTCGGGTGCGGCCGCACCGGTCGCCGTGTCGTAGCCTGGCGGACTTTGCTTCTCCAGGAGGTTGACGTGGCCGAGTATCCGCAGGACGTCGTGCAGCGCTTCCACGGCACCCCCGAACAGGTCGACGCCGGCCTGGTGGGCGAGCCGCCACGGACGTGGGAGTCCGTCGTCATCGAGGAGTACGACAGGGCCTGGGCGCGGCGGTTCCTCGCCGTCCGGTCGTCGCTCACCGAGGCGCTGGGTGATCTGATCATCGGTGTGGAACACGTCGGGTCGACGGCGGTGCCGGGGCTCGCCGCCAAGCCCGTCGTCGATGTCGACCTCGTCATCGAGGACACCGCCGAGGAGGCCACCTACCTCCCCGCCCTGGAACGGCTCGGGTACCGGCTCGTCCTGCGGGAGCCCTGGTGGCACGGGCACCGGATGCTGCTCAGCCCCGCCGAGGACGTCAACCTGCACGTCTGGCCGCGCGGTGCTCCGGAACCCGTCCGGCACCGGCTCTTCCGCGACTGGCTGCGCGCGCATCCACACGACCGGAAGCGGTACGCCGCGACCAAGCGACGCCTCGCGCGGGACACCGCGCACCGACCCCGTGACTACAGCCTGGCGAAGAACGACGTCATCGACGAGATCTACGCGCGCATCTTCGCCGCCTGACGACCTCGAGTCGCTGACGGTCACGAGCCGCGAGTCACCGCCAACCGTGACGTCTCAGCGGATCGACTGCCCCATGATCCAGGTGGGCACGGGCTCGGACAGGGAGCCCACCACCTCCCAGCCGGCCCGGCGGTACAGCTCCACGTTGCCTGGGTTGCTGGTCTCCAGGATCGCCGGCAGGCCGTCGGCGGCGGCACGCTCCAGCCCGGCCCGCATGACGGCACGACCCCAACCGCGTCCGGCGCTGTCGGGGTGGGTGCCCAGGACACCGAGATACCAGAACGGGAAGGCCGGCAGGGCGTCGTGCATGGTCTGCTCATAGCCCTGGACCCGGGCCAGCACGTCGGCGGGGTATCCCGCCTCCTCCGGCGACCCGTGCCCGGCGGCCGGCGGGTCTGCCGGGTGCCCTGCCGGTGGCTCCCAGATGGCGACCGACGCGCCCCCACCGATCGTCCAGATCGACGACCGGTGCACCCGCTTGTCGAAGAGGTTCCCGAAGAAGGTGGCGGCGTAGCGCGGATAGGTTTCCTCGTCGGGGAACAGGTGCCGCAGAACGGGATCCTTGACGAACGCGGCGACCAGCGAAGCGACAGCCGCAGAGCGGTCCGCTGGGGTGGCGATGGTGATCTCGGGCGTTGTCACAGCGGTCAATGCTATCCGGAAAAGCACAGTGACCCTGACCCGGTGAGTAGTGCCGATCTGCCTCAGCCGAAGGTGAAGGCGTACGCCTCCGCGCCAGGCTCGCCGAACGTGATCTCCAGGGTCCGCTCCCGGACCGCGCCGTCCTGGCGGACGAGCTGGTAGAGGCGCCCGTCTTCCAGGACGCCGGTGCCGTCCGCGTCGACGTCGACACCCCGGGACGGGCCGGGCGGCTCGCCGTCGAGGAGCACCCGGAACGGGACCGACCGTCCCGTCCCGGGGGCCAGCACGAGATGCGCGTCGCGGGCGTGGAACCGGAAGGCGATGCCACCGCCAGCCTGGTCGAGCGCGACGTTCTCCGACCCGATCGTCCACTCCCCCGCCAGGGCCCACTGGTTGAGGTCCAGGCTTGCCGGAAGGTCGTAGCCGCGGCGCTCGTCGAGCGCGGCACCGTTCGGCGACGCGAAGTGTTCGCCGCGCCGGAAACCGAGGTACGTCTCGGGCGTCCGCAGGTTGCCCCAGTCGGCCTCCGCCTCCGGGCCGACCCCGTTGACGGGTACGGGGTCGCGCTCGATGCCGAGCAGTTGCTGGAGAACCCGCTCGGACTGCTCGTAGCGCCCCTCACCGAAGTGCTCGTCCCGGATCACCCCGTCGGTGTCGACGAAGTACAGCGCCGGCCAGTACTGGTTGTCGAGGGCGCGCCAGATCGCGTAGTCGTTGTCGACCGCCACCGGGTAGTCGATCGATCGCGCGGCGACCGCCCGGCGCACCCAGTCGGCGTCGTGCTCGAACGAGAACTCGGGCGTGTGCACCCCGACGACGACAAGCCCGTCGTCGCGGTAGGCCTGCGACCAGGCCCGGACGTACGGCTCCTGGCGCAGCCAGTTGATGCAGGTGAGCGTCCAGAAGTTGACCAGGACGACCCGCCCACGCAGGTCGGCGGGGCCGAGTGGCTCGGAGTTGAGCCACTCGGCCGCCCCGTCGAGCGGGGGCAGGTGCGCACGCCCGAACATGGCCATCTAGCGCAGCGACCGGAAGGCGGTACGAAGCTCCTCGGAGAAGATCTTCGGCTGTTCCCAGGCCGCGAAGTGCCCGCCCACGTCGAGCTTGTTGTAGTAGACGAGGTTCGAGTACGCCTGCTCGGCCCAACTCTGCGGCGCCTCGTACAGCTCGTCGGGGAAGACGCTCACGGCGACCGGGATGGTGATGCCCTTGACGGCGAAGAAGGAGAGCTGGTTCTCCGCGTACAGACGGGCCGAGGAGACTCCGGTGTTCGTCAGCCAGTAGAGCGTGACGTTGTCGAGCACGTCGTCTGGCGTGATGCCCCGGGGCTGCCCGGCGATGGACTCGGAGATCAGCTTCAGGCTGGCCGCGTCGTGGTCCAGCATGTACGCCGCCAGCGCGACGGGCGAATCCGCCAACCCGGTGAGCGTCTGTGGGCGCCCCATCTCGATGGCGTAGCCGGAATGCTTCCAGAAGAAGTCTGCCCGCTCACAGGCGCGCCTCTCCTCGTCGGAGAGATTGGACGGAAGTGAGTCGAGCGGGCTGTTCGCACCGGTGATACCCGATTGCAGCAGAGCATCGATCGCGGGTGGGTACACGCCCGGCATGTTCGTGTGAATACCGATCAGTTCCGGAGGTGCCTGCACACCCATCAACTCCGTGATGAGGGCGCCCCAGTCGCCCCCCTGTGCCACGTACCGGGAGTAGCCGAGTCGCTTCATCAACTCGATCCAGGCGGTCGCGATGTGTTGGGGGTCCCAGCCGGGCATGCTTGGCTTGCCGGAGAAGCCATAGCCGGGCATCGACGGAATCACCAGGTGGAAGGCGTCCGAGGCGTTCCCGCCATGGGCCGTGGGATCGGTGAGCGGGCCAATGATCTTCAACTGCTCGATCACCGATCCGGGCCATCCGTGGGTGACGATGAGCGGCAGGGCATCCTCGTGCTTCGACCGAACGTGGATGAAGTGGATGTCCAGTCCGTCGATTTCGGTCATGAACTGCGGCAGGGCGTTGAGCCTCGCCTCGACCCTGCGCCAGTCGTAGTCCTTCTCCCAGCGACGGGCGAGCGCCTGCATCGTCGCCAACTGGGGGCCCTGCGACTGGTCGTCGACGGTTTCCTTTTCCGGCCAACGGGTGGCCGCGATGCGCCGTTTCAGGTCGTCGAGGTCCGCCTGCGGAATGTCGACCGAGAACGGCCGAATCTCCGTGGTGCCGGGGCGAGTCTTGGTTTTGACAGCCATGCGTGTTCCTCTCCGTCTAGGTTTGCGCCTCGTGAGGGGAATCATGGGGTGAAGGCACTGCCCGGACTTGTGTGCCAATTCGAGATGGGCACGCCGCCGCCATACCTCGGAGCCTAGTGATGAGTGACCGCGATAGTTGGCGAAGTTGCCACTTAATCAGCGGCCTTCCGGACATTGGGCGACACACCGGCCGGGAGGGGTTCTCCTGCAGCCTTCCCCCATGAGAAGGTCGGTCGATGTTGCGGGGACGGCTATTGACCGAGAGTCTGCGTGTTGGCACCGACGTGCGCATACCGTCGCTACACGTTGTTCGAGTCGGCCGACATGACGTATCTGACTCAACGTCGGCTCAGCAGCCGACTGTCTGGACTTTCCTGGATTTCGAGGCACCCGACGAAGCAGCCGACGAGGTGGCAGCGGCGTTGGCTGGGGCCCTGGTGAGCGATCAGGGTTGGTACGCGGACTTCGAGGTCGGCGATGATCACGTCATCGTCTTCCCCGGTCGCGTTTTTCGCTATACCAAGGGTGACCGCGCGGGAAGACAGGCCGCCGTGGATCACGGCCGGACTGTCGGCGTACCCGACCATCAGCTCGACTGGGGCGAATGAGCGCGGGCGTGGAATGCCCGTGGCCCGCCCCGGGCGGGCCGGTTATGAGCGCCCAGGGTCCGTAACGGCGCGCTCGGCGGCCCGGCTGACCTGCTCCCAGCCCGCCCAGGTCTCCATCCGTCGGCGGGAGATGTCGAACGCCAGGTCGTACACCATGCTCCCGAGCAGGAGCCGCAGCGGCGGGTCGTCGCTGTCGACCAGGCGCAGCAGCGCCTCCGCGGCCAGCCGGGGCTCGCTGTCGACCGATCCCTGCGCCCACTGCCGTTCCAGTTCGGCGCGCAGCGGCCCGTAGGCCTCCAGCGCAGTGGTGGCGCTCGGATTCGTGTAGAGGTCGGTCCAGTAACCGCCCGGCTGCACGATGCTGAGCTTGACGTCGAAGGCCGCCGCCTCCATTGCCAGGGCTTCACTCATGCCTTCCAGGGCGAACTTGCTCGCGCTGTACAGGCCGGTGCTCGGAAAACCACCGAGCGCGGCGATGCTGGAGATCTGCACGATGTGGCCGGACCGTTGGGCGCGCAACTGCGGCAGCACTGCCTGACTGACCCAGAGCGCGCCGAAGAGGTTGACCTCGAACTGGGCTCGCGCCTGCGCCTCGGTGAATTCCTCGACCATTCCCATGGACAGGGTGCCGGCGTTGTTGACGACGATGTCGAGCCGTCCGAAGTGCTCGACGGCGGCGGCCACGGCGGCGAAGACGGCCGCCCGGTCGGTCACGTCGAGGGTCAGGGCCAGCAGCCGGTCAGCGTGCCGCTCGTCGAAGTCGTCCGGGGCGATGGTTCGGGCGGCGGCGACCACCCGGTCCCCACGGTCGAGCGCCGCGTCGGCGAAGGCGCGGCCCAGGCCGCGGCTGGCGCCGGTGATGAACCAGGTACGCATGTCGGTCTCCATCCTTCAAGCGAGACGAGACGGTCCGTCTCGTCATGAGGGAGAGGTTAGGTCGCTCCGTCTCTACCGTCAAGACGAGACGGTTCGTCTCGTTACTGTTACCGTGGTGCCCCATGACGCCCAACACGGCCCGCCGGAGGGAGACCTCCCGACGCGCCATCCTCACCGCAGCCTTCGACCTGCTCCAGGAGATCGGGTACGCGAAGGTGAGCATCGAGGGCATCGCCGCGCGCGCCGGCGTCGGCAAACAGACCATCTACCGCTGGTGGCCGTCCAAGGGCGCTGTCGTCTTCGACGCGTTCCTCCTGCTCAGCGAGACCGCCGACGGTGGGCCGCCGGCTTTGCCGGACACCGGCGACCTGGCCGCCGACCTGACCCTGGTGCTCCGCGCCACGGTCGAGGAGATGAACGATCCCCGGTACGAGCAACCGATGCGCGCCCTGGCCACCGAGATCGCGCTCGACCCCGAACTGGCGGCGGCCTACGCCGAACGCCTGGACGGGCCGCTGAAGGAGGCCAAACGGCAGCGCCTGCGCAGCGCCCAACGGGCCGGGCAACTGGCTGAGGGCATCGACCTCGACGTGGCGGTCGACCTGATCTGGGGACCGTTGTTCAGCCGATGGCTGCAACGCAGCGGATCGCTCACCGTCGAGTACGCCGACCTCGTCGTCGCCACCGCCCTCACCGGGTTGCGCCCCCGCCCATGAGAAACGCTTGATCCACTCGGCTTCCTTGAAACCGTGCCATCCCGGGCCACAGGACACCCGGACTTTCTCGAAGCCGAGTGGACCAACGGACTGCGACCCCGCCGGTGCGACACGTGACGGTCCGCTAGACGATTTTGCGCTGCCACAGCAATCTGCGGCAACATCAGGCGCCGTGACGGCACCAGGCACGGCCCCCGACAACGACACACCAGCCAGCAACAACGGCACACAGCGGATGAGTCGGCGGGTCAGACACTGGTTGGCCGGCGCCGGGGTCACCGCCCTGGCGGCCGTCCTCGGCATCACCCTCGCCGTCCGGGGCGGCGCCACCCCGGCCTGCGCCGCGCCCCCGACGGGAAACACCGTCCACAAGGCGAAGGCCAGCTTCTACGACGCCGGCCGCTCCGGCGGCAACTGCTCCTTTCCGGGCCCACCGGCAGACCGGCTCTACGTGGCAGTCGGCTCGTCGACGTACTCCGGGGCCGCGGCCTGCGGCAGCTATCTGGACGTGACCGGCCCGAAGGGCACCGTCCGGGTCATGGTCATGGACCAGTGCGGCGGATGCGGGTCTGGCAAGATCGACCTCTCCGACGAGGCGTTCGCCAGGATCGCCGACCGGGCGCAGGGCATCGTCTCCGTGACGTACCGGGCGGTGGTGAACCCTCCGCTCGACGGCGGCCTCACCTTCCGGATGAAGAGCGGCGCCTCGCAGTACTGGTTCGCGGTGCAGGTCGGCAACCACGGCAACCCGCTCCGCTCGGTCGAGGCGAAGGGGCCGGGCGGCGGCTTCCGCAAGGCGGCCCGCCAGAATGACAACTACTGGACCGTCGAGGACGGGCTCGGCCCCGGGCCCTACAGCATCAGGGTCACCGACGTGTACGGACGCCAGGCGACCGCCACCAGCATCCGGATGGCCCCGAAGAAGGTCCAACGCAGCACGGCCACCCTCGCCAGCGCCTCCCCCACGCCCAGCAGCTCACCCCCGGCCCCACCAAGCCCCACCATCGCGCCCTCGCCGACCCCGACGGAATCGGCCGTGCCGACGGCGACAGTCGAAGCGCTGGCCGGCGCAGCCCCGCTCGACCGTCCGCGCTGCTGACCGAGCCGCAGTGGCTAGCGGCCAGGGTCTTCCTGTCCACGCTGCTTCGCCAGGGCAAGGGTCAACGTCGCGTCCACGACGGTGAGGGACGCCATGGCAATCGCTCCCGCTCGGGCCCGACCGTTGCCGTCCGGGCGGTTGGCCTCCGCTGCGTAGCAACCGGCCAACACGAGATTCAACGCAGCCCGCGCCGCCATCCACGGCCACCGGGGACGACCACACAGGACGCCGGAACCGACGACGAGATCAGCCAGGCCGACCGCTCCGGCCAGCACCGGGCGCTCTCCCAGCCCGAGGGCTGCCGCAGTGCGTCGCGGCCGAGCCGTCAGGGCCACACCGAAGCCGAGCGTCACGAGACCCACCGCGTTCGCCAGTCTGTCCGTGCGCCGTCGAGTCACGTACGAGATCATCGCAGGCGGTTCGACGCCGTTCGGGTCCGCTGATCAGGCGCTTCGGTGACAGTGGGTTTCGAGCAACGCCCGCAGCGGCGCGGGATCGCCCGTGACCAACCCGCGCTTGGGGAGCACGAGCACCGCTGCGCCCAGCCGCTCGGACGCGCGCAGGACGAACGACCGGTCCGTCTCGACGTACCGCAGGTATTGCGACCAGGCGGCCGTTTCACTCCTGCTTGCGCTGGTGAGACGTAGCCCGGTGTCATCGACGATGGCCCGGATCGGCTCGGTCAGCCAGGGGTTTCCGCGCATGATCAGGCGTACCTGCCAGCGATACATCCAGCGGGCGGTGATGAGGAACCGGAACAGCAGCAGGCCGAACCCGATGGCGATGAGCGCCGCCGTGCCGAGGATTGCGACGTCAACCGCGGACATGGCCCGGAAGCCGTTCGAGATGACGAGCCCGACGAGCGCGGCGACGATCAGTATCGGGACCAGCCAGGGACGCCGGAGGCGGCGCCGGTGGGCGACGAAGCCGTCGAGCCAGTCCTCCTCGTTGAGGGTGTAGGTGAGTTCGGCCGGGTCGACGGTGACCTGCTCAGATGACACAAGAGGGCAGCCTAATCCTGGCGTCGTTTGCTAATCCAGCTTTAATCCGGGTCACCCACGCTGTCGCCGGCTGAGACGCCGAAGACCCCGGGGCCTTGGAGCCCGTGCGTCTGAGCTGGTAGCGGTGCGCGAAAGAGAGAAGGGACACCCTCCAAGATCCGTTGACAGGTGTTTCGGTCGAGTGACAGCGTTGTCATCGACTCATTTCCTCCATATGAGACGAGGAGCGCATCTTGCTCTATCGGAACTCACCCCGTCGCACCGCGACAGCAGCCGCCACGGCCGGCATTCTCATCACGGGGCTGGCACTCGCTCCGTCCGCGCCGGCCCAGGCCAGCCACCGCCAGGCGCAGGACGAAGCCGTACGGTCGGGCGACGCACGTTTCGAAGTGCTGTCCCCGACCCTGATCCGCACCGAGTACCAGAAGGACGGCAGGTTCACCGACGCCGCCACCTTCAACGCCATCGGGCGCGACGACTTCCCCCGTACGCGTTTCACGAAGCGCGTCGACCACGGCTGGCTCACCATCGACACCGGCGCGATGACACTGCGCTACCGGGTCGGCTCGGGCGCGTTCACCGCCGACAACCTCACCGTGCAGCTCACGACCGGCAAGCAGGTCGTGCAGGGCCAACCCTGGGCCGGCCACACCGCCCCGGCCTGCGCGTTCGGCGCGCTCTGCGAGGCCGAATCACTGCAGTTGAACGGCCCCGGCGTCGCCACCGACCACCGGGGATTCACCGGACGCGGCTTCGCGGCCGGTTTCGCCTCGTCCGGCGACTCGGTCACGTTCGCGCTCGACGCTCCCGAAGCCGGCACGAAGCAGCTTGCCGTCCGCTACGCCAACAGCACCGGCGGCGACGGCCAGAACGTGGACCGCACCCTGACCGTTCAGGTCGACGGCGACGCCGGCCACACGCTGACGCTGCCGCCCACCGCGAACTGGGACACCTGGGGCCTGGCAAACGTGCCGGTCGACCTCACCGCCGGCCGGCACGAGATCAGCGTCGTGCGGGGCCCCAACGACTCCGGCAACGTGAACGTCGACAGCCTCGCGGTGGTCAACCCGGGTGATCCGTTCCCGGTGCCAACCCCGCCCCAGTCGCAACCCCTGCGGTTCGGCACGCTGGCAGAGGCCGAGACCGGCGCGCTGACCGGCGGCGCGAGGCCCGCGAACGACCACAACGGCGCTTCCGGTACGGGATTCCTGGCCGGCCTGGAAAGCACCACGTCCGCGGACGCGCTCACCGTGACGGACGTTCCGTCCACTGGTGACTACCAGGTGCAGATCCGCTACGCCAACGGCCAGGCCGGTGCCCAGCCGAGCCAGGCGCGCACCATGTCGGTCACCGCCGGAACGGCGGCACCGGTCACGGCGACCCTTCCGCCGACCAGCGGGTGGGACTACTGGAACACCGTTTCCGTCCCGGTCCACCTCAACCGCGGCACCAACACCGTGACGCTGGGGTGCCCCACGGACGCGAGCTGCAACGTCAACGTGGACACGGTCGCCGTCACGAGCAAGGGCTCCCCGCTGCTCGCCCCGCACGCGCCCCTGGGCGGCTACCGCCGGGGCCTGGACGGCGTCACCGGTTCCGCGCTCACCGCGCCGGGCCTTCTCTACCAGGACGGCTGGTACCTGCTCGACGACTCGGCCTCGGCCCTGAGCACCACCAAGCCCCGGCCCGCCGCCGAACAGGACGGCTACGTCTTCGCGTACGGGCAGGACTTCACCCATGGCCTCAAGGACCTGTCGACCCTGACCGGGCCCACGAAGCTGCTGCCGGAGTGGGCGTACGGGGTGTGGTACTCCGAGTACTACGACCGCACCGCCACCGAGTTCCAGAACCTGGTGACCCGGGCCAAGGCCGAGGGCGTACCGATGGATGTGCTTGTCCTCGACACCGACATCAAGGCGCCGGACAAGTGGAACGGCTGGAGCATCGACCCCACCCGGATCCCCGACCCGAAGGCGTTCTTCGACTGGGCCAAGAAGCAGGGCCTGCGCACCGGCATCAACATCCACCCGAGCATCCTCGGTTCGGACCCGAAGTTCGCGCAGGCGCAGGCCACCGCGAAGGGCAAGCTTCAGCGGGTCGGCTGCAACGGCGGCCCCGACTGCTACGCGTTCGACTTCGGCGACCCGGACCAGCTCAAGGCGTACCTGCAACTCCACGACGGGATGGTCCCGAAGGACAGCAAGGGCCCGGACTTCTGGTGGCTGGACTGGTGCTGCGACAACACGAAGTCCTCGCTCGCCGGGGTGACCGCGGACGCGTGGATCAACAAGCAGTACGCCGACAAGACCGGTTTCGCGTTCTCCCGGGCGTACGGCTCGTTGCAGGCCGGCGGCTACGGCAGCCCGACCCCGGTGTCCACCGGACCGTGGGCCGACAAGCGCACCACGCTGCACTTCACCGGTGACACCACCTCCGACTGGCAGACCCTCCAGATGGAGGTCGGCTACACACCTGGCGAGTCGGCCGCGACCGGGCTGGCCGCGGTCAGCCACGACATCGGCGGGCACACCGGCGGCCTCCGGGAGCCGGGCACCGAACCGGGCAGCACGAAACTGCCCGACGACCTCTACGCCCGGTGGGTCCAGTTCGGCACGTTCCAGCCGATCGACCGCCTGCACTCCAACCACAGCGACCGGCTGCCCTGGCAGTACGGCCCGGCGGCGAACGCGTCGGCCAAGAAGTTCCTGAACCTGCGGGAGAAGCTGCTGCCGTACACCTACGCCGCCGCCAAGGAGGCCACCCGCACGGGTACGCCCATCGTCCGGTCGATGTACCTGGCGTACCCGAACGAGCAGGCCGCCTACGCCACCGCCGGTTCCGAGTACCTCTACGGCCCGGACTACCTGGTGGCACCGGTGACGACGCCGGGCACCACCGCCACGACGTCGGTGTGGTTCCCGCCGGGCGACAACTGGACGGACATCTTCACCGGGAAGACGTACCGGGGCGGCACCACGCAGAACATCACCACCACGCTTGACACCATGCCGGTGTTCAAGAAGCACTGAAGTTCTGGCTCGACACCGGCCGGGTGGGGCTACCCCACCCGGCCGGTGCGTTCGCTGCTACCGGTGCGACCGTCGCGCCAGCGACAGCCAGCCGAGGAACCGGGCGTGCAGCGCGGGCAGGTCCGGGCGCAGCCCCAGGCCGTATGCGTCGTCGATCGCCTCGTGCAACGACGCGGCCAGGTAGAACGCCAGCGCTATCGAATGACCGTAGAACTCGGCAGCGAGGGCGAGCCGAGCCGGGCCACACGGCCAGGGCGCGGCGCAGTTGCGACACAGCCACGCCGGGCGCATCGGCAGGTGCGGTCGAAGGCGGGCGGTCATCCGACCCGCACCGGACCCCGCCGGCGTCTGGCTGGCCTGGCCGGTGTCACCGGCAAGGCTTGCAACCGCACGCCCGCACGCATCACGTACAACTCGCGCCGCGCGACCGCGTCGCCCGCCGCGTTCAGTTGATAACCCTCAATCCAGACCCACCCGTCGTACGTGTGCCGCTCGGGCAACTCGCGGATGACGCGCACGAAGATCGGGCGGAGGAACTGCACGCTCGCCGCCGTGGTCAGGTGGATGACGTCGCCGGCCGTCATCCTCCCGATCACGGCAACCCCCAGGGGTACGCGAGAGCGCGGTTCGCGCCCGGGGGCGGAACGATCGTCCCGGGCGGCCACAGTTCGTAGGGCGCATCCGGGTTACCGGGTGACGGGCTTGCCGGTTCCGGTGCGGGCTTCTCGGGTTTGTCGTCGGGCACGGTCTCCCCCTTTGGTGCCGTTGGGAAGGGGCCGCTCCCGTGAGTGCTCGCCCGCCGGAAGCGGCCCCGCTACGAACGCGACCGCCGGATCTCGTGGGCCTACCAGCCGCGCCGCTTGGTGACACTCTGCTGTGGAGGCCACTACGCTCGGAAGGCGTTCCAGGTGTCCGGGCCGGAGCTGGCAGAACAGGCTCCAGCCGTGTGGCACCTCGGGTAGTCGATCTCCGAATTGAGGAGCGTTGAATGGCTGACGTGCCGAGCCCGCTCGCGGACTTCATCGTGAGCGAGATCCGCCGCGCTCGCGGGGCATCCGGGATGACGCAAGAGTCCTTCGGCCGGGCAGCGGGCTTCAGCGCCTCACACGTCAGCGCCGTCGAGAGCGGCACCCGAGCGCTGACGATGGACTTCATCCGCGGGGCGGACCGCGCCTTCAGCAACGACGGGCTGTTCGGACGCCTGGTGGTGAAACTCGGCGCGCCGTCATGGTTCCTGCCGTGGCTGGACGCCGAATGCGGCGCGCGACAGCTTCGTCTCTTCGAGCCACTACTGATCCCGGGCCTACTCCAGACCGAGAACTACGCCCGCGTCGTGATGCGCCTGAACGACCTCATGTCCGCGACGGAAGTCGACCAACAGGTAAGCGCTCGCATGAGCCGACACAAAATCCTGACCGGCGATACACCGCCGCAGGTGGTGGCCGTGCTGGATGAATCGACGCTCCGCCGCGCGGGCGACGAATACGCCGGCATCATGGCCGAGCAGGTCGCCCACCTCATCACCGTCGCCGAACTGCCCCACGTTCACGTCCACGTGATCCCGGCGGGCGCTGGCCTCCACATCGGGTTGTCCGGGCCGTTCGCGCTGGCGCGGGCCGGTGACGGGAGCTGGGTCGGGCACCTCGAAAATCAGCTGGGCGGGATCGTGGTCGACAACGAAGATGGGCTACATACTCTTCAGACGAGGTGGGAGAACGTGAGGAACGAAGCACTCCCGCGCCGACAGTCCAACGAGCTGATGAAGGAAGTGCACAGCCATCATGGACCTCACTAACGCCATCTGGCGCAAGTCCCGGCGCAGCGGATCGTCCGGGGGCAACTGCGTCGAGGTCGCCGACAACCTGGGCGACGTCATCGCCGTTCGAGACAGCAAGGACCCTGCCGGCCCGGCACTGACCTTCGGTCCGACAGCCTGGCGCGCGTTCATCGCGCAGGTGTCCGAGCGGCCGTAACCGGGGCCGACGTTCGACAGCCCCGCGTGTGAGGCAGGGTAATCCACTCCGTTCCCCTGAAGTCGCGGTGTCCTGCGGGCTGGAGGCACCGACTTCATGGAACCCGAGTGGATCTCGGGGCGTGCCGCGTAGCCGCCGCGATACCGGCCGGTGACAGACGTCAGTTCTGACGGAGGGTCTGGTCCCGGTACTGCTGGAAGCCGTTCCAGCCAGCGGTTTGAGGGCAATCGCCGGTCAGGAATTCGCCGGTCGAGATGTCGAGGGCGCGACCACCGGTCACGGCGACGATCCGTGCGACAACGGCCAGGACGTCGTCCCCGCCGCCGCGCACGTGGAACATGATCGAATCCACGGGATCGTCCGACCCGATGTTGAACTCGATGCTCCACGTCGGACCGACCAACTGACCCCACGCAGGATCCGCGAGATCGAGGTCCGGGAAGGTCTCCCGTAGGCATCGTTTGATGTGCGGTCCGGTGCCCAAGGGCAGCGGATCGAAGTCCTGCGGAAGCTGGTCAACCGACCTGGCGTGGGGTGGGGCGGCGAAGATGAACACGTCCCAACTCACCGCGTCCTCCAGTGTGCTCAGGCAGCCCCGGCAGCGTACCCATTGTGGTTGTGCCACGCGCGGGGTCGGCGCAGCTCACACCGCCGGGGGACGCCGTTGGTCCGACGGAGGGACCCGTCCGCGGTCATCGACGGTGATGCTGGATCAGCCGAGACGCAGATCCACCTGGTGAGCGTCATGCTCGGCCTCGAAGCCCGGCCACGATCCGTTAGGGGGACCGGTGAAGCAGCCGTACCACGCCGTCGCCGCATGGCGTGCCGCCGGTGAGGCAGGTGACGCCACCGCAGCGGTCGCCGCTCTCAGCCCCGACGTCACACTGCTCTCGCCGATCACCGAGCAGTTCACCTTCCAGGGCCGCGAACAGGTACGCGACCTGCTTGAGGTGGCCCTGGCCGCGATCGACGGCATCACCTACACCGACCAGGTCGCCGAGGGCCGTACCGTCGCGTTGTTCTACGAGGCCCGGGTCGACGGCCGGCGTCTCGGTGAAGCGCAGCGCCTCCGCCTGGACGCGGACGGCCTGATCACCGAGATCACGCTCTTCATTCGCCCCCTACCGGCGCTGACCCGGCTGATGAGCAGACTCGGCCCCGAACTGGCCCGGCGCAACAAACAACCAGGCCTCGCCCGGCTCATCCCGCTCGCCGCCGGCATGTTGCACTCGATGGCCGACACCGGAGAACGGCACATCATGCCGCGCGCCGCGCCTCGATAGCGGCGGGCCTACGCCCCGGAAACCTGCTGTCGATACCATCGCTTGTGCCAGATCTCCACGTACTTCGGGTGTTCTGCGGTCCCGACGGTCAGTACGGAAACCACCTCGGCGTTGTTCTGGACGGCCAGGCCGTGGCCGCCGGGCAGGACCGCCAAGCCGTGGCCGCGCGGTTGGGCTTCAGCGAAACCGTCTTCGTCGATGACGCCGACACCGGAGTCGTCGACATCCACACGCCCAGCGTGCGGCTGCCGTTTGCCGGGCACCCTCTGGTGGGCACGTCCTGGTTGCTGAGTCGGCTCCGAGCCGAGCCGGCACTCCTGCACCCGCCGGCGGGTGCGGTGCCAACCTGGCAGGACGGCGAGTTCACCTGGATCAGGGGTCGCGCGCGGTGGGCGCCCGACCGGCGCATGCAGCAGTACGCCTCAGCCGAGGAGGTCGACGCGCTGCCGGCTCCGCCGCCCGGTGACGGGTGGCTGTACGCGTGGGCGTGGCAGGACCGGGCCGCCGGTCGGGCGCGTACCAGGGGATTTCCCCGCCGGGGCGACGGCATCGTCGAGGACGAGGCCACCGGAGCGTCCGCGATCGTGCTCACCGCCGAGCTGCGCCGGGCGCTGGACATCAAGCAGGGCAAGGGATCGCAGATCCTGACCCGACCAGGTCCGGACGACACCGTCGAGGTGGGCGGCCGGGTCCTCCTCGAGGAAACCCGGTCCCTCTGAGTGAGCTGGCGCAGCAGCGCCCACGCCGGGCGCGCGGCCAGGTGAGCCTCACCTGGCGAAGGTGAAGATCCTGCCGCTCGGCGGCGCTTGCTGCGGCTGTCCATGGAACCGGTGAACGCCGACCGAGAACAGCACGTCGGACGGTGCGTGAAAGGCCTCCTCGGCGAAGCCTGCGGCGGCGAACCAGCGGCGTATCGCCGGGGTGAGATCGGGGTCGCGGCGGGTCCTGGTCCAGATCACTGTGGCGTCGGGTGCGCACAGCCGGGGCAGGGCGTCGATCGTTGCCCGCACGTCTTCGTCGCTAATGTTGCCCAGCACCCCGGCGAGAACGACCAGGTCGGCAGGGACGGCCGTCCGGTACGCGGTGAAGTCACCCGCGTCGGCTTCGGTGGCGGTGAGCCCGGTGAGCTTGGCGGCGGCGATGCCCATCCGGGCGGCGGCCACGTTGCGGGGGTCGTACTCGATCAGCTCCGCGCGTACCCGATCAGCGTCCGGCCGCGACGCAAGGACGCCGATGAGGTCACGCCCCTGTCCCGCGCAGACACTGACGACCCGGAGCGAGGAGTCCGACCGTCGGTCAAGCCAGTCGTTGATATGCCGCTGAACGAGCCGCAGCCTCCGCGACAGTGGTGACGTGTGGTCGTTGTAGGGCAGGTGCCAGTCGTGCCAGTCGGTAGCAGCGGCCACCGAAGGCATGCTGCCATCCGTCGGGCGGGCCGCAGCGCCGGGCGGCCGACGTGGACGACGGATGGTGAGACCGAACCCCGAGCAGGTGCCTCGCTCGCCGGGCAGCCGATGCCCATGCAGTCGGCGGTGCGCCAGCGGTTCACCGGGTGGCCGAACAATCCTGGTCGCCCCACAGGTACGCGCCATCGGCGAACAGGTCACCGCCGGCCGACATCAATGGGCATAGGCGCCTAAGGCTTATTCAGCAGCGCATGCAATTCCGATAGCCAGGGCGTTCGGACTACGTACGGCGCACTTACAGCCCTGAGCACCCGAGTGAGGTGCTCACCTTCCGTTAATGCCTTATCCGAGGTCCCGGCAATGGAACGCAGACTGACCCCCAGTGCCGCCATCAGATCCTTGCCTCTGTAGTAGGGCGTTGAACCTCGCGGGCAACTAAGTTGCCGAATTGCCTTATCAGAACCTTGTGCCACTTGAATTAAGGTTCGGGCAGCAGGCCGACCACCTCTTTTTTGACTGAGGGCAGCACAGTACCCTTGGAGATTGAAAGCCAGATCCCTAAAACTAATCTTAGACGCTAAATCAACGTCATCAAACGGCAGACCCCATGATTGCTGAGAATTTGCAGAACGCAACCTGGAAAGGGGAACAACGATCTCTTCAAGGATCTTCCTCAAAGCACTCAGGCCGCCAATTTTCTGCAATTTCTCACTACTCCCCAATTCTTCAACCAGTCGCCGGAGTCCGTCAGTCTTCGATAGCATGGCCTCAAGATCTGCGTTCTCGTAAGCGTGTACCGGCACGCCCGCAGCTTCGACTAATGCTACTTCCGAATCGAAGTCTCTGTCTACAACGCAACAGAAGGCACGCATTCCCCACTCATTCAATTGCTTGGCGGTGGAAAGGGCGACGCTCCGATTCCCCGCAGGGAAAATAGGGTAAGCATTCGGCATAGCCTCATCAAGTACACGCTGATCAGAGGGCCCCTCCACCACAATGACTGGCCGCTTATCCGCCTGACGATGTTGGCGAATCCGGTCCGCAGGCCTATCTAGATCCTTTAAAGAGGCAACAGAATCGGGCATTACTCCGCTCCGAGTTCTTGAACCAAATCCCAGCGGCCGTTGATAATTCCGCTCGAATGGGTGGCGATCACAACTTGAAGGTGCGCGATCCGTGCAACATCGCTAATATCTTGAAGAAACGCGTGTTTCCAAGCCGCGTGTAGCGAAATCTCCGGTTCGTCAATAAGGACAACCGAGCGCTCTTTTGTCGAAAACAAAAGCATGGTAAATAATGCAAGAAGGTGCTGCTCACCGGAGGAGAGTGAAGTAACCCCAATTTCGGATTCGTCAACCGTCGAGAAAAAAGTTGGTACACCGGAAGCAGCGACCCTAAGGTCCTTCCCAATGAATTTGTTAATCACAATTGAACGCAAAGTCTTAAGCTTTTCATTGACAGGCAGGAGCGGGAAAAGCCTGTTCTCCCAGTCGTCAAGGAAGACGGCAAGAACTCGTCGCTCCGTGGGGTTAGTTTTACTAGAAGGGAAGTCTACATCTACTACAGCGGCGGAAAGCCCGTTGCGATACAGCTCCGACGCTTGCTCGGCAACCTTCTGGTAACGGGCCTTAAGGAAGCTTTCTTTAACGGTCGTCCTAGCGCCCTGAAGCACCCGGGCAGCGAAGCTCTCATCAGCTGATTGAGTTGCCGCAAGGGACGCCGTTTTTGCTTCCGACACCTGAATTTGGATCTGCCTGATGTACTCTTCAATGCGTGACTTATGGGTAACTTCCGAGGCGTGCTCAAGATGGCCCGGTTCTGTCCGCGCAAGGGTGTCAAGTCGCTTGGTGTCAATAAATACAGATTCGCCATCCAGCATAACTTCGGCGAGCCATGGTGGAACCACAAAGGCTTCTTCAAACGGATCGCCTTCAATTCCAAACTGCCGTTGAATGAAACTACGCGGAAGCGGTCGCGGCTGCGCAGGTCTGATGTCATACCAGCGGCCGTTATCAAGACGGACAACCCAAGGGGGAAGGTTCGCGAGGTTGGTTGTCACGGGAACCCTTGTTGTCCCTAGATGCGCCCCACGCGGCCCACTGCCCGAGACACGCAAGAAAAGACGGCCACCCTCTTCGACCTTCTCCAATAAGAGTGATCTCTTGTTCGAGAAAAGCACGTGAGCAGCCTGAAAGGGAATTTCACCGACGCGGAGCAAATCCAAGTCAAGCAAGGCCTTGATCAGGCGCAAGATATGCGTTTTCCCAATACCATTCGGGCCCGAAAGAATAGTTACGGGCGCATCCGCAGAGAAGCTGATATCATGATCGATGAACTGAAAAAGTCCCTTGACATTCAAATGTAATAGCTGAGGCACCTAACATCGCCTTCCGAACACGTAACATGCCGAACCGACAACGTACCGGACGTCCGCCCACAAGGGATAGTTCGGTTCTGGACTGTCGCAGGTCCGACACATCGCGCGCACGATGGAAGAGCAGTCGCAAGGCGATCCGCAGGGCGGGCACTGCGGGAAATCTTCCGGTAGTAGAGCAAGGCACCGCGTTCCGCGCGGTGCGAGGCGGTGAGCCACAGACCCGCCGGGACACCGCCCATCTCGGAGCGAGAGCTCAGTCCAGAGGGAGTTCGCCTGGGAAGTGCGGACGAAGCGCAGCGACCGCATGGTGCAGGCAGTAGTCAAGGCTGTTGCCGTCGAGCCGGATCGAGGCACCATCGAGCCGCTGGCCCGAGATCACGACGGTCCAGGGCTTGTGCTCCCGTTCCCCGTCAATCTTGACGAGCCCGACCAGACCCATCTCCCCACGTGCGCCAGCAGTTCCGGCACGCACTCATCCCATCCACGGATGGGTCCACGGAGGCCGCTACGGAAGCCAGCGGGTCAGGTCAACCAACGGCACTTAACAAAATACCAGCTCAGAGCCTTGATCAAGGGCTCTAAGCTGGTGGGCGACGGACGAGTCGACCTGTACGCCGGATTCTGTGCGCGGCGCGTACCCCGAGGGGTTTGCGCCGGCGGCGGCCATCCATCTCGGCCTGCCGTTGCCGGCAGGCTCCAGCGGCCTACCCGCAGACATCGGGCGGGCAGCCCTCAAGCGTCTGCGCCGGGTCGTCATCTTGCGGTGACGGCCCTTGCTTGGCCTTGCTCCGGGTGGGGTTTACCGAGCCACCCCGGTCACCCGGGGTGCTGGTGGGCTCTTACCCCACCGTTTCACCCTTACCGTCCCCGTTGGGGTCGGCGGTCTGTTTTCTGTGGCACTGTCCCGCGGGTCGCCCCGGGTTGCCGTTAACAACCACCCTGCCCTGTGGAGTCCGGACGTTCCTCGGCGGCGGGCCGAAGCCCGCCGACGCGGCCGCCCGGTCGACTCGTCCGTCGCGCTCTCATCCTAACGACGAGCGTGCTGCCGGTATTGCCGCCCCGCCCCAGCAAGATCGCGCAGCTCAAGGGCGATCCGGCGAAGCCGTCTCACAAGGCGACGGCTAGCCTCGTGGGCCTATGGATCTCTCCCACGCCGCGCTGCTGCTCGCCGCCGGCCTCGCCGCTGGCACTGTCAACGCGGTGGCCGGTGGCGGTTCGCTGATCACCTTTCCAGCGATGATCGCGGTCGGGTTGCCCCCGGTCGCGGCGAACGTCAGCAACTCCATCGCGGTGTTTCCCGGTTACCTGGCCAGCGTGGCGGGCAGCCGGATGGACCTGCCGCGCCCGCGCGCCCTGGCCACGCTGCTGCCCACCACGATCGTCGGCACGATTCTCGGCGCTCTACTGCTGCTGGCCACTCCGGCCCGCGCGTTCGAGCTGGTCGTACCGTTCCTGGTCCTCGGCGCGACAGCGGTCCTGGCCTTCCAGGATCCGCTGCGCCGGCTGGTCGGTCACCCCCGGGACCTGTCGCCACGCCGCCGGACGGTCGCCGTGCAGACGATGGTCGCGCTGGGCGCGGTGTACGGCGGGTACTTCGGGGCGGCGCTCGGGGTGATGCTTGTCGCCGGGCTGGCCCTGGTGCTGGACGCGACCCTGGCGCGGGTCAGCGCGATCAAGAACCTGCTCTCCGCACTGGTGGGGTTGACCACGCTTGTGGTGTTCGCCCTGTTCGGCCCGGTCAACTGGACGGCCGTCGCGGTGGTCGCGCCGGCCACCCTGATCGGCGGGTACGTGGGCGCCCGGCTGGTACGTCGGCTGCCGCCGGTGCTGCTCAAGACGGTGATCGTGGTCTTCGGCACGACGATCGGTTTGTACCTGCTCTGGCGCGCCCTGAGCTGACGTCGCCCGCCGGCAAACACCCAACGCCCGCCCAAGATCCACGCAACATCAGGGAAACTGCTGCCTCAACCGGCGCTGAGGCAGCAGTTTCCCCGAAAGTGCGCGGATCTTGGGCGCGGGGCGCAGGACCCGGGACGCGGGACCCGGGACCGGTTAGTACGCCTCGCCTACCGGCTCCTCCGGGGCGTGTTCGCTGTCGGCGGCGGCGCGGTTCCAGCGGGACCAGAGGACCCGTTCGCCGTAGCCGGCGGCCATCAGGTGCGCGAAGGCCAGGTAGACGAGCACGCCGACGGCGAGCACCCCGAAGCCGACCCAGAACGGCAGCGCCAGCGACTGTTCGGCGAGCTTGCCGGAGATGATCGGTGCCGGCGCGGCGGCGCCCCAGCGGACCAGGTTGAACGCGCCGGTGGCGACCCGTCGGTCGCTGGAGCCCAGGCCGAGCGCCAGGTCGGTGAGGTTGGCGTTGGCCAGCCCCATGCAGAGTCCGGAGAGCACCAGCACCACGAGCGCCTCGGCGGTGCTGCTGGAGGTGGCGAAGAGGACCATGCAGACAAGCAGCCCGGCGATGGCCACGCCGACGGTCTGCACGGCACCGATCCGGTGGGCCAGCCGGTGGCCGATGACCAGGATGCCGGTGGCCAGGCCGAGGCCCCAGCCGGTGAAGGCCAGCCCCAGCGGGATGATGTCCAGGCCGAGGAAGAGCGGGGTGTAGCCGAGCACCACGAAGAACACGAAGTTGTACGCGGCGGTCACCGCGCAGAGGGCGATGAACGCCGGCCGGCGGTAGGTGGCGAAGATCTGGCCGACGCGTACCGGGGCCTGCCGGTTGGTGGGTTCGCGGAGTTTGCGGGAGGCCACGCCGAGGGCGAGGACCATGAAGACGCCGCAGACGAAGAACGGTAGCCGCCAGCTGATCTCGCCGAGCAGGCCGCCGATCAGTGGGCCGACGGCGAAGCCGAGGCCCAGGGCGGTTTCGAAGAGGCCGACCACCCATTCCCGGTCGATGGCCAGGTTGACCAGCACCACCATGGCGGTGGCGAAGAACATCGCGTTGCCCAGCCCCCAGACACCGCGCAGCACGGAGAGTTGCACGATGTTGTCGCTGAACGAGGCGAGGATCGCGGCGAGGCCGACCACGGAGACACCGGTGATGAGCACCGGCTTGAAGCCGAACCGGCCGCTGGCCAGCGTCGCCGGGATCATGCCAAGGGCCATGACCGCGATGTACGCGGTGAAGAGCAACTCGACCTGCCAGGCGGTGACGCCGATGGCCTCGCCGATGGCCGGCAGGATCGGGTCGACGACGGCGATGCCGGCGATCGCGAGGAAGGCCACCAGTGTGGTGGCGTAGATGGCACTGCGGTTTGGTTCGGTACGCCGATCCACTCCGACTCCTCAACTAGCTGTATCGTACAGGTACTTATCCTGTATCATACAGCTATGAACGATGACGACGAGAGCACCCTCGGCCGGATCGAGACCGAGGTGGCCCTGCTGATGCGCTTCGGCGAGGCCACCCGGCGGGCCACCGGCACCGCCGAGCACCGGGTGCTGGACCGCGCGGCGTACGTCATCCTGCGCCACCTGGCCGACGCCGGCCCGCAGAACGTCTCCGCGCTCGCCGCCCGACTCAACCTGGACGGCTCGACGGTGACCCGGCAGGTCTCCGCCCTGCAACGCGACGGCCTGATCACCCGCACCCCGGACCCGTCCGACGGCCGGGGCACTGTCATCTCCCCCACCTCTGCCGGCCTGCAACGGATGGCCGCCGTGCAGGCCGCCCGTACCCGGCTCTACGGCGACATGCTTGCCGACTGGAGCACCGAGGACCGCTCCACCCTCGCAGCCCTACTGGGCCGCCTCAACCAGGCCCTGGTCAACCGCAACCGCCGCCGCTGACCCGCCAGCGACGCCCCTGACCCGCCAGCGACGCCGACCGCCCCGCCGGGTGCCGCTGCGGCGTCTGAATCGTTTGCGACATCGGCTCCATAGCGTCCGGCAGAGACACCATGGCCGCCCCTGCACAGGTACGCCCGGGCACCGACCCACGTCGGCGCCCGGGCGTACCCGCGGTCAGGCGACCGGCTCGCGGGCCGAGTCGGCGTCGCTCTCGGCGCCCGGGGTGACCCGGGGGTCGCCCTCGTCGGCGAAGTAGTCGTCGGGCGTGGTGCCGTCGACCCCCTCCGCCACCTTGGCGGCCCGCAGCGCCAGCGTCACCAGCGCCGCGACAGCCAGGTTGACCAGGACCGCCACGATCCCGACGTAGATCGTCTTCGTGGTGTCGAACCCGAACTCGGACAGCGGGAACGCCGAGCCACCGAAGTGCTTCCTCGTCGGGCTGGCCACCTGGTAGAGCATCCACATGCCCAGCCCCATGCCGACCGCCCAGCCGACGATCAGGCCGGTGCGGTGGAACCAGCGGGTGTAGAGGCCCAACGCCACCGCCGGCAGCGTCTGCAGGATGATCACGCCACCGATCAACTGGAGGTCGATGGAGAACTGCGGGTCGAGGAACACGATGCAGGCCACCGCGCCGACCTTCACCACCAGCGAGGTGATCTTCGAGACGTTTGCCTCCTGGGCCGGGGAGGCGTCCCGCTTCAGGTACTCCTTGTAGATGTTGCGGGTGAACAGGTTCGCCGCCGCGATCGACATGATCGCCGCGGGCACCAGCGCACCGATGCCGATCGCCGCGTACGCCACACCGGCGAACCAGTCCGGGAACTGCTGGTCGAACAGCAACGGCACGATCGTGTTGTTGTCCACGCTGCCGGCCGACGCCCCGGGCAGCGGCTTCACCCCCGCCGCGATGGCCATGTAGCCGAGCAGCGCGATCAGCCCGAGCAGCAGGCTGTACGCGGGCAGCGCCGACATGTTCCGCTTGATCACGTCGCGGTTCCGGCTGGCCAGCACACCGGTGATGCTGTGCGGGTAGAGGAACAGCGCCAACGCCGAACCGAGCGCCAACGTCACGTACTGAAGCTGGTTGTTGCCGTTGAGCAGGATGCCGTCGTTCGGGTTGGGTGAGGCGTCGAACTTCGCGTCGGCCGCGGCGAAGATGTCCCCCCAGCCGCCCAGCTTGTACGGCAGGTAGACGATCGCCACCAGGATGACGATGTAGATCAGGCTGTCCTTGACGAACGCGATGAGCGCCGGCGCGCGCAGCCCCGACTGGTACGTGTACGCGGCCAGGATCGCGAACGCGATGATGATCGGCAGGTGCCGGGCCACCGCGTTGTCGCCGGTGACCCCCATCGTCTTGAGCACGGCCTCGATGCCGATCAACTGCAACGCGATGTACGGCATGGTGGCCACGATGCCGGTGATCGCGATCAGCAGGGCCAGCACCGGTGAGTCGAACCGGTTGCGGACGAAGTCGGCGGGAGTGACGAACCCGTGCCGGTGCGACACCGACCAGAGCCGGACCAGCACCAGGAAGACCATCGGGTAGATCACGATGGTGTACGGCACGGCGAAGAACCCGGCCGCTCCGGCGCCGAACATCAGCGCCGGCACCGCCACGAAGGTGTACGCGGTGTAGAGGTCACCACCGACCAGGAACCAGGTGATCCAGCCGCCGAAGCTGCGCCCACCCAGCCCCCACTCGTCCAGGTGCGCCATGTCCTTCGGTGCCCGCCACCGCGCGGCCACGAAGCCCATCGCGCTCACCAGCAGGAAGAGGAACGAGAAGACGATGATCTCGGTGAGATGGTCGCGCCACATCAGCGGCCTCCCCGCTTCTTCGTCATCTGGTAGACCAACGTGGTGGTGCCGACGCCGAGCAGGATGAAGGCCAGTTGCAGCCAGTAGAAGCGGGGGAAGCCGAAGACCCGGGGCGAGTCGCCATTGAAGAAGACCGGGATCAGCGGCACCACGATCGGGATGAAGAGCAACCAGTTCCAGGGGCTGTGGTCCTTCGCCCTGGTTGGCGCCGTGGTGGGCGCCTCCGGTTCCGGTGCAGCCATCTGACACACCTCCGGGGAGTCGAGGCTCTCGATGTAACGGCCGGAGGCTACGACCCTGTGATGGCCGTCACGCGTCCCGAGAGGCGAATCGTGCGCCGAGCGGCGAGTGCGGTGCGCCGAATGACGGCCGCCCGCACGAGACGGCGAGCGGTGATCAGAGCGCGGCGAGGTGGGCGGTGTCGTTGACCGTGCGGACGGCGACGCCGCCGTCGGGCCACATGTCGAGCACCGAGATGCCGGCCGCGTCCAGGAAGAGCCGATGCAGGAACCCGTCGCCGGCCGCGAGCGCGTCGCGCAGCACCAGCTTGATCGGCGAGACGTGCGAGACGACCACCACTGTCTCCCCGGGGTACGCGGTGAGCAGCCCGGCGATGACGCGGTGCGCGCGTTCGGCGACGTGGGTGAAGGACTCCCCGCCCGGCGGGGCGATCCGAGGTGAGGCGAGCCAGGCGTCCATCTCCCCCGGCCACTGCTGGCGTACCTCCGCGAAGGTCCGCCCCTCCCACTGGCCGAAGTCGCACTCGATCAGGTCGTCCTCGGTGCGGACCGGCACGTCCCCGCCGAGCGCTTCGGTGATCGCCGCGGCGGTGGCCGTACACCGGGACAGCGGTGAGCTGAGCACGGCCGCGACGGACGGGGCCAGCGCGGCCACCCGGGCAGCGGTGGCCAGGACCTGGTCCCGACCCTTCGCGGAGAGCGGCACGTCGCCGCGGCCGGAGTAGCGCCGCTGCTCGGTGTACTCGGTTTCGCCGTGCCGCACCAGGATCAGCCGGGTGGCGGTGAAGGTCGGCCGTGGCTCCCACGAGGCCGGCGCGGTCGCCGGGTCGCTGCCCGTCGCGGGCGTCGCCGGAGGTTGTCCAGTCGTCGGGGTCCGCGCGGGTCGGCCGGCGGCGGCGTCCATGGCGGCGTTGGCGAGCGCGTCGGCGTGCCGGTTCTGCTCGCGCGGGATCCACGCGAACCGCACCGCCGTGAACCGGCCCACCAACCCGGCCGCCTCGGCGGCGAGGGGTCGCAGGCCGGGGTGCTTGATCTGCCACCGGCCGCACATCTGCTCGACGACCAGCTTGGAGTCCATCCGGACGTCCACCTCGGCGGCGCCCAGCTCGGCGGCGGCGGTCAGGCCGGCGATCAGCCCCTGGTACTCGGCGACGTTGTTCGTCGCCGTGCCGAGCGACTCGGAGCGCTCGGCGAGCACCTCGCCGGTCTCCGCGTCACGCACCACCGCGCCGTAACCGGCGGGCCCGGGATTGCCCCGGGAACCGCCGTCGGCCTCGACGCTGACCACCCGCGGCGCCACGAGTTACAGACCCGACTCGTTGGTGCGGACCATGATCCGCCGGCAGTCCTCGCAGCGGACCACGTCGTCCGGGGCGGCCTTGCGGATCCGGGCCAGGTCGGCGCCGGACAGCTCCAGCCGGCAGCCGCCGCAGCGACCCGCGGTGAGCAGCGCGGCACCCAACCCGGTGTCCGCGCGGATCTTGTCGTAGAGGGTGACCAGGTCGGCCGGGAGGTCGGCGGCGAGCGGCTGACGGGCCCCCCGCTTGAACTCCTCCTCCTTGGTGATCTCGGCAAGCGCGTCGTCGCGGCGCTGCTCGGTCGCGGCCCGCTTGTCCCGGGTCTCGGCCAGCCGCTGCTCCACGCCGTCCAGGACGCCCTGCGCGGTCTCGCGCTGTTCCATCAGCTCCAGCTCGGCGTCCTCCAGGTCGCCCTGGCGCCGGTTCAGCGAGACCAGTTCGTGCTGGAGCGCCTCCAGCTCGCGGGCCGGGCCGGTGCCGGCGGCCAGCCGGTTCTCGTCCTTCTCCTTGCGGGCGCGGACCTGCTCGACGTCCTTCTCCAGCCGGGCGATGTCCCGGTCCAGGTCGTCGACGGCCACCTGGGCGCGGACCCGCTCATCCTCCAACGACGACAACTCCCGGGCCAGCGACTCCAGTTCGGCCCGCTCCGGCAGCGTCCGCCGACGGTGGGCGAGCTGGGCGAGGTTGGTGTCGATCGCCTGGAGGTCGAGCAGGCGGCGCTGCACCTGGGGGTCAGCCTTCACGGTCGGGCTCCTTGTCGTCCACAGCGGGTGCGGCGGCGTGCACGGTCCACGGATCGGTGTCCAGGTCGGACACCAGCGTCTCGACGCCCAGCGCCTCCCGCAGGAGGGCGGCCAGGTCGTCCAGCCACGGTCGTTCGGTCGCCCAGTGGGCGGCGTCGATCAGGGCGGGACCATCGGCGGCGAGGTGCTCGCCGGCCGGGTGGTGCCGCAGGTCGGCGGTGAGGAACGCGTCCACCCCGGCGGCGGTCGCGGCGCCGAGGAAGCTGTCCCCCGACCCGCCGCTGACGGCGAGGGTACGAACCATACGCCCGGGATCCCCCGCGGCGCGAACTCCCCAGGACGTGACGGGGAGCACGGCGGCCGCGTGCCGGGTCAGCTCGGCGAGAGTCATCGGCTGCGGCAGCTCCCCGATCCGGCCGAAGCCCCGGTCGTCGCCGTGGGCGGGCGAGCCGGGCGCGGGCCGCTGTAGCGGGCGCAGACCGGTCAGCCCGAATCGGGCCGCGAGGGCGTCGGAGACACCCGGGGCGGCCACATCGGCGTTGGTGTGCGCCGCGTAGAGCGCCACCCCGGCCCGGATCAACTGGTGGATGATCCGGCCCTTGAAGGTCGTCGGAGCGACAGACGAGACGCCGCGCAGCAGCAGCGGATGATGCGCGATGATCATGTCCGCGTCGGCAGCGAGGGCTTCGGCGACCGTCTCGGGCACCACGTCGACCACGCAGAGCACCCGGCGGACCGGGGCGGCCGGCTCGCCGAGCACCAGGCCCACCCGGTCCCATTCCTCGGCCCAGACCGGTGGATAGCGCCGTTCCAGCTCGGCCACCACGTCGGTCACCGTGGGGGCGGATCTGCTTGTGCTCACGGCGGGCCAGCTTACCGGCGCGGGGGCGGTCCAGCGGTGACACCCGGCCCGGCCGCGTCGCCGGCAGGCCGCGCTGGTGAGCGTCAGGCAGCGGTCACGGAAACGGCGTGCAGAGCGGTGAGCGGCATCGCCCACGGGAAGGCGTGCAGGTGCTGCTCCCCCGTGCCGGGCGGATGCAGGGCGATCACGTGGTCACCGAAGAGCACAGTGACACCCCACTCGGCCAGCCGGGCCACCCCGGTACGGAACGCGGGGTGGGCGGCCATCGCGGCGTTCGTGTACGGCACCGCGACGATGGGGACGCCCTTGCCCTGCGCCTCGACCAGCAGCCCGAGCGCCAGGGTGTCGGCGATCCCGGCCGCCCACTTGTTGACCGTGTTGACGGTGGCCGGGCAGACGATCATGGCGTCGGCGGGCGGCAACACGTCCGGGTCACCGGGATTCTTGTAGTGCGTCCGCACCGGGTGGCCGGTCTGCCGAGCAAGTGCGGCCTGGTCGACGAACTTCGCTCCGTCCGGCGTGGTGACCACGCAGACGTCCCAACCATCCTGCTGGGCGAGGTCGACCAGACGGCCGACGTGCCGGGCCAGCGGTGAACCGCAGGCGATGACGTAGAGCACCTGCCGGTGCCCGCTGTGACGTGGTGAACCGGCCATCAAACCGGCTCCGCGCTCATACCCCTACTCCCATGTGCTCAGCCAACTCCGCTACCGGAGAAGGCGGCGCACCACGTGTGCGACGAAGGATGTCCGACATCACCTCGTGGGCGATCGGCCGGCAGCGGACCTCCGACGGGGCCAGTCGGTCACCGAGCAGCAGCATCTCGCCGGCGTTCGCCACGTCGCCCAGTTGGGCGTACCCGCGGGCGATGTCGAGCAGGTGGTGGGCGCGACGTTCGGGCAGCAGCGCGTTGAAGGCGTGCTCCGCGATGCGCAGTTGGTGCACCTCCACGGCCCGCCCTCCGTCACCCAGCTCCACCGCGGCGGCGGCCCGGTGCAGTTCGACGTTCGTCGGGCCGAACGACGTCCAGTAGTGGTTGTGGTCGCCGCCGAGCAGCGTGGCGGCCTCCTGCGCGCAGTTGATCAGGTCGTCGACGCTTGCCGTGTCACCGATGCGCGACGCGGCCATCGCACCCTGGAGCAGCAGCATCCCGTAGACGGAGAGGCGGGCCGGGGTGACCTCGTTGCTGCCGCCCGGGGCGAGCCGGTTGGCGATCTGGACGTTCAGCTCCAGCGCGGGGCGGGCCCGGCCCATCGCGACGAGCGCGTTGCAGACCCGGGTGGTGGCGATGCCGGCCAGCAGCGGGTCGTCGGCCCGCTGGGCCACCGCCATCGACCGGTCGGCGGCCAACCAGGCGAGCTCGCACTCGCCGAGCTTGCGCAGCACCGAGGAGGCGATCTGGTAGACCTGCCCGAGCAGGTGGGCCGCCTCGGGGGCCCGGTCACCGCCGTAGGCGGCGTCGGCGGCCTGCGCGTCACGCAGCAGCTTGGGCAGCGCCCGGGTGAGCATGCCGTAGCGGCCGTACTGGTAGGTGAGCCAGGCGTGGTTGACGGCCTTGCGCAGGTCCTCCAGCGGCGGCGGACACGGCACCGCGTCGAAGTACGCGCTCATCGAGTCGTAGCGTTCCAGCGCCGCCCGGATCTCCTGCACCTCGACCTGGTCGATGCAGTTCAGCGCGTCGGTGCGGCGCTCCGGGTCCTTGCCCAGGAGGAGTTGCACATCGACCTGGAGGATGTCGGCGATCTCGTAGAGGACGGAGAACTTGTCCAACCGGCGGACGCCGCGTTCGACCTTGTCCACCCAGCTCTTGGACTTGCCCAGCCGGTCGGCGAAGACCTGCTGCGACATCTTGCGGCGGCCCCGCCAGTAAGCCACTCGCCGTCCTATGGGTAGCTCGTCCATCTGCCCATCCTCCCCTGCCGCCGCCGACCGATCGAGCCGGGGCGATGTCCGCGGGTACGGCGACTGTCGTTCACTTTCAGGTTTTCGCTGGTCGCACACGATGTACGTCAGCCGTACAGCCAGTCCTCGTACTTTTCGTGCAAGTTGCACGAGCCGTTCGTCAACCTCAACGATCGTGGGTTACGGCAGTGACGGTGCTCGACATGCGACCTGGCGACCGCCGGGCCCGACGAGGGGAGATGGCACACATGTGGGGGAACGTCGGACCGCGCGTCGCCGAACTGTCGCCGCTGGAACGAGTCCGGCTGCGCCGGGTCGCCATGCGGTACGCCACACACGGGTGGGAGGTCACGCCCGGGGCCTGTCTGGCCCGCAGCCGCTTCGTCTGCGGCCGGGCCGGCTGTCCCACAGTGGGCTGCCACCCCGCCCTGGAGAACTGGGAGTTGGCCGCCAGCGCCGACCCGGCCCGGGTCGCCACCTGGTGGCGGAACCGCCCACACGGGGTGCTGCTGCCCACCGGCCGCGCCTTCGACGTGCTGGAGGTGCCCGCCCACCTGGGCCGGCACGTGCTCGACGCGGTGCAGATCCACCCGGCCGGCACCGGCGTACGCGGGCCGGTGCTCGTCACCCCCACCGGGCGGTGGATGTTCCTGGTCCGCCCCGGCGACCCGCTCCGGCCGGAGTTGGAGCACTGCTTCCACGTGGTCCGGCACGGGCCGGGCTCGTGGATCCCCGCGCCGCCCACCCGGCTGCCGGAGGGCACGGTCCGCTGGGCGGTCGCCCCCGAGCAGGCCCGCTGGCAACTTCCGGATTCGTACCTCGTGCAGAACACGTTGATCGGGGCGCTGCGCGCCGCCGGGGTGACCCTCGCCCCCGACCTGCTCCCCGGTCACCTGCCACTGCCCCGTCGAGGCATGTGAGGCAGGCCCCTCCAGCGATTCCATCAGGTGCCCGACAGCGTCGCCGGAGCGCCGGTCCTCGTTGACAGGGAGACGGCGCGAACGCGCGCCACGAACGGGGGAACGATGTCCACGAACGACAGGGCGCCTCATCCCGGCGGCACCGAACCGCCCCGCCGCAGCCACCGACGCCACCGGTGGGCCGGCACCCGGCCGTCCGGCTCGCGCCCCGGCCGCCCACGCCCCACCGGCTCCCGCCCGGCCGGCACCCACCGCCCGATCCGCTAGTCGGTGAACGGGAGCGCCACGGATTGGTACTGGCGGGCATCGTCGGTGACCACCGCGTGGGTGTGGTCGTCGAGGCCGTTGAGCCAGCCGAGACCGGTGGCCCCCATGGCGAGGGCGGCGGTGGCGTACGCGTCGGCCACACCGAGGTCCGTGCCGACCACTGTCACCGAGCGCAACCCGCTGGCCGGTGCGCCCCGGCGCGGGTCCAGCACGTGCCGGCCCCGCTCGTAGACACCGGACGTGGCCACCGCCAGGTCGGTGCCGGTGAGCACCAGGCAGGTCGCCATGGCGTCCCAGGGGTGCCGGATGCCGACGCGCCACGGCGCCCCGGCCGAGGAGAAGCCGCGTACCCGCACGTCACCGCCGGCGTTCACGCAGTGGTTCACGGCACCGGCGGCGAGCAGGCGGTCGGAGGCGACCTGAGCGGCCCACCCCTTGACGAAGCCGGACGGGTCGAGCCGCCCGGTGGCGTACGCGTCGAAGAACCCGTCGGTGGCACCCCACAGGTCGGCGCAGGCCTCCAGCACGAACCGCAGCTCCGCGGACGCCTCGGAGAGCAGCACCTCGCCCCGGTCGAAGCGGCACACCTCGCTGTCCGGCTTGTACGTGCTGAACCGGGCGTCCACCTCGCGCATCCAGGTGAAGACCTCGTCCGCCAACTCGTGCAGGGTCGCCGGCGGCAGGTCGTCGGCCAGGTCGACGGTGATCGCCGTACCCATGATCTGCTCGACCCGGCACAGCCCCGGTCGGGTCATCGCGGCCGGCACGTCAGAACGCCTCCTCGATCGCGCCCCGCAACGACTGCTTGTAGGAGTTGCTGGTCTCGGTGGCGCCGGAGACGGTGTTGACGTTGGCGCTCTGCTTCTGCACCACCTCGCCGCCGGAGCCGTCGTACCTGCTGCTGACGTCGCCGCTGTGGATGTCGGACTCGCCGCCGCTGGGCAGCGACAGCGAGACGGCGTCGACGATGCGGTTGCCGGAGACCACGATCTGCACCTGCACGAACCCGTACTCGTTGTCCACGCCCGGCCCGGTGACCCGCCGCGTGGTCGGCTGCGGCGCCTTGGTGGTGGTCCGTGGCGCGGTCGGAGCCTTCGTGGTGGTGCGCGGGCTGCCGGGCGGCCGGGCGGTGCTCTTGCTGGGTTTGGGCGACGACGGCGCGCTGGGGCGCCACCGACGGTGTCGGTGCCCCCGCCACCGGGTCGGCGGCCGGCTCGGCGCCTGGGTCCACATCCTGCGGGGTGGGGTTGACCGGCTGGGCGGTCGGCAGGTTCTGGGCGACCTGGGTGGTGCCCGGCGAGCCCTTGAACACCACGAGCGCTGTGGTGCTGGCGGCCAGACCGGTGATCGCGAGCAACGCGCGACGCATGGGATGCCTCTCCTACAACTCGAACGTGGCCAGGTGGATCTGCCGTCGGGGCACGCCGGCGCGGCGCAGCGCGCGGACCGACTGTTCCACCAGGCCGGGTGGCCCGCACAGGTAGACGTCGCGCCGGGCCACGTCGGGCACCAGTTGCCGCAACCCGTCCGGGCTCATCAACTGGCGGGGGCCGGGGTCGTCGCGGGAGCCGATGACGTACCAGACCGAGGTGTCGCGCTCCTGGGCCAGCCAGTCCAGCTCGCGGCTGAGCAGCACGTCGGCGGGGGTACGGGCCCGGTAGATCAGGGCCGCGCCCGGCGGCAGCTCCTCCAGCATCGCCCGGATCGGCGTGATGCCGCTGCCGCCCGCGATCAGCAGGGCCCGCTCGCGGACCCGGTGCGCGGCCGTGAAGGTGCCCGACGGGCCTTCGGCCCAGACCCGGGTGCCCGGGGTCAGGTCGCGCAGGTCCGCGGTGTGCGCGCCGACGACCTTGACGGTGAGCCGCAACCAGCGACCGTTCGCGGCGGCGGAGACGGAGAACGGGTGCGACTGCCACCAGCAACCCCGGGTGAGGAAGCGCCAGCGGAAGTACTGGCCGCCGAGCATCGCCAGCCGGCCGAGCCGCTCACCGGTGAGGTAGATGGAGATGGTGTCGGGGCTTTCGGCGACCACGTCGGCGACCCGCAGCCGGTAGCGCAGGTTGAACGTCAACGGCGCGAGCACCCGACCCCAGAGCAGGGCGGCGACCACCAGCAGGTAGAGCGCTATCCAACCGGTGCGGACCGGACCGGGCTTGTACAACTGCGCGCCGTGGGTGAACTGGTGGCCGAAGCCGAGCAGCAGGATCAGGTAGCTGGACAGGTGCAGCAGGTGCCACAGCTCGTAGGGCAGCGCCCGGCGGATCGCCCGAATGCTGCTGAGGCCGACCAGCATCATGATGCCGGTGGCGACGAACGCCGACACCATGTCCTCGTAGTCGCCGAGCAGCGTGCCGACCTCGGCCAGGATCGACTGGTTCCGCAGGTCCGCGTAGCCGACGAGAATCAGCGACAGGTGCGCCAGCACGGCGACCAGCAGGGTGGCGCCGACGTCGCGGTGCCAGCGGGCGATCTGCTCGCCGCCGATCCACCGCTCCAGCACCGGCAGCCGGCTCATCATCAACACCTGCACCAGCAGCAGGTAACCGGCGATCAGACCGCTGATCCGACCCGCCGCGGTGACGGTGGCCGCGGTGCTGCGCAGCGAACCGGCGGGGGTGCCCAACCACCACGGCAGCACGCTGGCGAGCAGGCCGACCAGGAGCAGCAGGCCCAGCAGCCGCCGGCCGCCGGGTCCGCGCCGGTCCGGGACCTGCGGGGGTACGGGAGCAGCCGACCGGCCGCCGTGCCGGGACGAGGTCCCGGTACGGCGGCCGGCGGCGTGGGTGTGCGGGTACGTCACGCGTACAGCTTCATCGGGGCGTACTTCTGGCGGGGGAAGATCGTCTCGACCTCCGCGTTGGTGAGCCCGAACCGGCCCTGGGCCACCGCGCCGTACACGTTGAACATGTTGTTGTACTCCGGCACGTCACCGGAGTCCGGCTTGTCCAGACCGTTCCAGTCGCCGAGCAGCGAACCGGCCAGCTTCTTGCCGGAGAGGATGGTGACCACCCCACCGTGGCCGTGGTCGGTGCCGCCGGTGTTGGAGCGGATCCGGCGACCGAACTCGCTGGACACCATGATCGTCACGTCGGCGGCCTGCGGGCCGAGGTCGGTGAAGAAGGCCGCCATCGCGCTTGCCAGCTCGTTCAACCGGCGGTGCAACTGGCCGCCCGCAGCGGTGCCCTGGTTCTCGTGGGTGTCGTAACCGCCCATCCCGACGGTGGCGACCCGGACGTTCGCCCCGCCCTTGATGAGCTGGGCGAGCTGCTTGAACGAGTTGCCGACGCCCTCGTACTTGACGCCCTCGGCGGGCTCGTACGGCTTGGCGGCCAACTGCTGGGCGGTGGCCAGCGCGCCCATGCCCTCCTGCACGGCCTCCTCCACCGGGTGGTTGATCCCGGTGAAGAGCCCCTTGATGGCCGCCTCGGTGGCGGCCCGGAACTTCTGGTCGCCGTTGAGCCGCAGCGACCCCACGTTGTTGAGCGACAGCGCGCCGTTGGTGCCCACCAGCGAGCGGGGCAGGGTGCTGCCGATGCCGACGCTGCGGAACGCGGTGCCCTTGCCCAGGTGGTCGACGAGGCCGTCGAGCCAGCCCCGGCCGCCGGTCTCGTTGGGCAGGCCGCCCAGGTTGCAGGCGTCCGCGGCCTGGAAGTGGCTGCGCGACAGCCGCGGGTCCGAGGTGCCCGGGACGAAGCCGAGCTGACCGGCCGTGAGCCACTTCTCCAGCGGCTTGAACGCGCTGGTCAGCTTGAAGCCACGGGCCAGAGCCAGCGAGTCGTTGCCGAGCAGCAGGTCGGGACGGTCCTTGGCGAGCACTGGGTCGTTGTCCGGCGCGACCAGGCTCAGCCCGTCCAGGCCGCCGTAGAGGAAGACGTGGATCAGGGTGCCGGTCTTGGTCGCCGCGAACGACGCCGACGTGGTGACGAACTGGGCGGTGGCCAGGGCGGTGGCGGTGGCCGCGGCACCGGCGACGAAGGTCCGCCGGGTGACGCCACGGCCGTCCTGCTGGGCCTCCTCCAGGTTCTCCAGAGTGCGGTAGCGGTCCCGCTCGGCGGCGCTCTCGGCGGCGACGATGTCCGCCTCCGCGCGCAGCAACGCCTCGGCCGGGTTGTCGGCCAGCCGTCGCACGTCGGGGCATTCGGGGTGCAGGGGGAAAGAGTTGTACACAGTCTTCTCCATCGGGTGCCTCACCGGAGGTGGTGCTGGGGGGAAGCGAGGATCGCCCGCGCGACGGCGGTGATGGCCCCGTTGAACGTGGCGTCGACCTTGGCAGTCGCCGGCACACCGGCCACACCGAGGATCAGGTTCTTCTCCCGCGTGCTCAGCTTCTGACCCACCAGCCGCTGGGAGAGCGCGTCCACGTACGCCCCGGCGGTGGCCGGCGGCTTGGCGACCAGCTTCTCCGGCGCCGTGTACGTGAAGGCGGTGCGGTAGCCGGCGATGATCTCGCCCGCCTCGTTCCAGCCGTTGACCATGGTGCCGGCCGAGGTCCAGGCGACGTAGACATCCGGGTAGCCGTCCGGGGTGGGCTGACCCATCGGGTAGTGGCCCAGCTCGCGCAGCTTGTCGTGGATCTGCCGCAGGCCCCGGGCGTACGGGGTGCGCTTGTTGTCGCCGTTGTTGTGCTTCGGCGACGCCTCGGGTGAGACACCCAGGGTGCGGTACGTGGCGACCAGGTACTCCATCGGCCGGCGCACCTTCTGGCCCACGCCGGCCCAGAACTCGGAGGAGCAGAACAGCGCCATCAACACCGGCTTGATCAGACCGTTGTTCGTCGTGTACGTCTTGGCGAGCCGATCCACGAGGGACTTCGGCGGGGTGTCCGAGACGAACCGGGTCGCCAGGCTCTGCGCGACGTACTTCGCGGTCGACGGGTGCAGCGCGATGTAGGCGATGTACGCGTCGATGGCCGCGTCGGCCTTCTTCGGGTCCAGGGAGTCGTTGGCGTGGGTGAAGCCGAGGACCTTCACCTTGCCGACGTAGTGCTGCTCCGGCTTGAAGGCGTACTTGCCGTCCTTGTCGAGGCCGCGGCCCGTTTGCAGCAGCGCCGCCTGCCGGACGTCCGTCTCCCCGTAACCACCGTCGACGCCCACCGAGTAGAGCTCGAGGTTCTCCCGGGCGAGGTTCTCGTTGATCGCGTCCTTGCGGGAGTCCTTCTGGTTCAGGTAGATCAGCAGCGCGGGGTGCTTGTTCGCGGCGACAAGCATCTCCGGGTAGCTGCCCAGCGCGTGCTTGCGCACGACCTCCTGGTCGAACGAGTTGCGGTAGGCCTCGCCACCGTCGAAGTCGGCGGCGACGTGCAGGAAGTCGTTCCAGAAGTCGACCATCACCTCGAACAGTTGGCGCTTGGACCAGATCTGCCGGGCGATGGTGGCGTCGACCATCTCGCGCTCCGGCTGGGCGTCCTGCTCGTTGAGCTGGTCCCGCTGGGCGCGCAACTGCTGTGGGTCGAGCTTCAGGGAGGGCAGCTCGGAGAGCTTCAGCTCGGCCTTGCTCGGCTCGATCTTGTCCGGCTCCAACTGGGCGCGGATCCAGGCGTCGATGCCCTGGCTCTTGATGTCGGCGATCACGGCGGGCGTCGGCCCGAAGGTGGCGCGCCGGGCCAGGTGCAGGATCGGGTCCTTGGCCAGCACCGTCTTGACTGTCACCTTGGTCGCTGCCGCGGCGGCGGCCGGACCGGACAGGGTCCGTCCCGTCGTCGGCGCGTTCTTCTTCAGCGCCTCGCCGGCCCGGGAGCCCATGTAGCTCTCGTTCTGCTCGGTGTAGGTACGCACCGTGCTGGGCTGCTGTCCGCTGGGCCGCGCCGCGGTGCCGTCGGTCACCGTGCTGCCGGTCGCGTCGCCAGCCGCCGCCGCCTCGTCGCCGAAGAGGCCACGGAACTGCGGGGTCATGGCGAGCGCCGCGCCACCGGCGACGACGGCAGCGGTGCCGCCGAGGGCGACCATGGCCTTGCGCCGGCCGACCTTGCGACCCGAGTCGTCGTCATCGTCCAGAGCGGGCAGTCCGGCACCGGCCGGTCGCGCCGGCGCCGGCCGGCCGAGACCCTCCGGGCCGACCCACTGCGGTCCGCGCGGGCCGGGGGCCGGCTGTCCGGCGTGGGCGTAAGCGTCGCCGTACTGCTCGCGCGGGTCGGCCTGCGCGGGGTAGCCGCCCTGGTAGGGGTGGGGCGAGTCGTACCCGTAGGGCGCGGGCGTGCTGGGGTCGCCGTAGCCGTCCGCGCTGTGGTGCTGGCGTCCGTCCCAGCCGCGGTCGTCCCGCGGTCGACGTGGTGGCACATTCTGGTCGGCCATGTACCAATCCCGATTTCTGATGAGCGCCGGAAGCTGCGACCGGGCAGGTGCGGCAGGTGCGGCGACTGTTGCCTGAGGGGGTTGCTACGGCAAGGTAACCAAGCGCTCAGGTGCCTTCAAGGTGGGCTGAACACCCTCGCGAGGGCACTTAAGACAGCGCTCAGCGCGACAACGCGGGCAGGCGTCGGGCGACGGTCGGGCGCAGACCTTCCCAGCAGGGCGTACGCGCGGCAGCCGGGCACAGACCGGACCGTCCCGCCATACGCGACACGTTCCACGCCGTTCACCACCACAGGCAAACTTAAGGTTTGGGTAAGCCGGACGTGAGGTGACCTCGCGTGGCGGAAAAGTAGCAGCTGCGGGCGAGCGTGAGCCGCCGCAGCAGCGGGTATGCCGCCGAACCGCTGAACGCGTGAGGGGAAGGCAGCGCCATGCTCAGCAAAGAGGATCAGCGCAGGTTCGACCAGATCACCCGTCAGCTCCGGGAAAGTGACCCGGCCTTTTTCGCCCGGTTGGACCACCGGGCTCGGGCCCGCAGGGGCCGTTACCTGATGTTGTTGACCATCGTGCTGTGGGCGTCGCTGCCGGCGATAGCCGTGTTCGCCGGTCGGTTGACCGGCGCGATCTGCGCGGTGGTGCTGGTGGCGAACGCCGCGATCATGTGGCGGTTCCGCCGCCGGTGGACGTGACGGCTCACCGGTCGGCCGGGCCGAACGCCCGGTACGCGCGGCGCAACCGTTCGAGTAGTCCCGGCCCGCCGATGGCCGGCGCTGGCGCTCCGAGCTGGCGCAGCAGAAGGTCGGGGCCGGTCGCCAGTCGGGGTGGCCGATCGGGCAGCGGCACCGCCGGCGTCCAGAACCGGTCCGCGGATTCGGCAAGCGGGGTTGCCGGCAGGCCGGCGAGCGCGCGGGCCGCGCCGACGGGTGCCAGGCCATCCACAGTCGACAGTCGACCGTCCGGTTCGGACGGTGGGCCGGTCGGTGTGGGTGGCAGGGCCGCTCCGGTGGCCTCGACCCGCCGGGCGCGCAGCTCGTCGAGCAACTCCGCACGGGACCGGCCGCGCCAGTGCAGCAGCTCGAACGGGTCCGCGTCGAACGCCTCGGCCAGCAGGTAGAACGTTGCCGCGAGATGCTTGCACGGCACCGCGAAGTCGGGGCAGTTGCACCGCTGGGTCAGCTCGTCCACGCCGGCCGGGAAGAGCGGCGCGCCAGCGGCGACGAACAGCTCCTCCAGCTCGTCGGGGAGGTCCCCGGCGAGCAGCCGGGCGCTGAAGAACGCCTGGCCGGCCAGCTCCGCCTCGATGCGGGACCAGAGCGCGGCCGGGAACGGCTCCAGCGCGATGGACACCTGGTACGGCTGCGGCCGGGAGCCCTGCACCACCGCGCTGACCCGTCCGGGGGCGATGTCGAGGGTGAGCACCTGACCGGCCCGCGCGTAGGACCGCCCACGGGTCAGCCGGGTGCCGAGCGCGAACGACTCAAGCACCTCCAGGAAACGCCGCGACCACCAGGAGCGGCCGATCGCCCCCCGGGCGCTGCGCGCCCGCAGGCCCCCGTCGACCCGGCGGGGGCGCCCGTAGTCGGCGAACCGGTCGGTACTCGGCTGGCTCACTCCACCACCGCCCCGGCCTCCAGGGCGAACAGGTCACGCAACTGGCCGGTGGACAGCTCGGTGATCCACTGCTCGCCGGTGCCGACCACCCGCTGGGCGAGGCTGCGCTTGTCCGCGATCATCGCGGCCACCTTCTCCTCCACCGTCCCGGCGCAGACGAACTTGCGGACCTGCACCCGTCGGCGCTGCCCGATCCGGAACGCCCGGTCGGTGGCCTGGTCCTCCACCGCCGGGTTCCACCACCGGTCCACGTGCACCACGTGGTTCGCCGCGGTCAGGGTGAGCCCGGTGCCACCGGCCTTGAGGGACAGGACGAACAGCGGCGGACCGTCGGCGGACTGGAAGCGCTGCACCATCGCGTCCCGTTCGGCCTTGCCGAGGCCGCCGTGCAGGAACAGCACCTCCCGACCGAACCGCGCCGACAGGTGACCGCGCAGCATCGCGCCGAACTCGGCGTACTGGGTGAACAGCAGCGCCCGCTCCCCCGCCGCCAGCACCTCCTCCATGATCTCGGTCAGCCGGGCCAGCTTGCCGGAGCGGCCCTCCAGCGGGGAGCCGTCCCGCAGCAACTGGGCCGGGTGGTTGCAGACCTGCTTGAGCCGGGTCATGGTGGCCAGCACCAGGCCGCGTCGCTCGATGCCGTCGCTCGTTTCGATCCGGGCCAGCATGTCGTCGACCACCACCCGGTACAGGGCTGCCTGTTCGGCGGTGAGGTTGCAGAGCACGTCCATCTCGAGCTTCTCCGGCAGATCCGAGATGATCGACGAGTCGGTCTTGAGCCGGCGCAACACGAACGGACCGGTGATCCGGCGTAGCCGCTCGGCGGCCTCGGCGTCGCCGTGCCGTTCGATCGGCTCGGCGAACCGTTTGCGGAACGTCGCCGCCGGCCCCAACAGCCCCGGGTTGGCGAACTGCATGATCGACCACAGGTCGGCGAGCCGGTTCTCCACTGGCGTACCGGTCACCGCCACCCGCTGCCGGGCGGGCAGCGCGCGGACCGCCTCGGCCTGCCGGGTCGACGCGTTCTTGATCGCCTGCGCCTCGTCCACCACCACCCGGTGCCAGTCGATGCCGGCCAGGTCGACGGCATCGCGGGCAGCCACCGAGTAGGTGGTGAGAACCAGGTCCGCGCCGTGCGCGGCAGCGGTGAACTCCGCCCCCCGCGCCCGCTCCGCCCCATGGTGTACGTGCACCCGCAGCCCCGGGGTGAACCGTGCCGCCTCCCGCTGCCAGTTGCCGACCAGCGACATCGGACAGACCAGCAGCGTCGGTCCGGCCTCCGGCGGGTCCCCGGCCAGCAGGGCGAGCAACTGCACGGTCTTGCCCAGCCCCATGTCGTCGGCGAGTACGCCACCCAGGCCGAGCGAGCGCAGGAACGCCAGCCAGGCCAGCCCGCGCTGCTGGTACGGCCGCAGCGTCCCCTGGAAACCCGGCGGCGGGTCCAGCGGCGTGAGCCGGCGCTCCACCGCCCCGGCGAGCAGGTCGCCGAGCGCCCCGTCGGCGGTCACCTCCAGCACCGGCAGCGCCCCGGTCGCCTCGCCGTCGGCCAGCCCGAGGCGGAGCAGGTCGGCGACGGTCAACTCGCCTGCCGAGCGGAGCAGACGCAGACCTGCGGCGAGCCGCCCCGGGTCCAGCTCGACCCACCTGCCGCGCAGCCGCACCAGCGGGGTCTTCGTCTCGGCCAACGCCGCCAACTCCTCGGCGGACAGCGGCTGGTCACCGAGAGCGATCTCCCAGCGGTAGTCGACAAGGGCGTCCAGACCGACACCGGCCTCGGTGCCACCCACCGTGCCGGGCGCGGTGCGACTGCGGGCCCGCAACCGGGCGCCGAGCCGCGCCGACGGACGCTGCCACCACGACGGCAGCAGCACCCCGAAACCGGCCGCGTGCAGCACCGGGGCGCCCTCGCTGAGGAACCGGTGCGCCCCGTCCACGTCGAGGTCCATCGCCTCGGGGGCGGCGGTACGCAGCGCGGCGTCCAGGTCCGGCCAGAGCCGGCTGGCCCGGCCCAGCTCGGCGAGCAGTGTCTCCTGCGGGCTCGTCGTCCGGCCGGCCAGGCCGCCGAGTGTCTGCGGTGCCCGCCAGACCTGCCCGGCGTCGACGTGCAGGCCGGGTTCGTCCGCCGCCTGCAACCCGAACTCCAGCCGCCAACGCCCACCGCCGGTCGCCTCGACCGACGCCGGTGTGCTCGCCATCGGTGCTGACGTGCTTTCGGCCGGTGCCGGTCGGGTCGCCAGGATCGGTTCGGTGACCTCGTCCGGAGCCGGCTCCGCCAGCCGGAAACTGGCCCGCACCGGGCCGCCGGCGGCGTCCCGCTGCCAGGCGTCCAGCTCTGCCCGCAGCGTGGCCAGCGCCGTGGGATCGACTGTGAAGTCACGCCGCGGGCCGGCGAGCGCCGCCAACCAGGCCGGTGCCGGGCCACCCGGCCGCAGCCCCCGGGCCAGGGTGGTGGTCGCCAGAGCGACCCGCGCGGCCGCGTCGGTGAGCACGTCAAGCGCATCCGCGACCACCTCGGCGGCGGTCAGCTCACTCCCGCCCGAAGCACCGGCCACGGCGGCGGTGCCGGCCGCGTTGAGGGTGGCGGGTTCCACTGCGGCTCGGGCGGCTGGCGGCAGGGCCAACGCCAGCGAACGCGCCCAGGCGGCGTCGGTGCCGGTCAACAGCGGCCGCCAGACCGCGCGCGCCGACACCTGCGCAGGATCGCCCGACGAAGCCCCTGCGACAGTGCCACCGGCTGCCGCGGCACTGCCCGTCGGCGCGGCGATCGCCGGCGTCCTGGTTGCCACCGCGCCGCTCGCCGACGTGACAGCCGCCGCGGCGACGACGCCCGCCGGCGTGGGACACCCCGCCGACGCGGCGACGCCGGGGAGGAGGCGGCCACGGGTCACCAGGTCGACGGCGAAGTCGGCCAGTTCGGCGAGGTGGCGCAGGGTGGCCCCGGGCACCGCCGGGAGGTCGTCCAGCGCGCGGAGCAGCGAGAGCGCGTCGTCTGGGGCGTACACCAGCACGGGGACGCGCCACCCGGCCAGGGTGAGCCGGCTGCGGGCCGGGGGTGCGACGGCGGTCCGGATCAGCTCGGGCGAGTCGGTCGGCGCGCCGGCCCGGGTGGGCAGGGTGAGCAGGGCGGTGCCGGGGTGGGCCGGTTCGGCGGCGTGGGCGAGGACGGCGACCAGGTCGGCGTGCCCGGCGGCGAAGGGGTGCGGGCGTTCCCGGGGCGACCGGCTGGGACGGGTCGGCGTTTGGGGCACGGCGCTGTCCTCGGCCCAGACGGAGAGGCCGCCGGTCGAGCCGTCGCAGGGCTTCCACAGCCCGTGGATGACCAGCACCTGCTCCCCCTCGTCGCCGCCCGCGCCCCAGGATATGCGGCCCCACCGGGCTGACGTCGGCACCCACCGACGGACCGGCGCATCCCACCCAGGTCAGCGGCGTCGCCGTCACGGGCTCCCCGGCGTGATCGACACGGGTTCACTGATGTCGCGCTATCCGAGCAGACCGGACACCCCGACTTCAGTGAACCCGTGTCGGTCGTGCGGCTGCGGGTGCCAACACCGCTCAGATCGCGCCGGACTCGCCGTCGGTCAACTCGCGCAGGATGTCGGCGTGACCGGCGTGCCGTGCCGTCTCCTCGATCAGGTGCACCAGGATCCAGCGCAGCGACACCTCGCCGAGCTGCGGGTGCGGCACCACGTGGTCGAGGTCGAAGCGGGCCGCGATCGCCCTCGACCGTGCGCAGGCCCGCTCGTACGCCTCGGTGAGCCCGGCGACGGTGTCCTGGTCGCCGAGCGTGAAGCTCGCCACCGCGTCCTCCTCCGAGGTGAGGTAGACGTCGCCGGGCTCGGGAGCCAGCAGGGTCGGGAACCAGTTGCGCTCGACCAGGGTCAGGTGCTTGACCAGCCCGGCGAGGGTGGTCGCCGAGGGCACCAGCCGTCGGCCCGCGTCGGCATCGGAGAGACCGCGCAGTTTGCGCAGCAGCACGGCACGGTGGAAGTCGAGAAACGAGTCCAGTACGGCACGCTCGTCGCCGGTACGGGCGAGCACCGGGCCGAGCGTCGGATCGATCGTCTGCTCCATCCGCCGACCCTAGCCACGGGCCGGGTCGCCCGCTGCCCCGCTATCCGCTGCGGGCGGGCGGCACGACGGGCAGGATGGGCGCATGGCTTCATCCGTGCGGATCCTTCTCGTCGGCGGCGCGGCGGACGGGCAGACCATCACCGTCGAACTGGACAGCAACGGCCGTCCACCGCTGACCCACCATCACCTCGGCCCGGGTGGGTTGGCGCAGGCACAGATCTACGAGCTGGAGACCGCCCACGAGGAGGCAGGCGAGTGGCGTTACCGGTGGACCGGTCCCGCGGTGTGAGCGCCCACTCAGACCCGGGTGAGCGCCTGGGTGCGTAGGCCCTCCAGCACCCCACGGGTGACCTCCGAGGTGCCCCGCGCCTGCTCGCACACCTCCGCCACCCGGCGGGCCGTGGCCTCCGCGCGTTGCTCCCGCTCGTCCCACAGCCGGTCGACCTCGGCCAGTAGCGGCCCCTCGACCTCCCGCTCCACGCCGCGCAGCGCCGGCACGCCGAGTCGCTGGGCGAGGTCGAAGACCTTGCCGGCGTACGGCAGGGGCAGGAACGGTGTGCCGACCATCGCCGCGAAGATCAGGAAGTGCAGGCGCATGCCGACGGCCAGGTCGAAGTGGCGCATCAGCCCGAGCACCTGCTGCGGCGAGTAGGTGCCGTGCAGGATCCGACCGTGATCGGCGGCGACCATGTGCGAGAGCACCCCGTGGGCGTGCCGGATGTCGTCGCGTTCCATCGGCACGAACAGCACGTACGCGTCGATCCGGTGCACCAGGAAGTCACCGATCTGGGCCAGCAGCCGGTGGTAGCCGTCCACGTCGAGCCGCTCGGCGGCCCGCCCCGGCTCCCGCACGCTGATCCCGACCAGCCGCTTACCGACCGGCACACCCTCCTCGGCGAGCAGGTGGGCCGGGAAGTCCTCGGGTTGCAAGAGGAACGCCGGGTCGGCGGTGACCGTTATCGGGTTCAGCAGACCTGCCTCCTCCAGCACCATCCGGGACTCCTGATCCCGGACCGTCACCTGGGTCGCGCCGGAGAGCGTCTCCCGGACCATGCCGGTGTCCACCCCGTCGCTGAGCGGCCCCACCCCCACCGCGTACGTGATCAGGGGGAGGCCGCGCTCCTGGGCGACCCGAACCACCCGCAGGTAGCGGCGGGCCTCCCGGTCGTAGAGGATGCCGCCGCCGCCCAGGATGAGCAGGTCGAGCTGGGCCAGGACCAGGGCGGAGTCGGTGCGGCTGACGCCCTCCCAGGGCACCGCCTCGACGTCCGGGTGGGCGGCACGGGTGTGCTCGGGGTTACGGGAGAACACGATGATCCGGGCGTTGGGTTCCTGCGAACGCAGATCGGCGAGCAGGCCGGTGAGGATCGCCTCGTCGCCGAGGTTTCGCCCACCGTACGAGCCGAGCACACCGATGGTCAGTCCGGCACCGTGCGTCATCCGTCGCTCCTCCCCAGGTGCGGTCCGCGCCGGTTTCCCGCTGGGCAGGTGAACAGTCCTGCCGGGGGGACGTCCCGGGTCGCTCCGGGCCGGCGCGCCGGCTCAGCCCGCCGGGGCGATCGGCTTCGCCATCTGCTGCGAGATGACCTCGAAGCCCAGGCTCTGGTAGAGCCCGATCGCGACAGCGTTCGTACCGAAGACGTTCAGGCCCAGCTCGGGCACCTTGTGCTTGGCGAGTTCGACCTCGATGAGCTGGATCATCCGCCGTGCGTACCCGCGTCCCCGGTGCGCGGGATGCACCTCGATGTTGTGGATCCAGGCCTGGCCCGGGGCGGCCGACGTCGGCAGGGACACCCAGATCCAACCGATCTCGGTGTCGTCGACCCGGCCCAACCGCAGCAGCGTTCCCTCGGTCGCCGCGCCCGCCGGCAGCGACTCCCGGATCTGGGTGACGGACCGTTCCAGGGCCGCCTCCGGGGTCAACCCCCGGTTCACGACCAGGTCCTCGGCGTACCCCTGCTCCAGCGTCCGGAGCAACCGGGCCAGGTCCTGCTCCGTCATCGGTGTCAGCGTCAACTCCACCGAATCCTCCCCTCCCTCGTCGCCGGTGAAGAGTGCAGCAGATCCGATCGAGGTACGCCACCGGGTTCGCCCAGCCCGCCGGTACCCCGCCGGATCCGGCTTGCCGACGCGCACCTCCAAGATCCGCGCAACTTCGGTGATGTTGCTGCCTCGTCGGCCGTTGAGGCAGCAGGATCCCTGAAGTTGCGCGGATCTTGGAAGTGGCCGGGGTGGCGGGGTGGCGGGGTGGCGCGCGCGGGTATCGGACCTGGGGGTGGGAGCGGGGGGTCCGATTGCCGCCAGACGGGGAGGTCGGCACGGCCACATGATCGTTTGCATGATGACACTGAACGACAAGGTCGCCCTGGTGACCGGTGGTTCCCGCGGCATCGGGGCCGGCATCGCCCTGCGCCTGGCCCAGGACGGCGCCGACGTGGCGCTCACCTACCGGCAGGACGCGGAGCGGGCCGCGACAGTGGTGCGGCAGATCGAGGCGCTGGGCCGGCGGGCGCTGGCCGTGCAGGCCGACGGTGCCGACCCGAGCGCCGTACGGGGCGCGGTCGACCGGGTGGCCGCCGAACTGGGTCGGTTGGACATCCTGGTGAACAACGCGGCGGTCTTCCTTGTCGGTGCCATGGACGAGTTGGGCACGGCGGAGGTGGAGCGGACCATCGCGGTGAACATCCGAGCCCCGTACGTCGCCGCGCAGGCGGCGCTGCGGCACCTGGGCGAAGGCGGACGGATCATCAGCATCGGCAGCAACGTCGGCGAACGGGCCGTCTTTCCCGGGCTGACGCTCTACTCGATGAGCAAGACCGCCCTGGTCGGGTTGACCCGCGGCCTGGCCCGCGAGCTTGGCCCACGGGACATCACCGTCAACCTGGTCAACCCCGGCCCGACGGACACGGACGCCAACCCGGCGGACGGACCGAACGCAGCGGCCATCAGCGGATTCACCGCCGTCGGCCGCTACGCTCGCCCCGCCGACATCGCCGCCACCGTCGCGCACCTCGCCAGCCCGGAGGCCGGCTACGTGACCGGCGCGGTGATCAATGTGGACGGTGGCTTCACCAGCTGAGGAACCCGGGCGGCGTCGTCGCGCCCTCCGGCGCCGCCCCACCTCAACCTCGGTCGGAAGCGGATCACCGAATGGCTCGACGATCGTCGGGACCGGGCCGGGAGCAGGGGCGACGAGGGCGACGAGGATCCGGCGCGGCAACGGGCCAGGTCCATTCCGCGTGGACACGAATAGAATTCCCCGGGTGAAGCCACGGGCGGTCTCGCTGGACCTGGGCGTGATTCCGTCGCCCGCCGGGTCGGGTGAGCTGCTGCTGGCGGACGAGCGGAGCTGCCGCCTCGTCTTCGCTACCCAGCAGCCGCACCGAATAGCGATGGCGACCTTCGCCGGTTTCGCCCAGGTGCTCTTCGGCTACCCGAATGACGAGGCGCTGTCCGGTCATCCTCTCCACGACCCCGACTGGGAGTACGGGTTCTACGAGGTGCAGGGGTCGCCGTGGCCCAGCCGGCTGGAGGCACAGAACCGGGTGCCGTTCCCGGAGACACCCTCGGGGTGGCGGCAGCTGCGCCACTTCCTCGTGGTCTGCCACGAGGATCTCGTCGAGGTCCTCGCCGACGAGGTGAGCGTCGAGGTGTTCGACAAGTCGTTCGAAGAGGTGGCGATGCACGCCCTGCGGCTCAACCTGGGCAGCAGCTGCTGATGCCCGACGAGATCTCGTCGGGCTGTGGCGGGACGAGGCCCCGGTCAGTCGTCAGGGCAGTTCGTACCCGGCTTCCTCGACGGCGGCACGCACCTCGGCGATGTCGAGAGGTCTGTCGCTCGTCACCGTGGCGGTGTCGCCTTCGACGTCCACTGACACGGCTGTGACACCGGGAATCCGTTCGATCTCCTCGGTGACGAAGCCCGCACAGTGCCCGCAGGCCATACCGATCACGCGGTAGCTGCTGACGGTCATGTCGACACCTGCCGCCGGTCGCCGGCCCGGACGGGCACGGATCGGGTGAGCATGTGCGCTCGTCGCATCCGCCCGTCGTCGGCGAACTGCCCGAAGAAGTACACGTCCACACTGCCCTCGCGTTTGGAGGTCTGGAAGTGCAGGGTGTAGCGGGCGGCGATCCGGTCTCCGTCCGCCATCGCCTCGTGCACCTCCCAGCGGGCGCCGGTCTGGTGCTTGCGCGCCGGGCGGCTGTGCGCGATGAGCTTGGTGCGGTCCATCAGGTTGCCGTCGGCGAGTTGCACAATGTCGGGCGTGTGGTAGCGGTCGACGACCACCGCCGGGTCCTCGTCACCGCGAACCAGATCGCCCATGAAGGAGGTGAAGAAGTCGGCGATGAACTTCTTCGGGTCGGTGCCGTCGAAAACGCCCATGTCACCCGCCGTCGCGTCGCGATCACACTAAATCTTTACAGCTCGTAAGATATAGACCATCGAGAAACTTTGGCAAGGTGTAAGAGATGAGTGGTTCAGCGGACCGCAACCGCCGCGCCGACGCCCGCCGCAACAGCGGCGCGATCCTCGACGCGGCGGCCCGACTGCTCGACGCGCAACCCGACGCCAGCCTCGACGCCATCGCCGGCGCGGCCGGGGTGACCCGGCAGACCGTCTACGCCCACTTCCCGTCTCGCGAGCACCTGATGGCAGCAGTCGTCGACCGGATCACCCAGGAGGCGGTTGCCGCGATGGACGCCGCCGACCCGGACACCGGATCAGCCGCCGAGGCGCTGATCCGTGTCCTCCAGGCCGGCAGCCGGACCGCGGAGCGGCATCCGGGGCTCGTCCAGCAGATAGCGTCGCTCCCGGTGAGCCCGCACACCGACCAGGAACGCCACGCACCGATCGCCGACCGGATCAGCCGGGTGATCCGGCGTGGTCAGGCGAGCGGCGAGTTCGACAAGGGACTCCCGGCCGAGTGGCTCGCCACGGTCACCATCAAGATCGGGCACGCCGCCGGCGAGGAGGTGGACGCCGGCCGGATGTCCCCGACCGAGGCGGCCGACGCGCTGCGCACCACACTGCTGCGGACGCTGAGCGCAGGAAGCTGACCCGCCGACAAACGATCGATCACGTGCCGCGACTCAGCGCCGGGTGCGGTTTCGGCGTACGGCCCAGACTCCACCGACGATCGCCGCCGCCGACGGGAGCAGACAACAGAGACTGAGAATCGCGAGGTGCCACGGCTTGATCGCGCCCATAGCCGCGAAGGTTATCGGGTGCGGTCAAGCCACACCTCGCGGTCGTCGCCTGGACACCTGTGCTGAAGGGTGGGCGCGGCAGGTTTCGAACCTGCGACCCCCCGCTTGTAAGGCGGGTGCTCTCCCACTGAGCTACGCGCCCGGATCGCCCGTGCGGCGGGCCGGTGGCTGGCAAGCTTACCTTGCTCGCCGCCGGCCCCGGCGCACGGCGTACTCCGGTCAGCCGGCCGCTTCGGCGATGGCCTTGCGCCAGCCCTGCTGGTCGCGGGCCTCGCCCGGACCGTTCATCTCGGCGAAGCGGACCACGCCGGCCTTGTCGATGACGAAGGTGCCCCGGTTGGCGAAGCCGCCGGCGTCGTTGAAGACCCCGTACGCCTGGGCGACGGCACCGTGCGGCCAGAAGTCGGCGAGCATCGGGAACTGGTAGCCCTCCCGGTCGGCCCAGACCTTGTGGCTGAAGACCGAGTCGACACTGACCGTCAACACCTGGACGTCGTCGTTCACGTACGCGTCGAGGTTGTCCCGCACCTCGCACAGCTCACCCTGGCAGGTGCCGGTGAAGGCGAACGGGTAGAAGACCAGCAGCACGGTGCGCCTGCCCCGAAAGTCCGAGAGTCGGACTTCCTGGTTGTTCTGGTCCTTCAGGACGAAGTCCGGCGCCTCGGCACCAACCTCGATGGGCATGCGTACTCTCCTCGGGTCGAGTCGGGGGAACGGCACCAGCCTGCCACCCGACGGTGCGGACCGCCGGGCCGGCGAAGCGGCGCGGGCTACTTCTTGGCCTTGGCCCCTCGGCGCAGCACCAGACGTGCGCCGCTCCAGTCCCGGCCGGCGTTGACGGTCGAGGTCTGCTGAAGGCCGGCGGTGGGCGCGGACTCCGCGACCTCGCTCGGCTCGACGTGCCCGTCACGCCCCGCCTTCGGGGTGAGAAGCCACACGACCCCGTTGTCGGCCAGCGGGCCGAGGGCATCGACGAGAAGTTCGAAGAGGTCACCGTCGCCGTCGCGGTACCAGACAAGCACCGCGTCGACCACCTCGTCGGTGTCCTCGTCGACCAGCTCTCCACAGCGGTCGGTCAGGGCGTCCCGGAGATCCTGGTCGACGTCGTCGTCGTACCCCATCTCCATGACGACCATCCCCGGTTCGATTCCGAACCGGTCCGCCAGGCTGCGTACCCCGTCGGCGGCCTGACCAGCGGTCGCGCTCACTGTCGCGTGCCTCCTCATCTCGTCCCTGCTCGCGGCGTCGGTGCGACGCCGTCAGGCAAAGTCCACACAGTTGTGCGTCCGCGCGCAAGTGGCGCACCGGGTGGAACGGAATTTACCGTGCCAGCAGCGTACGGGCACCGTCGGTAATGGCTTCCGCGGAGACCAGAACCTGACGTGCTGCCGGACCTAATGGTACAAACGAGTCAACTCCCGCCACGCGCCGCGCGGCTCCCACATATCCGGCGTCGACCAGGGCGGCGATGACTCCCTCACCCACCCCGCCGGAGCGGCGTGTCTCGTCCACCACCAGCACCCGGCCGGTCGCCGAGGACTCCCGGATGATGTCGGCCACCGGCAGCGGCGCCAGCCAGCGCAGGTCCACCACCCGGGTGCCCACGCCCTCCTCGGCGAGGACAGCCGCGGCCCGCAGCGACATCCGCACCCCGTTACCGAAGGTGATGATGGTCAGGTCGTCGGCCGAACCGACCCGGTAGACCCGGGCCCGACCGATCGGCACGTGCCCGGAAACCCACGCACCCGGCTCCGGATAGCCGGCCAGCCACTCCCCGTCGCCATCGGCGTACAGGTCGCGGGTGTGGTAGAGCGCGATCGGCTCCACGAACACGCAGACGCTGCCGTCCACCGCCGCGCTGGCCAGGCAGGTCCGCAGCATCGGCGCGGCGTCGTCCGGCCGTGCCGGCACCGCGACCACCAGACCCGGCACATCCCGGAGTACGGCCACTGAGTTGTCGTTGTGGAAGTGCCCGCCGAACCCCTCCTGGTACGCCAGCCCGGCCACCCGGACGACCATCGGGTTACGGAACGCCCCCCGCGAGAAGAACTGCATGGTGGCCGCCTCGCCGCGCAGTTGGTCCTCGGCGTTGTGCAGGTACGCCAGGTACTGGATCTCCGGCACCGGCAGCATCCCGGCCAACCCCGCGCCCAGGCCCAGCCCCAACACCGACGTCTCGTCGAGCAGCGTGTCGAAGACCCGGGCCGCCCCGAAACGGTCCCGCAGCCCCTTCGTCACCCCGTACACGCCACCCTTGGCGGCCACGTCCTCACCGAAGATCGCCATCTGCGGGTGGTCGAGCATCCCGTCGGCGAGCGCCGCGTTGATGCTCTGCGCCAGGGTCATCGGGCCGGCCAGCTCCGGCGGCTTGCCCCCGAACGCCTCCGCCCGGGCGCCCGCGCCGGGCCCGCTGGCCCGCGCCGCGGCGTCGCCAACCGCCCGCGCCACCCGCACCGGACGGCGGGGCGCCAGCGCCGACACCACGTCGGCCGCGGAGGCCAGCTTCGGCTCGCCCAGCACCTCCTCGGCCAGCCGGCGGACCTGCCAGCCGGTCTCGTCGTACCGGGCCAGCAACTCCTCGCCGGTGGCCACACCGGCGTCGACGAGCAGCCGCGCGGTGGCGACCACCGGGTCCCGGTCCAGGTCCTCGGCCAGCTCGGCCGGGCTTCGGTACGCCGACTCCGCGTCCGCCCCGGCGTGCCCCATCAGCCGTACCGTGCGCAGGTGCAGCACTGCCGGCCGCCGGTTACGGCGTACCCAGGTCGCGGCCTCCGCCGCCACCGCGTACGTCTGCACCGGGTCCGCCCCGTCCGCGCTGAAGTAGCGGATGCCCGGCCTGGCCCGCAGGGTCGCCTCGACCCAGCCCTCAGGTGAGCGGACGCTGATGCCCAGCCCGTTGTCCTCACAGACGAACAGCACCGGAATGCGCAGGCCGGCGTGGTCGTACCAGCCGGCGGTGTTGAACGCGGCGGTGGCGCTGGCGTGGTTGACCGAGGCGTCGCCGAACGAGCAGACCACTATCGCGTCCGGGGGCCACGGGGCGGTTGCGGCGCCCGCGCCGCTGCCAACCCGCACCCCGGCCCCGGTACGCCGCCCGGCGCTGTCCAGCCGGCGCAGCCGTTCCACGGCCAGTCCCATGCCGACCGCGCGGGGCAGGTGCGAGGCGATGGTGGAGGTGGTCGGCACGATGGCCAGATCGGCCCGGCCGAACACCTTGTGCCGGCCGCCGGCGAGCGGCTCCTGGCTGGAGGCGACCATCCCGCGCAGCACGTCCCGGGCGGCGTCCGCGTACGGCGCGAACCCGCCGATGGGCGGCTCGGACCCGGTGGGCCGGGGGTCGGTCGGCTCGGGGTCGGTCGGCTCGGAGTCGGTCGGCCGCCCGGGGTCGATCAGCGACTCAGGGTCGGTCAACCGCTCGGGGTCGGGCGGCACGGACCCGGGCGGCTTCGGGTCGGCGGTCGGTGCTGCGCCGGCGGCGGCCTGCGCGGCCCGGAGGCAGTAGAAGGCGCCGGAGCGGTAGTGCAGCAGCGCCGGATCGGTGGGGCGCAGCGCGGCGGCGACCGCGGCGTTGCCCTCGTGCCCGGCCGAGCCGATCGTGTAGAAACCCTCCCCGAAGCTGCGCAGCCACCGGCCGGCCAGGTCGAGTTGCCGGCTGGTCACCTGGGCGTCGAACAGGTCCAGCACCTGCGCGCCGGTCAGTGGGGCATCGTCGTTGACCGGGTCGGCGGGGTCACGCCGCCGCCCCGCGGCGGGCAGCGCCGCCAGCGTCTCCCGGAACCGGTCGTCGAGGTCTTGCGGGGTTGTCACGTGGGACAGCATTACCGACGGGGGCCCTGGTCGCCCAGTGGGACACGATCGGCGCCTGTCGACTCACTCCGGCCCGCAGGGCTCCGGACCGTCACCGTCGGACACCTTCCGGACCAGGTCACGAAGGGTGCTCAGCTCCCGGTCGGTGAGCCCGGACAGGAGTCGGGAGTCGGACATCACCTCGGTCACCCGGTCCCGCACGCCCCGACCCTCCCCGGTCACCACGAGCGTCTTCTGCCGACGGTCCGTCGGGTCGGTGTGGCGCTGAACCAGCCCGGCCTGCTCCAGCTTGTCCACGAGCACTGTCACGTTCGACCTGTCGCAACCCAACCGCTCGGCGAGGTCGCGGGCCGGCAGCGGGTGGTCCGGATCCAGCTCGTGCAGCGCCCGGGCCGTAGCGGGGGTGAGCCCCAACCGAGCGAACGCGGCGCCCTGTCGGTGTCGCAGCGCGGTGGTCACCTGGGCCATCCGGCGCACCACGTCGTCGGCGAGACCGGCCCGATCCACCGGTCCACCCGCTGCGGAGACCACGTCCTGCGTCACTGCCACATCGTACGCAGCACACCGTTCCGCCAGCTCAGCGTGTGGACACCGCCCCCGGCCCGCCGGCCGTCAAGATCCGCGCAACATCAGGGAAACTGGTGCCTCAGCACCGGCCGAGGCGGCAGTTTCGGGGAAGTTGTGCGGATCTTGCAGGTGCGGGGCGGGGCCGGGCGGGGCGGGGCGGGGCACGCTCAGCCGGGGATGAAGGAGAAGCGGACCTGGCGGGTGGGGTTGTCGCCGTTGGTGTCGACCAGGCAGATGGACTGCCAGGTGCCGAGCGCCAGCCGTCCGCCGAGCACCGGCAGCGTGGCGTACGGCGGGACGAACGCCGGCAGCACGTGGTCGCGGCCGTGACCGGGCGAGCCGTGCCGGTGTCGCCACCGATCTGTCGTGGGCAGCAGGTCGTCCAACGCGCTGAGCAGGTCGTCGTCCGAGCCCGACCCGGTTTCGATGATCGCCAGGCCGGCGGTGGCGTGCGGCACGAAGACGTGCAGCAGGCCGTCGCCCTCGCTGGAGACGAACTGCTGGGCCTCTGCGGTGATGTCCCGGACGGTCGGGCGGGACCCGGTCTGGACGGTGATCACGTCGCTGCGCATACGTCGCATTCTGCCGCAGGCGCGGGTCAGGAGCCGCCGCCACCGCCACCCGCGGTAGGAAGCCCGGACAAGGGCCGGACGCCTCCGTCGCCCTAAGTTACCGGCGGGTACCTGTGTTCAGCATCGCGTCCGGGGGACCTAGACGTGACGAGGGGTGCCACCAGGGGGCAGGATGGCGCTAGAGACCTATCCCACACACAACCGAGGGAACGCCTGTGGCTACGGAACGCAAGCGCCCGGTGATCAGCGACGGCCTACCGAGCCAGCTTCCGGACATCGACCCTGAAGAGACAAGCGAATGGGTCGAGTCGCTTGACGGTGTCATCGACGAACGCGGTGCCAAACGCGCCCGCTACGTCATGCTGCGCCTGCTGGAGCGGGCCCGTGAGCGTCAGGTCGGGGTTCCGCCCCTGACCACCACCGACTACATCAACACCATCCCGTCGGAGCGCGAACCGTGGTTCCCGGGTGACGAGCACGTCGAGCGGCGGATCCGGGCGTACGTCCGGTGGAACGCCGCCATGCTGGTGCACCGGGCGCAGCGCCCGGAGATCGGCGTCGGCGGGCACATCTCGACCTTCGCCAGCTCGGCGTCGCTCTACGAGGTGGGCTTCAACCACTTCTTCCGGGGCAAGAACCACCCCGGCGGCGGCGACCACATCTTCTACCAGGGTCACGCCTCCCCCGGCATGTACGCGCGGGCGTTCCTGGAGGGGCGGCTCAGCGAGCACCAGCTCGACGGGTTCCGCCAGGAGTTGTCGCACCCCGGCGGTGGGCTGCCGTCGTACCCGCACCCGCGGCTGATGCCGGACTTCTGGGAGTTCCCCACCGTCTCGATGGGTCTCGGCGGTCTGAACGCGATCTACCAGGCCCGGTTCAACAGGTACCTGCAGCACCGCGGCATCAAGGACACCTCGCAGCAGCACGTCTGGGCGTTCCTCGGCGACGGCGAGATGGACGAGCCGGAGACGCTCGGTGCCATCGGCGTGGCCGCCCGCGAGGAGTTGGACAACCTCACCTTCGTGATCAACTGCAACCTCCAGCGGCTGGACGGCCCGGTCCGGGGCAACGGCAAGGTCATGCAGGAGCTGGAGGCGTTCTTCCGGGGCGCCGGTTGGAACGTCATCAAGGTGGTCTGGGGCCGCGAGTGGGACCCGCTGCTCGCCGCGGACACCGACGGCGCGCTCGTCAACCTCATGAACACCACGACCGACGGTGACTACCAGACCTACAAGGCCGAGTCCGGCGCGTACGTGCGGGAGCACTTCTTCGGCCGCGACGCGCGGACCCGCAAGATGGTCGACCCGCTGAGCGACGACGAGATCTGGAACCTCAAGCGGGGTGGGCACGACTACCGCAAGCTCTACGCGGCCTACAAGGCGGCCACCGAGCACACCGGTCAGCCCACCGTCATCCTGGCCAAGACGATCAAGGGTTGGACGCTCGGCTCGCACTTCGAGGGCCGCAACGCGACCCACCAGATGAAGAAGCTGACGCTTGAGGATCTGAAGACCTTCCGCGACCGCCTCTACCTGGACATCCCGGACAAGGCGCTGGAGGACAACCCGTACCTGCCGCCGTACTACAACCCGGGTGAGAAGTCGGACGAGATCCAGTACCTGAAGGAGCGGCGCGAGCAGCTCGGCGGGTACCTGCCGTCCCGGCGGACCAGCACCAAGCGCCTGGCCATCCCCGGCCCGGAGCGGTTCGCCGACGTCAAGCGCGGCTCGGGCAAGCAGAAGGTGGCCACCACGATGGCCTTCGTCCGCCTGCTCAAGGACGTCATGAAGGACAAGGAGTTCGGCAAGCGCTGGGTGCCGATCATCCCGGACGAGGCCCGCACCTTCGGCCTCGACTCGATCTTCCCCACCGCGAAGATCTACTCGCCGCACGGCCAGCGCTACACCTCTGTCGACCGGGAGCTGTTCCTGTCGTACAAGGAGTCGACCACCGGGCAGATCCTGCACGAGGGGATCAACGAGGCCGGCTCGGTCGCCTCGTTCACCGCCGCGGGTTCGTCGTACGCCACGCACGACGAGCCGATGATCCCGATGTACATCTTCTACTCGATGTTCGGGTTCCAGCGGACCGCCGACGGGCTGTGGGCGGCTGCCGACCAGATGGCGCGGGGCTTCCTGCTCGGCGCCACCGCGGGTCGGACCACGCTCAACGGTGAGGGCCTCCAGCACGAGGACGGCCACTCGATGCTGATCGCCGCCACCAACCCGGCAGTGGTCGCGTACGACCCGGCGTTCTCCTTCGAGATCGCGCACATCATGGAGCACGGCCTGCACCGGATGTACGGGGACGCGCAGGAGAACGTCTTCTACTACCTGACCGTCTACAACGAGCCGATCCTCCAGCCGGCCGAGCCGGCCGGGGTGGACGTGGAGGGCCTGCTCAAGGGCATCTACCGCTACTCCCCGGCGCCGCAGGTCGACGGCCCGAAGGCCAACGTGCTCGCCTCGGGCACCGGCATGCAGTGGGCGCTCAAGGCCCAGCAGTTGCTCGCCCAGGACTGGGGGGTGGCCGCCGATGTCTGGTCGGTGACCTCCTGGACCGAGCTGCGCCGCGACGCGGTGGAGACCGAGGAGTACAACCTCCTCAACCCGGGCGCCGAGGCGAAGGTGCCGTACATCGCGCAGAAGCTGGCCGACGCGGACGGGCCGAAGGTCGCGGTCAGCGACTGGATGCGGGCGGTGCCGGACCTGATCGCCCGCTGGGTGCCCGGCGACTACACGTCGCTCGGCACCGACGGCTTCGGCATGTCGGACACCCGGCACGCGCTGCGCCGGCACTTCCACGTCGACGCGGAGTCGATCGTGGTGGCCACGCTGCGGCAGTTGGCCCGCAGCGGCGCGGTGGCGGCCGGCGTACCGGCCGAGGCCGCCAAGAAGTACGCGATCGACGACGTCAACGCCGCCCCGGTCGGCGAGACCGGCGGCGACAGCTGATCCAGCACCAGACAGAAGGGCCCGGCGCACCCGCGCCGGGCCCTTCTCGGTGTACGGAGCGGCGGTGGTCCGGGGTCCCTGGCGGGGATCCGGACCACCGCCGTCGCGGGTGACGCCGGGAGGATGGGCGCTCGTCAGCCGACGGCGGCCAGGTCGGTGAGCCGGGCCAGCGAGTCCTCCAGGTCGGCGCCGACCCGACGCAGTCCGAGGCGCAGCAGGGCCGCCTTGACCGGGCCGGCCGGCCAGCGGACCACGATGAGTCGCACGATGGTCCCGCCCTCCTCCTCGTCGGTGGTGAGCTGGACGTAGATCTCGGTGCGCGCCTCCGCACGAGCACCGGCGCCCTTGGCCCGTTCCCGCCAGCCGATGAGCGTCGGCTCCTGGTAGGCGATCACCTCGGCCTCATGCGCCGAGCCGCGCCCCGCCTGGACCAGTTGTCGCCGACCGAAGCCCTCTCCCGAGAGCACTTCGGCCGCGCGGACCCCGGCCAGCCAGGCCGGCAACTGCTCGGCCCGCTGGACAACATCCCAGACCACTTCAATTGGCGCCGCCACGTGCGCACTGCGTTCAACGAGGATCATTTCCGTCTTCCTCCGGTGAGGACATCACACGATATCGGCACTCTATGCGCTAAATCGGACTTACCTGGACGGGTTTGAAAAAAACACGCCGATCAACCATTGCGGATTGCGCCAGGCCGGCCTATGGCGCATCGATGGAGAGCGCCCTAAAGTCCCGAGCACGTTTCACGTTGACCGGGAGGGCGCATGTCGACAGCACCGATGCCGGAGTTCCCCGCTGGCTTCCGCTGGGGCGTCTCCACCTCGGCCCACCAGATCGAGGGCGCCGCCACTGCCGACGGGCGCGGTCCGTCCATCTGGGACACGTTCGCGCACTCCCCCGGACGGATCAGCGACGGCAGCAACGGCGACGTCACCTGCGACCACTACCACCGCCACGCCGAGGACGTCGCGCTGATGGCCGGCCTCGGCGTCGACGCGTACCGGTTCTCGATCGCCTGGCCCCGGGTGCGGCCCACCGGCGCCGGCCCGGCCAACCCGGCCGGCCTCGACTTCTACGACCGACTGGTGGACGAGTTGCTGGCCGCCGGCGTCGACCCGGTGGCGACGCTCTACCACTGGGACCTGCCGCAACCTCTCGAAGACGCCGGTGGCTGGCTGCACCGCGACACCGCCGCCCGGTTCGCCGAGTACGCCGACCTGACCGCCGCCCGACTCGGCGACCGGGTCCGGCTCTGGATCACCCTGAACGAGCCGTTCATCCACATGAGCCTCGGGTACGGCATGGGCGAGCACGCTCCCGGCCGGACACTGCTCTTCGACGCCTTTCCGGTCGCCCACCACCAACTGCTCGGGCACGGGCTCGCGGTCGCCGCGCTGCGGGCCCGCACCAGCAGCCCGGTGGCGATCGCCAACAACTACTCACCGGTGCGCGTGCTCGGTGACCGCGACGCCGACCGGGCCGCCGGGGCCGCGTACGAGGCGCTGCACAACCGGCTCTTCACCGACCCGCTGCTCGGCCGCGGCTACCCGGAACTGCCCGGCTTCGACCCGGGCCTCGTCCACCCCGGCGACCTCGACACCATCGCCGCGCCGATCGACGTGCTCGGGGTCAACTACTACAACCCCACCGGGGTACGGGCGGCCGAGGAGGGCTCACCACTGCCGTTCGACCTGGTGCCGCTGGACGGCTACCCGCGGACCGCCTTCGACTGGCCGGTGGCCCCCGACGGGCTGCGCGAGCTGCTCGGCTGGCTGCGCGACACCTACGGCGACGCCCTGCCGCCCATCGAGATCACCGAGAACGGCTGCGCGTACGACGACGCACCGGACGCGGGCGGGCAGGTGGCCGATCCGGAGCGCGTCGCGTACCTCGACGGGCACCTGCGGGCGGTGCGGGCCGCCATCGACGACGGGGTGGACGTACGCGGGTACTTCGTCTGGTCGTTGCTGGACAACTGGGAGTGGGCCGAGGGGTTCACCAAGCGCTTCGGGCTGGTGCACGTCGACTACGCCACCCAGGCGCGTACGCCGAAGTCGTCGTACACCTGGTTGCGGGACGTGATCGCGGCCTCCCGGGACGGGTCGGCGCGGTGACCACCCTCGACCCGACGCCGGCGTCGCTGCCGGCCGCGCTCGCCGAGCCGACCGCGCCGGTGCGGCGCGGCTGGATCGGTCTGATCTTCGCGGCCAACCTCGGGGTCTGGATGGCGTTCTTCACGCCGATCCAGGTGCTGCTGCCGCAGCAGATCGAGCAGATCGCGCCCGGCGACAAGGAGAACATGCTGGCGGTGGTCACCGGCCTCGGCGCTCTGGCCGCGGTGCTCGCCAACCCCCTCGCGGGAGCCCTCTCCGACCGAACCTGCCTGCGGGTGGCCGGCCGTGAGTTCGGCCGCCGGCACGTCTGGACCGCCGGCGGGGCGCTGCTCGGCGCGGTAGCCCTGGTGCTGCTGGCACAGCAACGGACCATCCTCGGGGTGGCCCTCGGCTGGGTGGCCGCGCAGGTCTGCTTCAACGCCATGCTGGCCAGCCTCAGCGCGGCCATCCCGGACCGGGTGCCGGTCACGCAGCGCGGCGGTGTCTCGGGTTGGGTGGGCATTCCGCAGGCGCTCGGACTGGTGCTCGGCGCGGTGCTGGTCACCGCCGTGGTCACCGGAAACGCGGCCGGCTACCTGTCCATCGCGGTGGCCATCCTGTTGCTGTCGCTGCCGTTCGCGCTGTTCACTGCCGACGAGCCGCTGCCGCGTACACATCGACCCGTGCTGCGCACCCGGGCGCTGCTCGCCTCGATGTGGATCAGCCCGCGGCGGCACCCGGATTTCGCCTGGGCCTGGATCACCCGGTTCCTGGTCCAGCTCGGCAACGCGCTGGGCACCCTCTACCTGCTGTACTTCCTCACCGACGGGGTGCGCCACCCCGACCCCGAGGGTGGGCTGCTGGTGCTGATCCTGCTCTACACGCTCGGCATGATGCTGACCGCGGTGGTCGCCGGCCGACTGTCGGACCGCTCCGGCCGCCGCAAGGTCTACGTGATCGTCTCGGGGCTGATCATGGCGGTGGCGGCGCTGCTGCTCGCGGTCGCGCCGGTCTGGCCGATGGCGATCGTCGCCGCGCTGCTGCTCGGCGCCGGCTACGGCGTGTACCTGTCGGTGGACGCCGCGTTGATCACCCAGGTGCTGCCCCGGGCCACCGACCGGGCCAAGGACCTCGGCGTCATCAACATCGCCAACTCCGCGCCGCAGGTGCTCGGCCCGGCACTGTCCGCCCCACTCGTGGTGTACCTGGGCGGTTACCCCACGCTCTACGCGGTCACCGCCGTGGTCACCCTGGTCGGCAGCGCCCTGGTGGTGAAGATCCGCTCGGTGCCGTGAGTCGAGGCCCCTGGCGGAATGCGCTCGACCGTCGCCGTAGGCTGGGGGACGTGACGGTACGTGTGCGCTTCGCCCCCTCCCCGACCGGTATGTTCCACGTCGGCGGTGCCCGCTCGGCGCTGCAGAACTGGATCTACGCCAAGCAGCAGGGCGGGGTGTTCGTGCTGCGCGTGGAGGACACCGACGCGGCACGCAACAAGCCCGAGTGGACCGAGGGGATCCTCTCCGCGCTGGACTGGATCGGCATCTCCCGGGGCAGTTACGAGGGCCCGTACTTCCAGTCGGAGAACGCCGGTGAGCACCGGGCCGCCGCCGCTCGTCTCTACGACTCGGGCCGCGCCTACTACTGCGACTGCACCCGCGAGGACGTGCAGGCCCGCACCGGCTCCCAGTACCAGGGCTACGACGGCTACCACCGCGACCGTGGCCTCGGCCCGGGTCCGGGGCACGCGCTGCGCTTCCGGACGCCCGACGAGGGCACGACGGTGGTGGTCGACCTGATCCGCGGTGAGCCCACCTTCGAGAACAAGCTCATCGAGGACTTCGTCATCGCCCGGGGCGACGGCTCGCCGGTCTTCCTGCTGGCCAACGTCGTCGACGACATGACCATGGGGATCACCCACGTGATCCGGGCCGAGGAGCACCTGCCCAACACGCCCAAGCAGCAGTTGCTCTGGGACGCCCTCGGGGTCAAGCCGCCGATCTGGGCGCACGTGCCGGTGGTGGTCAACGAGAAGCGGCAGAAGCTCTCCAAGCGCCGGGACAAGGTCGCCCTGGAGGCGTACCGCGACGAGGGCTACCTCGCCGGCGCGATGCGCAACTACCTGATGCTGCTCGGCTGGGCGCCGTCGGGCGACCGGGAGATCGTCCCCTGGTCGGTCATCGAGGACGAGTTCCGGCTCGAGGAGGTCAACCCCTCCCCCGCCTTCTTCGACGAGAAGAAGCTGCGCGCGTTCAACGGCGAGTACATTCGCGCGCTGTCCGTGCCCGACTTCATCGACGCCTGCCAGCCGTGGCTGACCGGCACCGGGACGATCGCGCCGCCGCCCTGGCAGCCGGAGGAGTTCGACGCCGACGCGTTCGCCGCCGTCGCACCGCTGGCCCAGACCCGGCTCGCGCTGCTCAGCGAGATCGTGCCGAACGTCGACTTCCTGTTCCTCGCCTCGCCGCTTGTCGACGAGGCCGCCTGGACCAAGACGATGAAGGACGGCTCGGCGGAGCTGCTCGACGACGCCATCGCGGCGTTCGAGACGCTGGGGTCGTGGGATGCCGAAGCGCTGAAGTCGACGCTGGAGGCGGTCGGCGCCGAGCGTGGCCTCAAGCTCGGCAAGACGCAGGCACCGGTGCGGGTCGCGGTCACCGGCCGCACCGTGGGCCTGCCGCTGTTCGAGTCGCTGGAGGTGCTCGGTCGCGAGCGCACCCTCACGCGGATGCGCGCCGCCCGACTCCGCCTGGTCTGACTGTCGCTCCACGACGCGTCAAGAACGCGTCGCCGGCGTAACTCCCCATCGCCCTGCCTTTGCTCTGCACCCCAATAGGCACCGGTCGCAGACCGTAGCCGTCGCATCCGCGGGTGCAGAGCAAAGGCAGAGCCGCACACCTGACTCACCGGGAGCGGTGAGTATCAGAGGGTCAGCCAACTCGGCGGCGACGGCGGAACACGAGGCCGGCTGCGAGTGCGGCGAGCAGCAGCAGGCCGCCGAGCGCCCAGACCCACCAGCGACCGCCGGAGTCGGACTGCTCCGACGCCGCCGGCCGAGCGACGGCCGTCAAGCTGCCAGGTGTCTCCGACGCGGGCCCGGCGGAGGGTGCGCCGACGGCCGAAGGCGAACCGGCCGGGCTGGTGCCGGCGGCAGCCGACGGGTTGGCGGCGGCCCCGGTCGTGAGGGTGAACCGCACCTCGCCCTTCACCGGGTGCCCGTCGCTGGACGCGAGTTGGTAGCCGACGATGTAGAGCCCCGCGGCGGCGGGTTTGAACGGCACCCGCACGCGGCTGCCGTCGAAGACGGGTGGGCCGCCAGCGGCCACATTGTCCGGTCCCGTTATTGTGATCTTCGTCGTAGCCGGTGCGGGCTTGGCGAGGAACCGCAGCTCGATCCGAGCGGGGGCCGTCGCCACTCGGGCACCGTCGCGCGGATTGCTGCCGGTCAGCGAGTTGTGCGCGGCGGCCGGAGCGGCGGGCGCCAGAAACGACACACCGAACGCCACGCCGAGCACCACTGGCACAACCCGCGCCGTACGTGTAACCCTGCCCCCCATGAACCCCTCCGTAAGGGTACGATCCGCCCGCTGATCAAACGGCTCCTCATTAGTCGAGCAGAGATCGCAGATAGTTCCAATTACTGTTCCAGAAGCTGCAACTCATCGACGTTTTGCGGAGTCTGTAGTTGTAGGCCCGGCCCTCTGGTCGGCGTCGCATCGGCAGACCGCTCCAGGCGTCACACCGAAGCCATCCATCGAACGGGGCGAGGAGGCGGGATGGTCCGACACATGAGGCGGTTGGCCGCCGTGTTGGCGGGCGCGCTCGCGACGGCGCTGCTGTCGCTCGGCACCGCCGGCCCGGCCTCGGCGGCGCCGAACCCGGCACCAGCCGGGGTGGACATCACCGGCGAAGGGCTCTCCGCGCCCCTGCGGCTACGCGCGGACAAGCAACCCGCCCACGTGGGCGCGGTCATCGACCAGGTCAACTTCCTCGCGCGCACCGGCATGGCGACCGGCCCGAAACCGGCCGACCTCGGTCCGAAGTACACGGTCGTGGTGTTCGCCGGTGAGACGCCGCAGCAGACCTACGACCTGTATCCCAGGGCGGTTGGCGGCCCGCGGGTCTACCGGCCGGCGAAGCAGCCGGACGCCCGCAAGATCAGCGCTGGTTGGTTCCTGGGTCGGCTCAGCATGTCCGAGACCCTGCGCACCGCCGGTGTGCCGTTGGAGCGGCAGTTCGACACGGTCAGCGGTGGTGCGGGCGGTGGCGAACGGGTGCTCCCGGAGGACACGCTCGACCCGGCGAAGGACCTCGACGACGCGCTCGGCGATCTGCAGCGCCTGCTGCTGCTCAACGTCGGGGTGATGCTGACGATCACGGTCGGCCTCGCCGGGATCGCCCTGCTGATCCGCCGTCGTACCCGCTGACTCCTGGCCGCCGTCGCCCAGGCGCCGGCGGCTCAGCACCAGCGGCGGGGCGGGCGCTCCCGGCGGGTGGCCCGTGGGCGCGGCCGGACCGGGCCGTGCCGGTGGGCGCCGGCCCAGCCAGGAAGTTCGCTGAGGCAACCAGCGGGGACGTCCGTGTCGGGCTCGGCCCAGGCGGAAGCCTCGGCGGAGCGCTGACGCGGGAGCGCGGTCTCGTCGTCGGGCCGCGGCTCCACCGGGTGCGACGGCGCGCCGGCGGCCGGCCGACGGTGCTTGCCAGCCACCTGCGGGTCGTGGTGCCCCGGCCGGCAGGGCTCGCCCTGGGCGCAGCCGTGCTCGGCCTCCCCGTGCGCCATTCCCGGTCTCCTCACGCTCGCCTCACCCGCGGGTCCTGCCCCGACGTGCCCCTGTCACCGTACTGGCCGGGGCCGACGGGCCGCGCGCAGCGTACCTGGGGTCGGCACCGGCCAGCTCACGAAGACGACGGTGAGCGCGGAACCCGCTCGCGCAGTTCACAGCTTCTTTTTGTGCCGTTCACGCGGAGGCCGCAGCCCGAGCGGGCGGGCGCTCACCGGACGCGGTGCGCCTCCAGGTCGGCCCGGCGCAGGAGCGCCCGCAACGCCACGCCGTGAGCGGCGAGCGCCTCGGCCCCACCCTCGACGCGGTCGATGACGCAGAGGGCGTGCTTCACCCGGGCACCCAGTTCGCGTAGTTGGCCGGTGGAGATGACCACCTGCCCGCCGGAGGTGACCACGTCCTCGACCACCAGCACCTGCCGTCCGACCACGTCCGCCCCCTCGGCCAGCCGGGCCGTCCCGTACGGCTTCGCGTTCTTGCGGACGAACGCGCAGGGCAGCCCGGTGTGCCGGCCGAGCGCGGTCACCACCGGGATACCGCCCATCTCCAACCCGGCCAACACCTCGGTGCCCGTCGGGACCAGGTGCACGAGGTGGGCGGCCACCCGGTCCAGCAGGCGGGGGTCGGCCTCGAAGCGGTACTTGTCGAAGTACTCGTCGGCGGTCCGCCCGGAGCGCAGCACGAACGTGCCGGTCAGTCGGCAGGCCGCGTCGATCTCGCGGGCCAGGGCGGCCAGGGTTTCCGGGGCGGTCATGATGATCATTATCGCCGGGCCGGGACCGGCCCCGCGTACCCCTTTCGACGCATGTCGACGCCGTCGGACTCCTCCTCCGGTCGGTGTCCCGGGGTCGGCGGCTGTGGTGGGATCGTCGGTATGCGACCGCCACCGTGGCTCGGATCCGGCACCGTCGGCCGCGACCTCGCGCTCGCCGCCGCGTCGCTGGCCGGCGGCCTGGTGCTCTACGCCCTGGGTTGGCAGCCGCAGGTCCGTCCGAACACGGGCGTGCCGTCGGCGCTGTTCCTACCGCCGCTGCTGGTGATGTGCGTGGCCGTGGGCATGCGTCGGGTCGCCCCACGCGCCAGCCTGGCCGTGGGCACCGGGGCGCTGGTCGTGGACACCGCGCTCGGCAACTCACTGGGCACGATGCTGGTCTACACGCAGGTGCTCTACGACGCCTGCGTGTACGGCCCGCCACGGCTGTGGCGGTGGCTGCTGCGGGTCACCATCGGACTGAGCCTGGTCGGTGCCGTCGTCGGCGTAGCCTCCTTCAACAACTGGCGCGGGGTCACCATCGGGGTGCTGGTGGTGCTCGCCGGACTGCTGCCGGTCCTGACCGGGATCAGCGTGCGGCAGTACCGCGACCAGGCGGCCGCCGAGCGGGCGCGGGCCGAGCAGACCGCCCGGCTTGTCGAGTTGGACCGCCAGCAGGCGGTGAGCGCGGAACGGGCCCGGATGGCGCGGGAGTTGCACGACGTCGTCGCCAACCACCTCAGCGCGGTCGCCATCCACGCGACCGCCGTGCTGTCCGTACCCGGCCTGGATCGGGGTCAGGTCTCCTCGGCGTTGCGGGTGATCCGGGAGAGCAGCGTGCAGGGCCTGGCGGAGATGCGTCAGATGATCGAGTTGCTGCGCGAGCCGGCGACCGGTCGCGGGGTGGCTCCGGCGGGTGACGGCCCGGCGCTGCCGGAGGTGGTCACCGCTCGGCTCGCCGAGGCGGACGGGTTGGTCGAGCGGATCCAGGCCGCCGGCCTCGCGGTGCGGGTGCGCACCGACGGCACCCCGGGCCCGCTGCCGGTGGGGGTGGACCTCGCCGCGTACCGGATCGTGCAGGAGTCGCTCACCAACGCGCTCAAGCACGGCACGGGTGAGGCGGAGCTGACCATCGCGTACCGGCCGGCGGAGGTGGTGGTGACGGTGGAGAATCCGGTGCGCTCGCCCGGGGCCGGGTTGCCGGGCGCCGGGGCCGGGCTGATCGGGATGCGGGAGCGGGCCACGCTGCTGGCCGGGCGGTTCACCGCCGGGCCGCGGGACGGGCGCTGGCAGGTCCGGGCCGCGCTGCCCACCGGGGAGGTCGGGTGACCGGGCCGGCGGACGACGCGATCGTGCGGGTGGTGCTTGCCGACGACCAGCCGGCGGTACGCGCCGGACTGGTCCTGATCCTGGGCGCCGCCCCCGGTCTCGCGGTGGTGGGCGAGGCGGCCGACGGCGACGAGGCGGTGCGGCTGTGCCGGGAGTTGCGCCCGGACGTGGCGGTGCTGGACGTCCGCATGCCCCGCCGGGACGGGATCTCCGCGACCCGGACGATCGTCACCGACCTGCTCGCCGACGTGCTGGTGCTCACCACCTTCGACCTCGACGAGTACGTCTTCGGCGCGCTGCGCGCCGGCGCGGCCGGGTTCCTGCTCAAGGACACCGACGCCGAAGGCCTGGTGGCAGCGGTGCGGACGGTGGCGCGTGGCGACGGGTTCATCGCCCCCGCGGTGACCCGCCGGTTGATCGCGGCCTTCGCGGCCACCGCGCCCGGCGCGTCGGCGGACACCCGGACCGCGCTGGGCACCCTCACCCCGCGGGAACGCGACGTGTTGGCCTGCCTCGGCCTGGGCCTGTCCAACCAGCAGATCGCCGACCGGCTGGCGCTGGCGGAGAGCACCACCAAGACGCACGTGAGCCGGATCCTGGCGAAACTGGGGCTGCGCAGCCGGGTGCAGGCCGCGATCCTGGCCCAGGAGCTGGGTCTGCCCACTCCCCCGCAACCTTGGCCTGCTCACGACGTGTCAGGCTAGGGCGGTGAGTACGCCGGGGGGTGGAGAGCTGGCGGCCACGCTGCGCCGGATCGAGCGTTCGGCGGGGGCGTTGGCCACCTCCAGCGTGGCCCGGATGGACGAGACGCTGCCGTGGTTCCGGGCGCTGCCGGCCGACCAGCGATCCTGGGTGATGCTGGTGGCCCAGGCGGGCGCCCGGTCGCTGGTGCAGTGGCTGAGCGAGGGTGGCGGCACCGCGGACAGCACCCAGGAGGTCTCGGACGAGGTCTTCGCCGCGGCCCCGCAGGCGCTGGCCCGGTCGATCACCCTCCAGCAGACCGTCGCGTTGATCAAGGTGACCATCGACGTGGTCGAGGAGCAGGTCTCGCAGCTGGCCGCCGAGGGTGAGGAGCAGCAGCTACGCGAAGCGGTGCTCCGCTTCTCCCGGGAGATCGCGTTCGCCGCCGCCCGGGTGTACGCGCGGGCAGCCGAGTCACGCGGCGCGTGGGACGCCCGGTTGCAGGCCCTGCTCGTCGACGCGCTGTTGCGCGGTGACTCGCCAGACGTGCTGGCCAGCCGGGCCGCCGCGCTCGGCTGGGCGGACGCGCCGCCGGTGGCGGTGGCGGTCGGTCGGTCGCCGGGCGGGGAGGTCTCCGCGGTGCTGCACGTGGTCTACCGGCAGGCCCGCCGGATCGGTGTGGAGGTGATCGGCGGGGTGCACGGCGACCGCCTGGTGATCGTGCTGGGCGGCGCGGCGGACCCGCTCACCGCCACCGCCAAGCTGCTCAGCGCGTTCGGCGACGGGCCGGTGGTGGTCGGTCCGGCCGTGCCGAGCCTGGACGAGGCGACCGAGTCGGCGCGGGCCGCGCTGTCCGGTTTCCGGGCGGCGCCGGCCTGGCCCGGCGCTCCCCGTCCGGTGCCGGCCGCGGATCTGTTGCCCGAGCGGGCGCTGGCCGGCGACGCGGAGGCTCGTCGGCGGTTGCGCCACGACGTGTACGCGACGCTGGTGCGCGCCGGCGGCGAGTTGCTGGCGACCCTGGACGCCTTCCTGGCCGCCGGTGGCACGCTGGAGAGCGCCGCCCGCGCGTTGTTCGTCCATCCGAACACGGTGCGTTACCGGCTGCGGCGGATCGCCGAGGTGACCGGCTTCTCGCCGCTGTCGCCCCGCGACGCGTTCGCACTTCAGGTCGCGTTGACAGTGGGTCGGTTGGATCCGGTTGTCCCGCTCTCCTCGACCGTACCGAGTCAGACAATGACCCCGGCAACCCGGAAAACGGCACAAAATGAGGATGATACCCGCCGATTTTTGTAGGAAACCTCTAAACGTTCTAGTGTGGTTTGGTCGGGGGCGGCACAGCGTTACCCGCGCGAATCCGGGAGAGTCATAGGCGTGCTCGCCGTACTTAGCCCCGGCCAGGGTTCTCAGAAACCCGGCTTCCTGACCCCCTGGCTCGACCTGACCGGCACCGAGGCGCGGCTGCGCGAGTGGTCGGCGTTGGCCGAGGTCGACCTGGTGCACCTGGGCACCGCCGCCGACGCGGTCGAGATCATGGACACTGCCCGCACGCAGCCGCTGCTGGTCGCCGCGGCGTTGCTCGCGGCCGAGCACCTGCCACTGGACGCCGTCGGGCTCACCGCCGGGCACAGCGTCGGCGAGTTGGGCGCCGCCGCCCTCGCCGGTGTGCTGACCCCCGAAGCCGCGATCACCCTCGCCGGCGTACGCGGCCGGGAGATGGCCGCCGCCTGCGCGCTGGAGCCCACCGGGATGGCCGCGATGCTGGGTGGCGACCCGGACGAGGTGCTCACCGCCATCGAGGCGCACGGGCTGTACGCGGCCAACCGCAACGGCGCCGGGCAGACCGTCGCCGCCGGCGCGGTGGACGGGCTCGACAAACTCGTCGCCGAGCCGCCCGCCCGGACCCGGGTCATCCGGCTCAAGGTGGCCGGCGCTTTCCACACCCCGTACATGGCCCCGGCCGCGACCGCGCTCGCCAAGGTCGCCGCCGGGATCACCCCCGCCGACCCCGCCCGGACCCTGCTCTCGAACCTCGACGGCACCGCCGTCGACAACGGCCAGGAGTTGGTGCGGCGCCTCGTCCGCCAGGTCACCGCGCCGGTGCGCTGGGACCTGTGCATGCGTACGCTGGCCGACCTCGGGGTCACCGGCGTGATCGAGCTGCCGCCCGCCGGCACCCTCGCCGGGCTGGTCAAGCGGGAACTCAAGGGCGATGGCGCCCCGGAGATCGTCACCCTGAACACCCCGGACGACCTGCCGGCCGCACGGGACCTGATCGCCCGCATCGGAGGTCGTTCATGACTGGCAGTCGCATCGTCTCGATGGGGCACTACCAGCCCTCGCGGGTGGTGACCAACGACGACATCGCCCAGCTCGTCGACACCAACGACGAGTGGATCCGCGACCGCGTCGGCATCGTCAGCCGGCGGATCGCCGACACCGAGACGGTGGCCGACATGGCCGCTGCCGCCGCCGGCAAGGCGCTTGCCAACTCGGGCCTGACCGCCGCCGACATCGACCTGGTCGTGGTCGCCACCTGCACGTCGATCGACCGCAGCCCCAACGTGGCCTGCCGGGTCGCCGCCAAGCTGGGCATCACCGCCCCGGGCGCGTACGACCTGAACACCGCCTGCTCGGGCTTCGCGTACGCGCTGGGCACCGTCGACCACGCCATCCGGGCCGGCGCGTCGCGCAACGCGATAGTCATCGGCGCGGAGAAGCTGTCCGACTTCACCGACTGGACCGACCGCTCCACCTGCATCATCTTCGCCGACGGCGCCGGTGCGGCGGTGGTCACCGCCACCGCCGACGACGAGCCGGCCGGGATCGGCCCGGTGGTCTGGGGTTCGGTGCCGGAGAAGAGCGACGCGGTCCGCATCGAGGGCTGGCGCCCGTACGTCCAGCAGGAGGGGCAGGCGGTGTTCCGCTGGGCCACCACCGAGCTGGCGCCGCTCGCCCTGCAGGCCTGCGAGCGGGCCGGGGTCGACCCGTCGGAGCTGGCCGCGTTCGTGCCGCACCAGGCCAACGCCCGGATCATCGACGGCATCGCCAAGCGGCTCAACATCCCCAACGCGATCATCGCGAAGGACATCGTCGAGTCCGGCAACACCTCCGCCGCGAGCGTGCCGCTGGCCCTGTCCAAGCTGGTCGAGCGCCGGGAGGTGCCCTCGGGCGCACCGGTGCTGCTGTTCGGTTTCGGCGGTGGCCTGACCTACGCCGGTCAGGTCGTCCGCTGCCCCTGAAGACCCCCTTCGGCGTACGCGCCGAGGAGTGGCGGTCGGCGACGCCGTCCGTCGGACAACCCCGATGAAAGGAACCAACCGCAATGACCCGTGACGAGATCACCACCGGCCTCGCCGAGATCCTCGAAGAGGTTGCCGGAGTGAACCCGGACGACGTGGCCGAGGGGAAGTCCTTCACCGACGACCTCGACGTCGACTCGCTCTCCATGGTGGAGGTCGTGGTGGCCGCCGAGGAGAAGTTCGGCGTCAAGATCCCGGACAACGAGGTGCAGAACCTCAAGACCGTCGGTGACGCCGTCAGCTACATCGCGGCGCAGTCCTGATCATGAGTCGTCCTGACGTCGTCGTCACCGGGCTCGGCGCGACGACCCCGCTTGGCGGGGACGTCGCGTCGACCTGGGACGCCATGCTCGCCGGCCGCTCCGGGGTGAGTGCCCTCACCCAGGAGTGGGCCGCGCAACTGCCGGTCCGGATCGCCGCCCAGTTGGCAGTGGAACCGTCCGAGGTGCTGGACCGGGTCCGACTGCGCCGACTGGACCGCTCCGAGGCGATCGCGATCATCGCGGCGCAACAGGCCTGGGCGGACGCCGGCCTCGCCGGGTCCGACCTCGACGGGGAGCGGCTGGCCGTCAGCGTCGGCTCCGGCATCGGCGGTGCCACCACCCTGCTCGCCCAGGACGACATCCTCGAAGCGTCCGGGCCGCGGCGGGTGTCCCCGCACACCATCCCGATGCTGATGCCGAACGGTCCGGCCGCCTGGGTCGGGCTGGAGCTGGGCGCCAAGGCCGGAGTGCACGCGGTGGCCAGCGCCTGCGCCACCGGTGCCGAGGCGATCGCTCTGGGCCTGGACATCATCCGTTCCGGCCGGGCCGACGTGGTCGTGGCCGGCGGCACCGAGGCGGTCATCCACCCGCTGCCGATCGCCGGTTTCAGCTCGATGCGGGCCATGTCGACCCGCAACGACGAGCCGGAGCGCGCCTCCCGCCCGTGGGACCGGGGCCGCGACGGCTTCGTCCTCGGTGAGGGCGCCGGCATCCTGGTGCTGGAACGGGCCGAGCACGCCGCAGCCCGGGGCGCCCGGGTGTACGCGCGGCTCGCCGGGGCCGGCATCACGTCCGACGCGTACGACATCGTGCAGCCGCACGCCGAGGGCGAGGGCGCCATCCGGGCCATCGCCAAGGCGATCGCGGACGCGGGCGTGGCCAAGCGGGACATCGTGCACGTCAACGCGCACGCCACCTCGACGCCGGTCGGTGACATGCTGGAGATCGGCGGGCTGCACAAGGCTCTCGGCGACCACCCGGTGCTGTCCGCGACCAAGTCGATGACCGGTCACCTGCTCGGTGCGGCCGGCGCGCTGGAGTCGATCGCCACCATCCTGGCCATCCGCGACAGTGTCGTCCCTCCGACGATCAACCTCGACGACCCGGAGCCCGGTCTCACGCTTGATGTCGCCGCGCACAAGGCACGCCACATGGAGATCCCCGCCGCGTTGAACAACGCGTTCGGCTTCGGCGGCCACAACGTGGCGCTCGTCTTCGCCCGCCCCTGAGCGGCGGCACGGCAACGCCCTGGACGTGGGGAAGGCCCCTTCTTGTCGCTCCGGCGACGAGGAGGGGCCTTCGCTTCGTTCACGCCCGGTTGCGGGGGTGCTGCTTCGCGGTGCGTTCGTTGCCGTGGCGGTAGTTGCCGGTCCACCGGGCCATCACCGCCTGCGGGTCGTCGTCGACCTCGGCGAGGAACTGCGCAGCGCGGGCGCCACGCAGGGTGCCCGCCGCCCGTCCGTGGTGCGTGATCACGACCGTGCCGTCGGCCCGTTGGACGTACCGGAATCCCTCTGCCGTTCCCATGTCTGGAGGTTGTCAGCCCGACCGAGCGGAAGCGACTCGATTTCGGTCGACCGGTCAGCTCGCGCAGGTGGTGGCGGGTGAGGCCACGCCGAGCGCGACTACCGTGCCCGCGGACGCCGATCCGCGGGGGATCGGCTGCCTGGTCGACCACAGCTACCATGCGGGCGTGCCCGAAGACAGCGCGGACGGCATCGACCCGGAACCAGGCCAACGGTTCGTGGTCTGCGGCGACAACGCTCTGGCCCGCCGACTGATCACCGAACTGGTCGACCGGTACGGCGTCTCGGTCACCGTCCTGCTGCCGTCGTTGACCGACAATCACGCGCCGGACATCGCCGATCTCGCGTCGGACGCCGAGGCGGCGGGGCCACGTCCCGAGGTGGTGGTGGCCCGCCGGCTGACCGCCGAGGTTCTGGACCGCGTCGGCGTACGGACTGCGGCGGCGGTCGCGCTGGTCAGTGCCGACGATGTGGCAAACGTGGACGCCGCGTTGATCATTCGGGAGTTCGACCCGGACGTCCGGATCGTGGTCCGCTTGTTCAACCCGGTGCTCGGCGAGGGCGTGTCCACCATGCTCGGTGACTGCGCGGTTCTGTCCGGTTCGGAGATCGCCGCGCCCGCGTTCGTCGCGGCCACGCTTGGCGACGACACGCCAACCTTCCTCCGGCTACCCGACGACGAGTTGCTGCGCACGGCGACCCGGGACGCGATCGACCCGGCGACCACGGACGTGGTCTGCGCGCTTGCCGACACCAGCGGCCCCGAGCCGATCACTCTGCCGGAAGACGAGGATTCCGCCGATCTGCTGCTGGTGCGGGCGTACGGCCGACGGCCTCCGGTCCGGGCCCGACCTCGCCGCCGTCTGCTGCGGACCGCCCGGCTGGTCCTCGGCAGACGCCTGCGCTGGGCCCTGGGCGCCTCGGCCGCGCTGCTCGCCGCCGGCAGCGTCCTGCTCGGGCAGGCCCGGGACCTGGACCCGGTGCAGGCTGGCTACCTGACATTGCTCACCGCCCTGGGCAGCGCGGACGCGAACCCGGCCGGGTCGCTGGTGGAAAAGCTCACCGCTCTGCTGCTGGTCATCACCGGCGTGGCCCTGGTCCCCACGGTGACCGCGCTGGTGGTCGATTCGGTGGTACGGGCCCGGCTGGCAGTCGCGGCCGGTCGACTCACCGACCCGCTCGACGACCATGTGATCGTCGTCGGGCTGGGCAACGTCGGCACCCGGGTGGTGCAGGAACTGCATTCGTTCGGTGTCACAGTGGTGGCGGTGGACCGGGCGCCGACCGCCCGTGGGGTGGCGGTGGCCCGCGAACTGGGCGTGCCGTTCCTCATCGGCGACGCGACCAGCCCGGAGACGTTGCGGGCGGCGTCCGTGTCGACCTGCCGCGCCCTTGTGGTGCTCTGCGCGGATGACGTGACAAACCTGGAGACCGCACTGCTCGGGCGATCGCTGCACAGGACGGCGACCGGCGGTGTGGCGGCTCCTCTGCGGGTGGTGCTGCGGCTGTTCGACGAGGGGTTCGCGCAGCGGGTGCAGCGCGCCTTCGGGATCAACCACTCGCGCAGCGTCTCGTACCTCGCGGCGCCGGCGTTCGCCGCGGCCATGATGGGCCGCGAGGTGATCGACACGATCTCGGTGGGTCGGCGGGTCCTGCTGGTGGCCGAGTTGCCGGTCGGGGCCGGCTCGGATCTGGAAGGCCGCTCCTGTCCGCAGGTCAGCCGCCGCCCGCGCGAGGCCCGGGTGATAGCGATGCGGACCGGGCGGGCTGGGCAGACGATCTGGTCGCTGCCGCAACGGCGGCCTCTGGTGCGTACCGACCGGCTGCTTGTCGTCGCCACCCGGGCCGGGCTGGCAGCGCTGCTCGCCCGCACGGTGGCCAGCGCCGACCCGCCGCCGATGTCGCCTGCCACGATCGGCGGGACGCCACTACGGCTGCTGCGCCCACCGGCAACGCGCCACCCGGCTGGTCCGCCGGAAGCGACCGCTCCACCACACCCTGAGCCCTCCGGGACAGACCCCACCGATCAACCGGCGGCCGAGGGCGGACGCTGAGCGGTCAGCTCGCGCAGGTGGTGGCGGGCAGGCCGGGCACGGCCACCGGGGAACGGCCTCCCGGCCGGGCCTTGCCGGCCAGCACGGCGGCCAGCGCGGTCATGGACGCCCGGCTGGAGGAGTACGTGGCGAGCAACGTCGGTGACGTCGCACCGCTCAGCACGTACGGGGTGTCCATGGCGACGGTGACCGCGGCGTCGGCGCGCAGGTCCTTGGCGCCGTCGCCGTAGCCCACCAGGTGCACGATCGTGCCTCCACTGGCCTTGACCGGCACCCCGGCGGCGGTGAGCGCGGCGGTGAGCGCGGCCCGGGTGCCGTCCCGGCCACCGGAGGAGGTGACGGTGACCGGCCCGCGTACCGGGCCACCGCAGGTGCCGCGCAGCACGGTGACGGCGGCGGCGGCCAGCGCGTCGGCCGCGGCGCGGTGAGCCGGGGCGTTGAGCGTGGACATCTGCGCGGGCGGGGTCTCCGCCAGCCGGAACTTCATGGTCAGCACCCGGGTGACCGCCTCGACCAGCCGGGCGCGGGGCAGTGAACCGCCGCGCAGCGCGGCGAGCAGCCCGTCGTACGCCTGACCGACGTTCGGGGTCATCAGGATGAGGTCGTTGCCGGCGTTCAGTGCCCGGACCGCCGCCTCGCCGGGAGCCCAGCGCTTCGCGGGCGGCATGTTCATCCCGTCGGTGATCACCACGCCCTTGAAGCCGAGCTGACCGCGCAGCACGTCGGTGAGGAGTTTGTGGGAGAAGGTCGCCGGGGTCATCGGGTCGATCGCGCGCGCGTCCAGGTGCCCGGACATCACCGCCATCGCCCCGGCGTCGATGCCGGCGGTGAACGGCGGCCACGCGCCGCTCTGCAACGCCGCGGCCGACTGGGTGAGCACCGGCAGATCCTGGTGCGAGTCGTCGGCGCTGTGGCCGTGCCCGGGGAAGTGCTTCAGGGTGGCCGCGACGCCCTCCGCCTGGAGACCACGGACGGCGCCGCCCACCTGCGCCGCGGCCTGCTTCGGGTCGGCGCCGTAGGAGCGGGAGCCGATGACGGTGCTGCGGGTGGCCAGCACGTCGGCCACCGGGGCGAAGTCGACGTTGATTCCCATCGCCGCCAGCTCGGCGCCGGCGGCCCGCCAGGCGGCCTCGGTCAGCTTCGGGTCGCCGGCCGCGCCCGCCGCGAGGGCGCTGGGCAGCACGGTGACGCCGTCGGTCACCCGGGTCACGACGCCGTACTCCTGGTCGGTGCCGATCAGCAGTGGCGCGGGGCCGGCGGCGAGTCGACCCGCGGCGGCACGCAGCCCGCTGGTGAGTTCGTGCACCTGCTTCGGGTTGTCGACGTTCGTGGTCTCCTGGTTGCCCTTGGTCGGGTCGTCGGCGCTGAAACCGACGAGGATCAGGCCACCCAGCCGGTACTTGGTGATCATGTCGGCGGGGGTGTCGACCCCGGCGAGGGCCTGGTTGCCGGCGGCCGAGCCGGCGGAGACCTTCGTCGCCGAGTCGCCGTAGGCGTACGGCATCAGCACCTGGCCGACAAGGTCTTCGTCGGAGAGCGTGGCGACGAGCGCCGCGGCCCGGGCGGCGGGGTCGCTGGACGGCGTCGGGGCGGGGGCGCTCGGGGCGGCGGATGCGCCGACCGGGCTGGTCGTCGGCGCGGGCCGTTCGGGGCCACCTGAGCAGCCGGAGACGAGCAGGGCGGTCAGGGCGGCGACTGCGACAGTGGCGCGCCACGGGCGATTCGACACGCCGCCCATCCCACCAGCTTCCCCCTTATCGGGGCAACTTGACCTTACCGGTCGAGGCCGGTCCGACGGCGTACGGCCAGCGGACCGGGCGGCCGGGTCAGCCGACGCGGGTGAGCAAGGTCACCGGCGCGCCGTCGCCGGCGTACCGGTAGGGCTCCAGGTCGGCGTCCCACGCGGTGCCGAGCGCTTTGTCCAGGGCGTGCGCAAGGGCCTCCGGCGCCCGGGAGGCGACCATCAGGGCTCGTAGCCGGTCCTCGCCGAGCTGGATGTCGCCGGCCACGCCGACGGTGGCCCGGAACAGGCCCCGGGCCGGCACGTACATGAACCGCTCGCCGTCGGCGCCGGGACTCGGCTCCTCGGTGACCTCGAAACGGATCATGGGCCACTGCCGTAGGGCAGCAGCCAGCTCGGCGCCCGTCCCCGGACGACCGGTCCACCCGCACTCGGCCCGGCGTGCGCCGGGGTCGACGGGCTGAGCCGTCCACTGCAGGTTGACCGGCGCGGCTAGGACGCGCGCGATCGCCCACTCGACGTGCGAGCACACGGCGAGCGGGGTCGAGTGGACGTATACGACGCCACGCGTTGGCACGGTGACCTCCCGGAGAGCGAGGTGCGTCTTCCCCTACGACCTCGTCCACCCAGGTGGTTGCTGCAACACATGATGACTTGTGGGGCAGGTGGTGCGCCAGGGAATCGGAAAAAACGCCGGCCGGAATAGCCGGACGGGTGGCTCCCGTTACCTCTCAGGACACCGCGACGACCAGCATGGTGTCGTGGTCATGTACAGTTCCACCGGCGGCTTATGCCGCGTTACATCTTCGCGGGCCGAGCGCAGTGTGGTCCGCACACAGCCCCCGGACGTCCAGTCCTCCCGTACGTCTTGCAAGGAGTACCTCCGTGGCGAGCAACACCTCTAAGACCGCGCGCGCGTCCGTCCGGGCCGGCCAGGCTGGCCAGGGTGGCGCCCTCAGCGTGCTGGGCGAGTTCAAGTACCTCATCCCGCTCAACGGCGGCAAGCACGCCTACGTGCGGAACCTGACCAACGGCAAGACCGCGCACCTGCGTACGGACTCCGACGCCTTCGTCGAGGAGATCCGCGTGCTGGCCGCGGCCGGCCACGCCGCCAAGATCCGGGCCGAGATCAACAACCTGGCTGCCACCCACCCGGGTGACGGCTGGGAGGCCACCGAGAAGCGCTTGGTCGCGGCCGGCGTCTTCGAGGGCTGAGCCCTCCCTCACCGCACCACGCAGAGCGCCCGCCGGGAGTCCCGGCGGGCGCTTTCGCGTGTCCGGCGCGAGATCCACTCGACTTCACGGAAACCGGGGTGTCCCGGCGGGCCGGACACCCCGACATCACGAAACCCGAGTCGATCATGCGCGCGGAGCGAGGACATGCGCGCGGAGCGCGGATCGGTCGAGCGCGGCGAGGGCGGGTCAGGCCGGATCGAGCAGGGCGACCTCGCCGGTGGCCAGGTCGTAGAGGCCGCCGACCACTGCCACCCGTCCGGCGGCGACCGGCCCGGCGAGCAGGTCGTCGCGGCGCAGCGTGCCGACCGTCCGCCGGACGTGCCGGCGGATCGCGAGCGGCAGCACCGCCGGGTCGTCGGTCCCCACCCCGGTCACCGCCGGGGCGATCTCGTCCACCAGGTACGCCAGCGAGCCACCGGGACGCTCCCCGCTACGCACCGCCTCCACGGTGGCGCCGACGGCCCCGCACCGCTCGTGGCCGAGGACCATCACCAGCGGTACGCCGAGCTGGCCCACCACGTACTCGATCGACCCGCGGACCGCCCGATCGAGGACGTGCCCACCGGTACGGATCACGCAGATCGCGCCGAAGGTCTGGTCGAAGATCGCCTCCAGTGGCACCCGCGAGTCGATGCAGCCGAGCACCACGGCGTACGGCTGCTGGTCGCCCGAGGCGGCGGCCGCGGCGGCCGTGACGTCGTGCCCGTGGATCGGCTGCCCGCTGACGAACCGCCGGTTGCCGGCGAGCAGGTCGGCAAGCGCGGCGCGAGGAGTGCCGCCGGCCTGCCGCCGCTGCCCCGACGTCTCGCCCATGGGCGTTCCCGACGACCCCATGCCGTCCAGCTTGGCCCGCCGCCGGCCAGCACGGGTGGGGTCGGGAATGTTGGCCGCGGCGCGATTGACGTGCTGTCCTGGTGGGTAGCCGGTGTTACCAGCGGGTATCGGAGGTGCCGGTGGTGCCGGGCGGCCTTGGGGAGGTGGCGATGCCGGAGCGGTTCGAGGTCGCTCTGCCCGACGGCGTACGGCTCAACGTCGAGGCGACCGGGCCAGCGGACGCCCAGGTCACCGCCATCCTGCTGCATGGCTGGACGTTGGACGGGCGCGCCTGGCACCGGCAGGTCGACGCGCTCACCGCGGCGTCGGCCGGCGGGCCGGTGCGGGTGGTCACCTACGACGCGCGGGGGCACGGCCGGTCCAGTTGCATGGCGTTGCCCACTGCCACCCTGGCCCAACTCGGCGACGACCTGGCCGCGGTGCTGGACACGGTGGCGCCGGTCGGGCCGGTGGTCCTGGTCGGGCACTCGATGGGCGGCATGACGATCATGGAGTACGCCCACCGCCATCCCGCACACTTCGCCGCCCGTACGGCCGGGTTGGTCTTCGTGTCGACGACCGCCGAGGGGCACACCCACACCGTCTACGGGCTCTCGCCGCGGATCGCCCGACTGATCCGGCTGGCCGAGACGACAGGCGCCGGTGTGCTGGCCCGGTGCGGCTCGTGGCGAACGCCCCGGACGCTGCTGAACGCGCTGCAACCGAGCATCCGGTGGATGCTCTTCGGGGACCGCTGCGACCCGGCCGACATCCGGCTGGTGACCTCTGCGGTGGCTCGTGCCTCGCTGCGGTCGATCGGCGGGTTCCGTGCCTCCATCGGCACCCAGCACCGCCTGGACACGCTCGCCGCGTTGGCGCACCTGCCGGCCGCCGCCCTGGTCGGCGACCGGGACCGGCTCACCCCGCCGCCGTGCGCCGAGTCGATCGCCGCGGCCCTGCCGGCCACCGAGCTGACCGTCTGCCCGGGCGCCGGACACATGTTGATGTTGGAGCGCCCGGACGAGGTGAACGCCGCGCTGACCGGCGTGCTGCGCCGGGTGCTCGCCGAACCGACGCCCGGAATCCATGGTGCGGCCTCCGCCGGGACGGGTGTCTGAGCGCGTTGCCGCACCTCGGGCGCGGAGGGCCCGGCCCGGGGCCGTACCCTTCTGCGGTTGGCTTGCGCGGTTCCCGCCGCCCGCCGGCGACAGTCGAAGGAGCGTGCGTTGACCGACCAGACCGGCCTGGAGCAGGAGATTGCCGTCGAGCAACGACACCTCGACCGGGTGTACGCCCGACTGGCCGAACTGCGGCGCTCGGCGGTCCGCGCCGAGCGGGACGGCTACCGGATGGCCCGGGTGGGCACGTACGGTTCGCTTGTCGAGCGGGACGCGATGGTCTTCCACGCGGCGCAGCGGCGGCACGTCCTGGACGCCGAGTACGAGGGGCTGGTCTTCGGCCGGCTTGACCTGCGTGACCGGCAGGTGCTGCACGTGGGGCGACTCGGGATCCGGGACGAGGACACCACCACCCTTGTCGTCGACTGGCGGGCACCGGCCGCCGCCGCCTTCTACCAGGCCACGCCGGCGCAGCCGCTGGACGTGGTGCGTCGCCGCACCATCCAGTCCCGTGCGGAGCGGGTCACCCGGATTGAGGACGACCTGCTGGACCCGAACGCCGCACCGGAGGGGATGACTGTCGTCGGCGACGGCGCCCTGCTGGCCACGCTGTCCAAGGCGACCGGCCGGGGCATGCGGGACATCGTGGCGACCATCCAACGGGAGCAGGACGAGGCGATCCGTTCGCCCGGCTCCGGGGTGACGATCGTCGCGGGCGGCCCGGGCACCGGCAAGACCGCTGTCGCCCTGCACCGGGCGGCGTTCCTGCTCTATTCCGACCGCAGCCGGTACGCCGGCGGCGGCATCCTGGTGGTCGGCCCCTCGGGGGTCTTCGTCGAGTACATCGCCTCGGTGCTGCCCTCCCTCGGTGAGGACACCGCCACCCTGCACTCGCTTGGCACCCTCTTTCCGGGGATGACCGCCACCCGCACCGACCCGCCCGAGGTGGCCGCGGTGAAGGGCTCGCTGCGGATGCGCCGGGTGTTGGAACGCGCGGTCCGCGACGCGGTGCCGGGCGGCCCGGGTGAGCTGCGGCTGCTCTACCGGGGCACGCTGCTGCGGCTGGACCGGGCCGAACTGGACCGGATCCGGGACCGCGCGCTGCATCGCGGCGCCCGCCGCAACGAGGTGCGCCGGGCCGGCTTCGACGGGGTGTTCGCCGCGCTCTGGGCGCAGGCCCGCGAGGTGGGCATCCGACTGCCGGAGCAGCGGACCTTCGAGGCGGAGATCGCCGAGCGGGCCGAGTTCCGGGAGTTCCTCAAGGCGTGGTGGCCCCGGCTGCACCCTCGGCACGTGCTCGGTTGGCTGGCCCGACCCGACCGGCTGCGCCGGTACGCCGCCCAGATCCTCTCCACCGCGGAGATCCGGCTGCTCAGCGCGGCGTACCGGAGCCTGGACTCCGACGGGTTGACCATCGCCGACATCGCGCTGCTCGACGAGTTGGACGCCCTGCTCGGCAAGCCCCCGCAGCCGGCCAAGGCCCGCCGCGACCCGTTCCAACTCGCCGGCGGCGTACGCGAGCTGAGCACCGCCAGTGACCGGCAGCGGGCGGCGCGGGCGGCGGCCCGGGAGCGTCCGGAGGACTACCGGGATTACGCGCACGTGGTGGTGGACGAGGCACAGGACGTCTCGCCGATGCAGTGGCGGATGGTCGGACGGCGTGGCCGGTTGGCTTCCTGGACGGTGGTCGGTGACCCCGCCCAGACCGCGTGGACCGGCGACCCCGACGAGCTGGACCGGGCCCGGGACCAGGCGCTGGGTCGGCGCAAGCGGCACGATTTCACGCTTACCACCAACTACCGCAACTCCTCGGAGATCTTCGCGGTGGCGGCGGCGGAGATCCGCCGGCTCTACCCTGACCTGCCGCTGCCGACCGCCGTGCGCTCCACCGGGGTCGACCCGGTCGAGTTGGTGGTGCCCGCGACCGGGTTGGAGACCGCCGTCGTGAAGGCGGCCGCCGGGCTGCTGGCCGAGGTGGAGGGCACGGTCGGGGTGATCACGCCGGTCCCCCGCCGCGACGAGGTCGCCGGTTGGCTCGACGCGCTCGACGCGCCGCGCCTACAGGTCGTGACCAGCCTGGAGGCCAAGGGCATGGAGTACGACGGGGTCGTGCTTGTCGCGCCGAGCGAGATCCGGGCGGATCCGGGTGCGGGGGTACGCACCCTGTACGTGGCGCTCTCCCGGGCCACGCAGCGACTCACCACCATCGATCCGACCGGCTGATCCGGGGCAAATCGCCTGGCGGGCCAGCGGCCCACCCCATACTTGCATACATAGCGATGTGAACATACATTTGACCGGGCCCCGACCGGCGGCGGAAGGTGGATCTCGTGGGCGCAGGTCATGACCACCACCATGGGTCGGTCGCCAATGCCGCACACCAGCACAGGGGGCGACTCTGGGCGGCGTTCGGGCTGCTCGCCACCCTGATGGTGGTCGAGGCGGTGGCCGCCCTGCACACCGGCTCACTCGCCCTGCTCTCCGACGCCGGGCACATGTTCACCGACGTGCTCGGCATCGGGATGGCGCTCGCCGCGATCACCGCGACCCGGCGGGCCACCGCCGACCCGCAACGCACCTTCGGGCTCTACCGACTCGAGGTGCTCGCCGCGCTCGCCAACGCCGTCCTGCTCTCCGGCGTCGCGATCTACGTGGTGATCGAGGCGATCCGCCGCTTCGGCGACCCGCACGAGGTCATCGCCGGCCCGATGCTCGCGGTGGCCGTGCTCGGCCTGCTCGCCAACATCGCCGCCTTCGCCCTGCTCCGCGCCGGAGCCAAGGAGAGCATCAACCTCCAGGGTGCCTACCTGGAGGTGCTCGGCGACCTGCTCGGCTCGGTCGGCGTGATCGGCGCGGCACTGCTCATCGCCGTCACCGACTGGTGGTGGGCCGACCCGCTGGTCGCCGTCGCCATCGGCGTGTTCATCCTGCCGCGCACCTGGCGGCTGGCCCGGGCCGCCATCCGCATCCTGGTGCAGGCCGCCCCGGAACATCTCCAGGTGACCGCCGTGCACGACCGGCTGGCCGCCGTCCCCGGGGTGGTCGAGGTGCACGACCTGCACGTCTGGACGCTCACCTCAGGCATGGACGTGGCCTCCGCGCACCTGACCATGGCACCCGGCGCGGAGGTCGGCGCGGTGCTCACCGCGGCGCGTACCGCCCTGCACGACGACTTCCGGATCGAACACGCGACGTTGCAGATCGAGCCCGGCGCCGCCTCCGGAGCCTGCGGCTCGATCGAGTGGTGACAATTTTCTGGTGACGACCTACGCACCGTGTGTCACATCGGCTGCAACTGCCCCACCGGCACCGGTAGGCTCGGTCCCGGCCTCCACCAGGCGGCGCCCTCCAGGCGCCGGTGGCGGTCGCCGCCTAATCGCCCAACCGGGCGAACCGGGGAACCACCGTTCCTGGGGTGCATCCGCGTCAGCGGTAGGGATCTTCCGTCCCGAACCCGTCAGCTAACCCGGTCGGCGGCTGACGGAAGGACATGCGCAGTGGCACCAGCACGACCCCCCGCCGCCCGACTGGCGGCCCTGATCGTCGCGATGTTCGCCCTCGGCGTCGCGCTCCCGGCCGGCACCGCCTCGGCCGCTCCCCCGACCGGCCTGCGGGCCGCCGCCGCACCCGACTCCGACGAGGAGGGCGGCACCCCTTCGCTACGCGCCCAACTCGAGGCCGCCAGCAAGGGCTATCTGGACGCGAAACGCGCTCTGGACACCTCCGTGCAGCGGCAGCAGCAGCTCGCCACCCAACTGAAGACCATCGAGGTCGAGCTCAACCAACGCAGCGGCAAGGTCGGCGAGATCGCCGGCGTGGCGTACCGCACCGGCCGGCTCGGCGTGGTGTCGGCGCTGCTCAACAGCAGCAGCCCGGAGGGCTTCATGGACCGGGCCGCCGCCCTCGATGCGGTGGCCGCCAACGAGGACCGGGTGCTGCGCGACCTGCTCGCCACCAAGGACCAGGCCAGTCGCACCCGGGCCGCCCTGAACGGCGAGATCGTCGAACAACGCAAGCAGGTCGCGGTGATGTCCAAGCGCAAGGACCAGGCCGAACGGGCGCTGACCGTGGCCAACACCCCCAAGCCGCAGACCACCGCCGACACCGGCTCCAACCGGGGCACCTCCACCGCCAACGCCAAGCCGGCGCCCCGTAACTCCGACGGCTCCTGGCCATCCGAATCGTGCAGCGTCAACGACCCCACGCCCGCCAGCGGCTGCATCACCCCGCGCACCCTGCACGCGCTCAACCAGGCCAAGGCCGCCGGCTTCACCCGGTACGTCTCCTGTCACCGCCCCAGCGGCTCCGGCGAGCATCCCAAGGGCCGGGCCTGCGACTTCGCCGCCCAGAAGAGCGGCTTCGGCGGTAACGCCACCGGCGGCGACAAGACGTACGGCAACAACCTGGCCGCGTACTTCATCCGCAACGCCGACCAACTCGCCGTGCTGTACGTGATCTGGTACCGGCAGATCTGGCTGCCCAGCAGCGGGTGGAAGTCGTACAGCGGCGCGGGTGGCACCCCGTCCACCGACCACACCAACCACGTACACCTGTCGGTCTACTGACCCACCCGACGTTCGGGGTACGTCCCGGGACGTACCCCGGATGTCGTCGGCGGTCGGACGACCCGGACCGGGTCGGCGGGCAGCATCGCGGTATGCGTCGGATCCCACCCAGCGCCCGCAAGGGGCTCCTCACCCTGCATCTGGTCACCTCGCTCGGCTGGCTCGGCGCCGACCTCGTGCTCCTCACCCTCGGCATCGCCGTGCAGCGCGGCGCCGACCCGGCTGTCGTCTACCCGGTCACCGCGCTGGTCGGCACGGTGCTGTTCGCGCCGCTGAGCGTCCTGGTCTGGCTGATCGGGGTCGCCAGCGCGCTGCTCACCCCCTGGGGCCTGTGGCGCTATCGCTGGGTACTGGCCAAGCTCGTGCTCACCACGGTGATGGTCGGGCTGGTGCTGTTCCTGCTCACGCCGAATCTGCGGCACGCCGGTGCGGTGGGCGCCGCCCTCCCCGCCCGCGACCGCGCCGACCTGGTGATCGCACCCGCGGTGTCGACCAGCCTGATGATCATCGCGACGGTGCTGTCCACCTACAAACCGTGGGGTCGACGTCCCGCCGCCCCACCCACCCACGGGCGGGGTCAGGCCGGGGGCGGTGGGTCGCCGGCGCGGTCGAGGGCCGGGCCGAGACGGGCCGCGAGGGCGAGGTGAGCGGCCCGCGCCTGGCGGAACGCGTACCGGAACAGTGGGGTCGGCGCGGTCAGGGTGATCTCGACGTCGATCCGGACCAGGCCGTCCGGCTCGGCGCGCAGTCGAGTGTGGTTGCGCACCGTGGTGGCGGGCCACTGGCGGGCCACCGTGACGATCTCGTCGTCCTCGATGGTCAGCACGTCCGCGTGGTACGTGGTCCGGAAGCGCAGTGGGCCGGCCACCAGCCTGTCGTTGATCGTGTAGCTGGCCCGGGCGCCGGGTCGGGTCGGCACCTGACGGACCCGGACGATCAGCGGATGCAGCTCGCCCTGCCGGGTCAGGTCACTGAGCATCGCCGCCGCCTCGGCCAGCGAACACCGGGCCTGGACGGTGTAGCTGAAGGTATCGCTGCTGAGCACACGTCTCCCACCGTCGTTTGTCGCACGATCGTCCCGTACCGATGTCTGGCTGGCAACGCCGGACGGCCGCCGATGCCCGGACGAACCCCGGCCGATGAGATGCCGCACCGCCAGTTGTCGCATTAGGGTCGGTTGATGATGAATCACCCGACCGCGCGAAGGGCGACACCATGAGCGGCGACGACGGATGAGCGGCCACGTGATGGTCTTCGCGCCCACCCCGCAGCTCACGGTCACCGTGGACCAGCCGAACGAGCACCCCGAGCTGCATCTGCACCCCGGCGGGCAGGGCGTCTGGCAGGCCCGGATGGCGATGTCGCTCGGTGTCGACGTGGTGCTGTGCGCCGCCCTCGGCGGTGAGATCGGCCAGGTGCTGGAGCCACTCCTGGTCAGCGAGGGCGTGGACCTCAAGGTGGTGGTCCGGGACTCCGGCAGCGGTGGGTACGTGCACGACCGCCGGGGCGGCTCACGTCAGGAGATCGCCGACGTACCCGGGCAGCCGCTGAGCCGACACGAGCTGGACGAGCTGTACAACCTGGCCCTCGGCGAGGGCCTCCGGGCCGCGGTGAGCGTCCTCAGTGGGCCGAACGAGCCGTGGCTGGTCCCGGCCGACCTGTACCGGCGCTTCGCCGCCGACCTCGCCGCCAACGGCGGCCGGGTGGTGGTCGACCTCTCCGGCGATCACCTCGGCGCGGTGCTGGAGAGCGGCGTGTTCTTCCTCAAGGTGAGCCACGAGGAGTTGATCCGCGACGGCCGCGCCCGCAGCGACGACAGCCTGGAGCTGACCCGGACCATGTACGAGCTGCACGCCGCCGGCGCCGAGACGGTGGTGGTGAGCCGGGCCGACCAGCCGGCGCTGGCGCTCGTCGACGGGGAACTGTTCGAGGTCGAGATGCCCCGGTTGGAGGCCGCCGACCCGCGTGGCGCGGGCGACTCGATGACCGCCGGGGTGGCCGCCGTCGTGGCCCGGGGCGGAGACATCCGGACCGCCATCCGCACCGGCGCTGCCGCCGGCGCGATGAACGTGACCCGGCACGGCCTGGGCACCGGGCGACTGGACTCGATCACCGGCCTGGTCGACCGGGTCCGGCTGGTGCCGGCGGACAGCCGGCCACAGGAGCGGACCACGCCGGACGAGTTGGCCGACCGGGTGGTCGAGCGATGACGCTGCGGGTGCTGATCACCAACGACGACGGGATCGCCGCGCCCGGCATTCAGGCACTGGCCTGGGCGGCGGCACAGCGGGGCCTGGACGTGGTGGTCGCCGCGCCGCTGGAGGAGGCGAGCGGCACCAGCGCCGCGATGAGCGCCGTGGAGCGTGACGGGCGGGTCGTCGTGAACGACCACCCGCTGCCGGACCTGACGGGTGTGCCGGCGTACGGGGTGGGTGGCTCCCCCGGCTTCATCACCCTGATCGCCCTGCACGGCGCATTCGGCCCACCGCCGTCGGTGGTGCTCTCCGGCATCAACCGGGGCGCCAACGCGGGCCGGGCCGTGCTGCACTCCGGAACTGTGGGTGCCGCGTTCACCGCCGCCACGAACGGCTGCCGGGCGATGGCGGTCTCCCTCGACGTGCTCTCCGCCGGGGAGGCGACGGCAGCCAGCGGCGGTGCCGCTGTGGACGCCGCCGCCCGGGTACGCGACGCCGAGCGGCACTGGAGCACGGCCGCGCGGGTCGCCCTGGACCTGCTCCCCCGGTTGACCTCCGGGCCGATGGAGAGCGTGCTCAACGTGAACGCCCCGGACCTGCCGCACGGGCGGCTGCGCGGGGTGCGACGGGGCACGCTGGCCAGCTTCGGTCAGGTGCAGATGACGGTGGCCGAATCCGGGCATGGCTTCGTCCGTACCTCGCTGGAGGAGCCGGGGCAGGCCGCGCAGCCCGGCACGGACGTGGCGTTGCTGGCCGCCGGGTACGCGTCGGTGACCGCCATCCGAGCGGTCACCGAGGCGACGGACGTCGACCTGACCGGGCTCGACGACAAGCCCTGACGGTGCTCGCCTGGTGGCGCTCAGGCGCCGGGCAGCACCTCGGGGGTGGCAGCGCCGGCGAAGTAGGGCTCCGGGGCGCCGAACAGGCCGAGCAGGCCGGTCACCCAGAGCTGTCGGTGCACGAACCGGCTCGGCTCGGTGACCACCAGCTTGACGTTGCTGACCTCGGCCGTCTGGAAGCCGGCGACCATGGCGCTGATGCCGACGGAGTCGATGAAGGTGACAAGCCTCATGTTCAGTTCGATGCGGAGCGGCCGGCCTTTGGCCAGCACCTCCGCGATCGCCTCGCGCACCTCGTACGCTGTGTCGACGTCGATCTCGCCCCGCGGGGCGATCTCCACGACTCCACCGGACAAAACCGACTTCACGATCGACAGGCTCACGCGAGCACCTCCACCCGCCCGTCCCCCGGGCGCCTCATCAGTACGCGGGCCGCGACCGAGAGTATTCCTCTGACAGCCTCGGTCGCCACCCCTCGGGATGAGCAATTCGCGGATCCGGGCCCACAAAGGCACCATATCCGCACTTTTGAGTATCTGATTGCTCAAGACTTTTTGTTATTTGACCTTCGACGACCGGTCACGACCGACGCGCCGCGAACCAGCGTAACGGTCCAGGCCCGACGCGCCCGACAACCGGCCCCGACCGGCGGCCCACCCGTTGCCACCGGCGTGTCGCCCGCGAACACCCGCCCGAACCGGGTCCCCCGTTGCCGACGCCACCTAGCATCGGGCCGGGACACCCCCCGTGACGGAGAGGACCTTCGATGATCAAACGACTTGCCGGTCTGGCTGGCGTCGGCGTTCTGCTCGCTCTCGTACTGGCCTGCGGTTTCGGTGGTGGAGACGACGACGATGACGACGATGACGACGACTTCGCCCGCGGTGTCGCCGTGGTGGTGGTGCGCTGAGTTCCGGTGGCGGGCCAGAGCCGGCCGGGTTTGCGCCCGGGCGGCCCTGGGCACTGGCGGGGTAGGCGAACCGTGACGCGCTGAACAGACGCCGAAGTCCGAAGTGGCCGGCGGCTTCGGCACCCGAGGAGGTAACCACGATGTTCGGAACCAACGTGCTGGACCGCCGCAGCAAAACGGAGCGGATTGCGGACCACGCCTGGGAGCACCTGCTCTCCGCCGTCACCTCGGCCGGAGACAGCGTGCGGGACACCGCCCGCTCGGCCCGCCGCAACAGCGGCGACCTCGCCGACGGTGCGGGTGACCTGGTGGGCTCCGCCGCCGAGGAGGCGCGACGTCGTGCCTCGCTGGCCTTCGACGCGCTTGCCGGTCGGCAGCCGGCTCTGCCCTGGACGCTGCTGATCGGCGCCGCGCTTGTCGGCGCCGCCGTTGGCTGGGCCGTCGGCTCCGCCGCGCGGGCCGCTGGCAGCCGGGACCACCACGCCGTCGACGACGTGGAGTTCGTCGACGTCGACCGACCCAACTCGCCTGCGGTCTGACCGACCGAACGACGCAGGGCCGCACTCGATAGAGGTCGAGTGCGGCCCTGCGTCGTTTGCACCACATCGGTCGATCATGGCGTTGTGGTGGTGGACAAAGGGTGCAAGCACCTTTCCCTTTCCCCCACCACGACTCCATGATCGACGTTGTCGGCCACGGGTGGACCGGTCCGTCGGGCGCCGGACCCCTCAGGCAGCCCGACGGACCGGTGCTCGGGTGGTGATCGGGCCGTTCAGGCCCGCATCACCAGGTCAGCGACTCAGGCAGGTGATGGTGGCCGGCGGCGCGTTGCTGCCGGTCCACGAGCCGAGGAAGCCGGCAGTAGTGGTGGCCCCGGCACCGAGCGCGCCGTTCCAGCCGCTGTCGCGGACCGAGACGACAGCCCCGGCCTGGGTGTGGGTCCCGCCCCAGAGTTGAGTGATCTGCTGCCCGTTGGGGAAGGTCCAGCCGAGCGTCCAACCGGCGATGGGCATGCTGCCGGCATTGCGGACCACCAGGTCCGCCTGGAAGCCACCCGACCAGGAGCCGGTGACGCGATAGGTCGCCGTACACCCACTCGCCGGAGGCGGCGTGGTCGGAGGAGGCGTGGTCGGAGGCGGCGTCGTGGGAGGCGGCGTGGTCGGAGGCGGCGTCGTGGGAGGCGGCGTGGTCGGAGGCGGCGTCGTGGGAGGCGGCGTCGTGGGAGGCGGCGTCGTCGGGGGCGGCCCATCTGTTCGATCGGCGACCAGGATGCCGCGCCCGTTGGAGCCGAGGTACACCCGGCCGTAGACGCGGGGGTCACCGGTCAACGCCTCGGCCGGGTTGCCGTACTGGTGGCGGTCGTCGTTGATGCGTACCCACGTCGCGCCGGCGTCGTCGGAGCGGTGCACGCCGGGCTGACCGTTCACCGTGCCGTACAGGAAGACGGCGGGGTTGGTGCGCCCGGGTGCCGCCTTGCCGAAGCCGACGTTGCCGGAGGCGCTGACGCCGTCCAGCTTGGTGAAGCTGGCACCGGAGTCGGTGGATCGCCACAGGCCACCGGGCCCGGCCAGCCACAACTCGCCGGAACGGCCGGGCAGCGCCTTGAACCGGACGTCGGTGGCGGGCAGACCGGTCGCCGCCGTGGCGGTGAAGGTCGCCCCACCGTTGGTGCTGAGGTAGAACCGCCCGCCGCTGAAGCCGTAGAACCGGTTGGGGTCGACCCGGTCGGACTCGATGGTCGCGTTGGCGGGGATGCCGGTCGAGGGCGCCCACGAGTTGCCGAAGCCCACCGAGTAGACCACCCGTTGACCGGCGTCGCCGGGCGCCCAGACGAACCGACTGCCGTCGGCCGCTGCGGCGACCGTGCCACCGGTGTTGACGCCGGACGGTTCGGTGCCCTGGAACCAGGTGGCCCCACCGTCGGTGGAGAACGCGACATGGCTGTCGCCGGGCCGGTCGGAGTCGGTGAAGCTCCCGGCCCGCACCAGTACGGCCGGTTTGCTCTCGGCGTAGTCCAGGCTGGTGGTCGTCGTGAACACCGGTTGGGTGAACAGCATCGGCGGAATGGCGGTCAGGTCGGTGTGCCGGAAGCCACCGACGTCACCGAGCGCGCTGATCAGCGGTGCGCCGCTGGGCGGGCTGACCAGGTCGAGCACCGCCGTCTCCTCCAGCCCGCGCACCATCGGTCGGATGGTGAACTGGCCGCCGGTGTCCCACTTGGTGAGGTCGGTGGTGCCGTAGATGGTGGCACCGGTGCCATACATCATCCGGTTGGAGTCGTGCGGATCGATCTCCACCGACTCGTTCATCCAGCCGAGCTTCGGCGAGGCCTCCGGGGGCGCCGGATTGACGCCGAAGGTCAGCCAGGGCACCGAGCTGATGTCCATGGTGTAGCGGCGGGACCGCTCGGGATAGCTGGTGAAGTCCCAGATCCGGGTCCAGCTCGCTCCGCCGTCGGTGCTGCGGAAGAAGATCGCGTCCGGCCACCAGGAGACCTGGGTGGCCACCATCAACGTGTTGGGGTGCTGCCGGTCGATGGTCAGGCCGCTGTAGCCGAAGTAGTCGTCGGCGCTGGTGGAGGGCACCGGGCTGATCCGGGTCCAGGCTCCGGTCGACCGGGTGAACTTCCAGACGTCGCCCTTGCCGCCGTCGTACGGGCCACCGGTGTCACTGGTGGCGATGTAGAGGTGACCGCCGACCGGGTCGACGACACCCTTGTGCGCCAGGTAGCCGGTGGGCTGGCCGGGAATGCGCGACCAGCTCACGCCCCCGTCGGTGCTGCGGTAGACCGGATTCTCCTTGTCCGCCACACCCACGTAGATGGTCTGCGTCGTGGATCCGGCGGTGCCGGTGCTCTTGTCGAAGCTGACCCAGGTCAGGCCCTGGTTCTGCCCGTTGTAGCCGTTCGGGTCGCTGGGGTCGGCCCGGTAGTTGCCGGCGTTGGGGAAGGCGGTGACCCGCGCCCAGGTGGCCCCGTGGTCGGTGCTGCGCCACAGCCCGTTGCCGCCCTCGGCGCCGTAGTAGACGATGCTGTTCCGGTTGGGGTCGACGGCCAGCCGCTCACCCATGCCCCGGCCCGGCATGTTGCCGCCGTTCTTGAACGGCAATTCGGTGGCCTGCCAGGTGGCGCCCTTGTCGGAGGAGCGCAGGATCGCGCCGTTGTTCGGGTCCCAGCTGTTGGTGTACATGCCGACCGCCGCGTACACCCGGTTGGTCTGCACCGGGTCGGTGGCGATGCTGACCACGCCGTTGTAACCCCAGCGGTCGGCGCCGACCCAGTCGAGCAGCGGCGTCCACGACTGGCTGGCCTGCTCCCAGCGGTACGCCCCACCGATGTCGGTGCGCGCGTAGATCAGGTTTTTCTCGGTGGGGTTGAAGACGATGCCAGGCACGAAGCCGCCGCCGCCCACCGGGACGTTGCGCCAGGTGTACGCCTCCGCCGCGGTCGGGGCGGAGGCCGACCCGGCGGGGGTGAGCGGGACCGCCACGACGGCTGTGGCGGCTGCCAGCACGCTCACGACCGTGCTGGCGAGACTTCTGGGCATCTGCGGTTCCTCTCGGGAGGCAACCCCGGGGGACGGGGTTGGTCGCGTGGCGACGCCGTGGCCCGGGGGACGGGCACAACGACGGGACGGACGGAGCTGCCCTGGCTCCCACCACCCGACGCGACGGCTCCCGCGATCGAGGAATGCGATTACGTTAACCGAAACCCGCTCGCTTTGGAAGCGCTCCCACCATCTCCTTTGCGACCATCCCAAGGCACCCGGACCCGCGACGCCTCACCCGGTCCGGGTGAGGACGGTTCACCCGACCCGTCGGCAGGCTCGGACCCCGGCGGACCTCCGGCCGCAGCCGCCACCGGTCCGCCACCCACGCAGGGAGGAGGCCAGATGGCGATCGCCGAGATCGACCGCACCGACCAGGACATCCAATCCGACGTACTCGACGAGCTGACCTGGGAACCCAGGGTGCAACCGCACGAGATCGGCGTGACCGTCGCCGAGGGCGTCGTCACGCTGACCGGCCGGGTGGACAGCTACGCGAAGAAGTGGGCCGCCGAACGGGCCGCCCACCGGGTCGCCCGGGTCCGGGCGGTCGCCAACGACCTGGCCGTGCAACTCACCAACGGCACCGAGCGCGCCGACCCCGACCTGGCCGCTGCGGCAAGCCACGCGCTGGAATGGGACGCGTTCGTGCCCATCGAGAAGCTCCAGGTCACCGTCTCGGCCGGGTGGGTGACGCTGCACGGCGAGGTCGAGTGGGAATACCAGCGCCGAGCCGCCGAACGGGCGGTGGGACGCCTCACCGGCGTACGCGGGCTGAGCAACGGCATCACCGTGCGGCCGGCCGCCGCACCGGACGGCCGCAATCTGGCCGATCGGATCGTCGACGCCCTCGCCCGAGCCGGAGCGACCGAGGCCGAACGGATCAGCGTCCGGGTGCACGGCGACACCGCGGTGCTCGCCGGTTTGGTGCACTCGATGCCCGAACGGGCCGAGGTCGAGCAGGTGGCCTGGTCCGCCCCCGGCATCCGGGAGGTGCAGAACCACATCGCGGTCGCCCCGGTGCTGCGCTGAGCGAGCGCGAAACCACCCGGGGTGGGTGAGCCGGTCTCACCCACCCCGGGAGCAGGCTGGGGGCATGAGTGATCCGAACGGGCTGATCCGACCCGGGCGCGCCGCGCCCGACTTCACACTGCCGGCCACCCCGGACGGGGCCCTGACCGGGCCCGGGCAGTTCCGGGGACGACCGGTCGTGCTCGCCTTCTACCCGGCCGACTGGAGCCCGGTGTGCGGCGACCAGATGTCGCTCTACCAGTCGGCGGCACCCGTCTTCGCCCAGTACCAGGCGGCAGTGCTCGGCATCTCGGTGGACAGCATCTGGTCACACCGGGCGTTCGCGGAGAGTCGGGGCATCGAGTTCCCCCTGCTCGCCGACTTCGAGCCGAAGGGCGAGGTGGCCCGCCGCTACGGCGCGTACAACTCGCAGGGTGAGGCGGACCGCGCACTCGTGGTGCTCGACCCGGCCGGGCAGGTGACCTGGAGCTACGTCTCGCCGCCCGACGTCAACCCGGGCGCGGACGGAATCTTCGACGCGCTCGACCAACTCGCCGCCGATCGGAAGGTGATGACCGGATGACCACGCCACTGCAGGTGACCGCCCGACTCCGGGACCCCGTCACCACCGAGGACCACGTCCGGGGGCCGGCCGACGCGGCGGTGACGGTCGTCGAGTACGGCGACTTCCAGTGCCAGTTCTGCGGTGCGGCGTACCCGAACCTGCACGAAATGCTGCGGCAGCGGGCCGACACCGTACGGCTGGTCTACCGCTACTTCCCCATCGCCAACGTGCACCCGTACGCCGAACGCGCCGCCGAGACGGCCGAGGCCGCCGCGGTCCGGGGCCGGTTCTGGGAGATGCACGACTGGCTCTACGAGCACCAGGACCAACTCGACCCGGTGCACCTCTCGCTCGGTGTCGAGCAGGTCGGCCTGCCACCGGACGAGCTGAACGCCGAGGTGGAGAACCGGACGCACGCCGACCGGGTGCGCCGCGACTTCGTCGGCGGCATCCGCAGCGGGGTGAACGGCACCCCCACCCTGTTCGTCAACGGCGTCCGCCACGAGGGCGGGTACGACCTGCCCGACCTGCTGGCGGCCGTGGACGCGGCGACAGACGCCTGACCGTCGACCCGCTCAGATCAGTCGCAACTCGCGCGCCCGCCGGACCGCCTCACGCCGGCGGGTCGCGTCGAGTTTGCGGTAGATGTTGCGAACGTGGGTCTTCACCGTGTTGACCGAGAGGGACAGCTCGCTGGCGATCTCCACGTTGGACAGGATGCTCTGCAGATAGCGCAGGATGGTCAACTCCCGCTCGGTGAGCGGCTCGTCGAGCGCGCCCCTCGGCTCGGCGGCCGGTCGGGCGGCGCTCGGGCCGGCCCCGCGCACCAGGTCACTGACCAGCGCGAAGTGGGCGGTGCCCGCGTCCAGGTGCGCGGCCAGCAGGTCCCGGACCGGCGGTCCGGCGTGGGTGAAGACCCGCCGGCAACCCTGCGGCCCGGCCAAATCCAGCACCTGCTCCAGGAGCCGGCCCGCCCGACGCCCGTCCCCGGCCCGCTCGGCAAGCACCGCGTCCAGCAGGCCCGCGTCCAGGCGTACCGGCAGGGGCCAGGCGGTGGCCGCCGGCGCCCGCCAGTCCGGCAGCGCGCGGCCCGCGCCGGCGGCGTCGCCGGCCTGCAGCTCCACCTTCGCCGCCGTCACCGCGACCACCGGGTCGGTACCCGCGTCGGTGACGCCCAGCAGGTCGCGGGCGGCGTCCAGGTCGCCCCGCTCGGCGCGCAGTTCGGCCTCGGCGGCCCGCAGCAGGCCGGTCAACTCCGACGACGTGTCGACAAGCGCCTCCCGGGCCCGGACGAGAAGTCGTTGACCCGCCGCCGGGTCACCGGAGTCGCGGTGTAGCTGCGCCCCACACAACGCGGCCACCGCGGCGGCGACCGGTTCGCCGGGAGCCGCGGCGAGCCAGCCGTCGCCCGCGTCCACCACGGAGCCGCCGACCCGGCCTGCGGTGACGCCGAGCGCCGGGCCGGCGAGGTTGAGGTTCGCCGTGGCCTCGTCGGGCTGGTCGCGCAGCAGCGCCACCTGGGCCAACGCCAGGTACGCGTAGGCGCAGTCGAGCCGACAGGACCAGCCCCGACAGGGCGGCATGCCCAGCGCGTCCCGGGCCGCCTGCTCGGCCGCCCGCAGCTCACCGCGGACCGCGAGCAGCAGCGCGGCGCGGCTGGCGGCGACCAGCTCGGTACGCGGCCGGCCCGCCTCCCGGGCGGCCGCCCGGGCCCGGACGAACCGGGCGGTCGGCAGCGCGCCGCCGGCCAGCTCGACAAGCCCCAGCGCGGTGCCGGTGAACGCCCGCAGGTCGGCGTCGTCGGCGGCGTCGCCTCCACCTGACGTCGGCGCGGAACCGGTTGTCGACGCGGAGCCCGGCAGCTTCGTCGGCGTCGCGCCCGGCGGGCGGGTCCGCAGCAGTCGGGCGGCGGCGGCCCGCACCTCCACCGGGTCGTCGGCGAGCCGGGCCACCGTCAGCTCCAGCGCGGTGAGCAACCGCAGGAACCGTTGCCGGCGCGGCACGGGCAGGCCGGCGGCGTGCTCGGCGGCGGCGCGCAGGTGACTGGCGGCGGCCGGAAGATCGCCGGCGTACGCGCGCTCGGCCGCGTAGGCCAGAGCCACCTCCGGGTCGGCCCGGATCACCTCCGTCGGCGGGGCCACCGGGGCCGGGGCGTGCACCGGATCGCTGTCGTACCGGGTCAGCTCCGGCCAGTGCGCGACGAACAGGTCACCGGCCAGATCCCACCGGCCGGCGGTCAGCGCGTGCCGCAGACCGTCTGCCGGCCGGCCGTCGCCCGCGTACCAGTCGGCCGCCCGCACGTGCAGTTCGCGCACCTCGGGGCCGGGAAGCCGGGCCAGGTCGGCGCGGAGCAGGTCGGCGAGCAGCGGGTCGCAGCGGTACCACGGCGGCCGGGTGTCCTCCCGGTGCAGCAGACCACCGGTCCCGGCCAGGTCGGCAAGCGCCTGCCCGGCGTCCGCGCGGCCGGTCAGCGCGCCGGCCAGGTCGGCGCAGACGGACTCGACGACGGCGGTCCGGCGCAGCAGGTCCACCTCGGCCGGGTCGAGCGTCGCCAGCACCTCCTCGCGTAGGTACCCGGCGATCTCCGGTTGGTCACCCCCGAACTGCCCCACCCAGCGTCCCGGGTCGCTCTGACCGCGGACCGCCAGGGCGGCGATGCGCAGCGCCGCCGGCCAACCACCGGTGCGCTCGCGCAACTGGTGCACGTCGGCCGCCGGAAGGGCCGCGCCGTGCGCGGTGAGCAGATCGGCCACCTCGTCGGTGGTGAACGCCAGGTCGTCCGGGCCGATCTCGGTCAGCTCGCCCGCGAGGCGGAGCCGGTGCAGGGGCAGGTGCAGCCCGGCCCGCGCCCCGATCACCAGGCGTAGTCGCTGCCCGGCGTGTCGCAGCAGGAACTCCAGGCCGCTCAGCGCCGCCGGGTCGGCGACCCGGTGCAGGTCGTCCAGGATCAGCAGCACCGGCCGGTCCGCGGCGGCGAGGGTGGCGGCCAACAGCTCCAGTTGGTCGGGGCGGGGCGGCCGGTCGGGCACCGGACCACCCTCGGCCGACCCGGTCGCCGTCCGCAACACCGCCGCGAGGTACGCCCAGAGCCGGTCGGTGTCGTCGCCGTCCTCCACCGACAGCCAGGCCGAAACCGGGCTGTCCTCGGGCGACACCGACAGGTCACCGGAGTCGGGCACGACCGCCCCCGGCTCGACGTCGGGCGTCTGCCCGTCGAGCCGCGCCCAGGTGGCGAGCAGTGTGGTCTTGCCCCAGCCGGCGGGGGCGGCGACCAGGGTGACCGGTCCGGCGGTGCCCTCGTCCAGCCGGCGCAGCAGCCGGGGCCGGGCCAGCACCGGCTCCGGTGGCACGGCCGGGGTCAGCCGGGACGCCAGCAGCGGCGGCTGCACCGGGTGCCCCGCCGCGGTGTCGACGCGTACGCGACTCTGCTGCTCTGGCACTCGGCCCCACCCCCACCACGCTCCGCCCCCGGTCGGCGAGCGGTTACCCGGCGCGGGCCGGTTCACCCCTTCCGGGCGAGCACGCTTCACCCGACCGGGACCGACGATCGGGGGACGTGGACGGGGAGGACGTGGGACCGGTGAGAGTGATGGGACGGCTGGCGCGGGCGGGACCCGCCCTCGGCGGCACGACCAGGACCGGGCTGCGCCGCCGAGCCGGTGCGGCGAGGACCGGGCTGCGCCGGCTGCGCGTACCCCGGTGGCGTGGCCGGGGCGGCGGGGACCGCGACCCGGTCACCCCGCCCCGGTGGGAGGTGGTCACCGTCGACCGGCCGCCCGAGCAGGTGCTTCCCGCCGGCCGGTGGCCGGAACCGCTGCGCCGCCTGGACGGCGCGGTCGAGGTGCGGGTGCGGCCGGCGCCCGGCGACCGGGGCACCGAGCTGGCCGCCCGGCCACTGGCCGGCGTCACCCCGCCGGTCGGGCTGGCCGCGCACCTGGTCGGCGACGACCCGGGTCTGCTGGTCCGCCGGGCCCTGCGCCAGGTCAAGCAGGGGGTAGAGGCCGGCGAGGTGCTGCGCGCCGACCGGTCCGCGCTGGACCGCCCCGAGGTCCGCGGGTGAGGGCGCTGTGCTGGGTGGCCGCCGACGAGCTGGCGGTACGCGAGGTGCCCGACCCGGAGCTGCGCAACGAGCGTGACGTCATCGTCCGGGTCCGCCGCAGCGCCACCTCCGGCGCGGACCTGCCACTGCTGGCCGGCCGGAACCCGCTGCTGCGGGCCGGCGACGTGCTCGGGGCCGAGTTCCTGGGCGAGGTGGTCGAGGTCGGCCCCGGGGTCCGCCGGCACCGCAGCGGCGATCGGGTGGTCGTCGGAGCGAGCGTCGCCTGCGGCGGCTGCTGGTACTGCCGCCAGGGCCTGCAGTCCTGCTGCGACAACGCCCACGCCGACCCGGCGAGCGCCGACCCCGGCTGGGGACGCTCGGATGCCGGCTGCTTCGGTCGTCCCCGGGCGGCGGGCGGGTTCGCGGGCGGCCACGCCGAGTACGTGCGGGTGCCGTACGCCGACGTGGGCGCCTTCCGGGTGCCGGACACCGTCGACGACGACACGGCGTTGTTCGCCGCCGACGCGGCGCCGACCGGGTGGCTGGCCGCCGAGTTGGGCGCGGTGCGTCCCGGTGACGTGGTGGCGGTCTGGGGTGCGGGGGCGGTGGGCCAGTTGACCGCTCGGGCGGCGGTGCTGCGCGGCGCCGCCCGGGTGCTCGTCGTCGACAGGCACGAGGAGCGGTTGCGGATGGCCGAGCGGCACGTGGGCGCGGAGCCGCTGGACTACCGGCGCACCGACGTGGCGGCGGAGTTGCGCGACCGCAGCGGCGGACGGGGTCCGGACGTGTGCGTGGTGGCGGTCGGCGCGTCGCCGCCCGAGCGGTTCGGTGGGCATGCCGACCGGCCGGACGCGGGACGCGAGGCCGTGCACGCGTGCCGCAAGGGCGGTGTGGTGGTGCTGTTGGGCGCGACGGACGGGTTCGTCGACGCGTTCCCGCTGGGCGCGGTGACCGATCGCCGGCTGACCCTGCGCGGTGCCGCCCGGCCGGACCTGCGGGACGTGCCGATGCTGCTGGACCGGATGGCCCGCGGTGAGCTGCGCACCGAACACCTCGCCACCCACCGGCTGCCGTTGGCGCACGGCCCCCACGGGTACGCGCTGTTCCGGGACCGGGCCGACGGCTGCGTACGAGCCGTGTTCACGCCCTGACGCCCCTGCTCGTCCACTGCCATCGGGGACCGCGAATGGCACACTCTGGGGATGGCTGGGGAGCGAACGTACGACGTGGTGCTGTTCGGGGCGACCGGGTTCACCGGCGGCCTGACCGCCGACTACCTGGCCCGACACGCCCCGGCCGGGCTGCGTTGGGCGCTGGCCGGGCGTAACCCGGGCCGCCTCGCCGCCGCCCGGGACCGGCTCGCCGCGGTCGACCCGACACTGGCCGACCTGCCGCTGCTCACCGCCGACGTGACCGACGCCGACTCGCTGCGGGCCGTGGCGGAGAGCGCCCGGGTGGTGGCCAGCACCGTCGGCCCGTTCGTCCACCACGGCGAGCCGCTCGTCGCGGCCTGCGCGGCGGCCGGCACCGACTATCTGGACATCACCGGCGAGCCGGAGTTCGTCGACCTGATGTACGTGCGCCACCACGCCGAGGCGACCCGCACCGGGGCGCGACTTGTGCACGCCTGCGGGTTCGACTCCGTCCCGCACGACCTGGGCGTCTGGTTCACGGTCAAGCGGTTGCCCGCCGACATGCCGATCACCGTGGACGGTTACGTCCGCGCCGGCGGCCGGTTCTCCGCCGGCACCTACCATTCGGCGCTCACCGCGTTCTCCCGTACCGGGCAGGCCAGCCGGGCCGCCCGGGAGCGCCGGGCGGTCGAGCCACGCCCCACCGACCGCCGGGTCCGCGCGGTGCCCGGCCGGCTGGCCCGCTCCGCCGAGCTGGGCATCTGGACCGTGCCGCTGCCGACAATCGACCCGCAGGTGGTCCGCCGGTCGGCGGCGGCGAGACCGGAGTACGGCCCGGATTTCCGGTACCGGCACTTCGCCGCCGTGAAGCGGCTGCCCACCGTGCTGGCCGGCGCGGTCGGGCTCGGCGCGCTGGTCGGGCTGGTGAAGCTGCCGCCCACCCGACGCTGGCTGCTCGGGCGGCTCGCCTCCGGGCAGGGGCCCACCGTCGAGCAACGGGCGGCGTCCTGGTTCCGGGTCCGGTTCGTCGGCACCGGCGGCGGGCGGCGGGTGGTCACCGAGGTGGCCGGCGGCGACCCGGGGTACGACGAGACGGCGAAGATGCTCGCCGAGTCGGCGCTCTGCCTGGCGTTCGACGAGCTTCCGCCGGCCGTCGGGCAGCTCACCCCGGTCGCCGCGATGGGTGACGCGCTGCTGGACCGGCTGATCCGGGCCGGGCTCACCTTCCGGGTGCTCGAGCAGGAGACGCTGGAGCCCTCGGCTTGACCCTCGACCGGGTCGAGGGGGCAGGATGCCCTGCGTGAGTGACCTGCACAGCATCGGCGAGCTGGCCCGCGCCAGCGGCCTGACCGTCAGCGCGCTGCGCTTCTACGACTCGGCCGGGGTGCTGGAGCCGGCCCTGGTCGACCCGGTGACCGGCTACCGCTGGTACACGGACGAGCAGATCACGCCGGCCCGGTTGGTGGCCGGGCTGCGCCGGATCGGCATGCCGGTCCCGGAGATCGCCGCGGCGGTACGCGCCGAGCCGGCGGCGGTGCACCAGTTGCTCGACACGCATTTGCGCCGGCTGGCCGACGGGCTCACCGACGCCCGCCGGGAGGCCGCCCGACTCCGGGCCCTGGTCGACCCGGCCCGGCCGGCCACCACCACGCTGCTGCTCTCCCCCGCCGACCTGGCCGCCGCGCTCGACGCGGTGCGCTTCGCCGTCGGCGTCGACCCGGAGCTGCCGATGCTCTCCGGCGTACTGCTCGACGTGGAGCCGGACGGCGTGCGGCTCGTCGCCACCGACCGGTACCGGCTCGCGGTCGCCCGGGCCACCGCTGACGTCGACGGTCCGCCGGCGCGGGTGTTCGTTCCGGTGGCCCTCGTCGACGAGCTCCGGCCGCTGCTCGACGCCACCGACGCCCGGCCGGTGTGGGTGAGCGTGGCCGGCGCGGAGCTGCGGGTGCTGGTGGCCGGACGGACGGTGACCGGCACCGCCCTGCCGTACGACTTCCCGGACTACCGCAGGCTGCTGCGCAAGGCAGTCGGTGAGCGGCCCACCGCGCGCCGGATCCCGGTGGACGTGGCGGCGTTGCGCGCCGCGCTTGCCGACCCGGCGGCCCCCACTGTCGCCCGCGACCACGACGGCACGACCCGGGCGGTCACCGTGCTCGGCGTCGACGACCAGGGCGGGCTGCGGCTGCTCCCCGCCGCCGACCTGGGCACCGACGCGCTGCGGGTCGGGGTGGACGGCGGTTACCTGCTCGACGCGTTGACCGCGGCCGGCGCGCCGCAGCTCGTGTTGGAGCTGGACGGGCCGATCGCCCCGCTGGCCGTGCGCCGCACCGACGACGCGGACACCTACTCGGTGTTGATGCCGATCCGGCTCTGAGCCTGCCGCCCGCACTCCCCGTTCCGGGAGGAAAAGCCCGCGACGGTAGCATCTGGTGGTTCACCTGTGACCCCGGACGGAGGCGTACGGAGCAGCATGCTCGACATGGAGTTGATCCGGAAGGATCGCGAGGCGGTGGCGACCGCGCTGGCGAAGCGTCTGGATCCCGCCGAGGTCACCCGGGCCCTGGACGAGATCCAGCGGCTCGACCAGGAACGCCGCGCCCTGATCACGGAGATCGACGCCGAGCGGCAGCGCCGCAAGGCGGAGGCCCGGGCGTACGCGCAGGCGAAGCGGGCCGGCGAGGAGCCGCAGGCCGCCGCACCGGAGGCCGAGCGTAAGCAGCTCGCCGAGCTGGAGTCCCAGTTGGACGAGGTGCAGGTCCGGCTGCGCACGGCGATGAGTGAGCTGCCCAACCTGCCGGCCGACGACGTGGTGGCAGGTGGCAAGGAAGCCAACCGGGTCGTGAAGACCTTCGGCGCGCCGCCGGTGATCGACAAGGTCCGCGACCACGTGGAGTTGAGCCGCGCGTTGGGCCTTGTCGACTACGAGCGCGGGGTCAAGCTCGGCGGCTCCGGCTTCTGGATCTACACGGGCATCGGCGCGCGCCTGGAGTGGGCGCTGCTCAACTACTTCATCGACCAGCACGTCAAGGCCGGGTACGAGTTCCTGCTCCCGCCGCACCTGCTGCTCGACTCGGCCGGCTTCGCCGCCGGGCAGTTCCCCAAGTTCTACGACGACGTCTACCACCTGGACGCCGAGTCCGCCCCGCGCGGGCAGTTCCTGTTGCCCACGTCGGAGACGGCGATCCTCGGCGCGTACCAGGACGAGATCCTGGAGACCCCGAAGCTGCCGCTGAAGGCCTTCGCGTACACGCCGTGCTACCGGCGGGAGTCGGCCGGCTCGCACTCGGACGAGCGCGGCACGGTGCGCGGGCACCAGTTCAACAAGGTGGAGATCTTCCAGTTCACCCTGCCCGAGCAGGCCGACGCCGCGCTTGAGGAGATGCTCGCCCACGCGGAGAGCCTGGTCGAGGGGCTGGGCCTGCACTACCAGCGCAGCCTGCTCTCCGCCGGTGACGCCAGCGCGTCGATGAAGAAGACCCTCGACATCGAGGTGTGGATGCCGAGCACCGGCAAGTACAAGGAGGTGTCGTCGGTCTCCTGGGCCGGCGACTACCAGGCCCGTCGGGCGGCCATCCGCTACCGGGAGCCGGGCGGCAAGCAGACCCGTTTCGTGCACACCCTCAACGGCTCGGCGCTGGCCACCAGCCGGCTCTTCCCGGCCATCCTTGAGCAGAACCAGCAGGCCGACGGCTCGGTGCTGATCCCCAAGGTCCTCCAGGACCGCCTGGGCACCGACCGCCTGACCCCGCGCTAGCCGATCCGTTCGACGGGGGCCGGGGCCGCCCCGCGCCCCCGTCGACGCATCCACACGCCCAGCGCGGCGAGCAGGACGAGGACGACAAGCAACACTGTGGGGCCGATGGCGTCGAGAGCGTCGGCCAGGGCGTGCTGCACCTCCGACGCCACCTGGATCACCGGGTCCCGCAGGGCGTCGCGGCGGCCGGCGGCGAGCCGTAGCTCGTACCAGCCGTACCAGGCGACGTACCCGCCGGCGAGCAGCAGCACCAGGCCGCTGAGGCGGGGCACCAGCGCGCCGGCGACGCGCAGCCGGGCCACCAGACCGTCGCGCAGCAGCGCCACACCGAGCGCGGCGACCGCGACCACCAGGCCCATCCCGAGGGCGTACGCGCCGAACAGCGCCAACCCGCGCCCGGTCGAGCCGGCCTGGACGCTTGTCACCACGATGGCCAGGAACGGCGCGATGGCGCAGCCGAGCGACGCCAGCGCGTACGCCGCGCCGAACAGGGCCATCGACGGCCAGGAGCGGGTGAGCCGGGGCGCGCGGGTGGACCAGCCGGGCGCGGGCAGCCGCCGGCCGGCGAGCAGCCAGCAGCCGGCCACCGCCAGCAGCACGCCGAGCGCCACGGTCAGCCAGGGCAGTCGGGGGCGCAGCCAGCCGGCCAGCGGCGCGAGCGCCAGGCCGAACGCGCCGAAGACCAGCACATACCCCACTGTCAGCCCGGCAGCCGCGGTGAGCGCGCGGCCGACCGCGCCGCGGGCGTCCGACGCCCCGGCGACCAACAGCGAGAGGTACGCGGGCAGCAACGCGAAGCCGCACGGGTTGACAGCGCCGAGCATGCCGGCGGTCAGCGCGAGCAGCAGGGGGGTGGTCACGCCCCGGCCAGTGCGGCGACCCGGGTGGCGAGCGCCTCACCGTCGAGGAAGCCCTGGTGGATCACCGTGCCGTTCCGGTCGATGATCACGAAGATGCTCTGCTCGGTCACCGTGAACCGCTTCCACAGCGCGCCCTTGCGGTCGTCGAGCTGCGGCGTCCCGGCAAGGTCGAACTCGGTGACGAACTCCTTCATGGCCCGCTGCTCACCCAGCCCGGCGACGCCGATGATCGGCACGGTGTCCCGGTAGCGGGGCGCGACCTCGGCCACCGTCCAGGCCTGGCTGGCGCAGGTGGCGCACCACGGCGCCCAGAACCACAGCACCACCGGCTTGCCGGCGAGTTGCGCCGCGTCGAACGCCGTGCCGGTGAGGGTGGTGCCGGTGAAGCGCAGCACGTCCGGAACCTGCGCCGGGGGCGGCGAGCCGGTCGCGGTGGCGGTGGGGGTTGCCGCGGCACCGGTGGTGGCCGGCGCGGTACCGGCGACCGCCGCTGGCGGGCTGGCCGTGCCGGTGCAGGAGGCCGCGCCGAGCAGAGCGGCGGCCAGCGCCGCGGCGGTGCCGGCACGGCGGGCCGCACCAACCCCTGACGGTCGCCTCCGTTCGGGCGAGCTGGGCATGCGCGTCTCCGTTCGTTCGGCGAGAAGGTGCCCTTCCCTACTCGGCCTTGGCGAGGCGGAGCGCCAGCTCGGGGCACACCTTGACCGCCTTCAGCGCGCCCTCCCGCAGCCAGGTCGGCACGGGGGTGGGTGGGAAGGCGGGATATCCGTTCGCGTCGAGCCGGATGAAGTCCGGTACGACGTGCGCGCACAGGCCGTGCCCGTCGCAGCGCGACCAGTCCAGGGTGAGCTTCTGCGGGTTCGCGTCGGGTGCGCCCGGCAGCCCCATCACGCCCTTGACCCGCCGGCCACAGCCGTCACCGGTGCTGTGCAGCCGCAGGTCCTCGGCGAACACCTCGATCGCGGAGAGCGCGAACCGGGCGGTGCCGTCCGGATGACTGCACGCGCCCCGCCCCTTCACCTCGCCGGCGGCGGCCCGCACCACCTCGGCCGGCTGACTCCCGGCCACCGCCAGGTCCACGGCGCGGGCCAGGTCCGGCAGGCCCATCTTGCACGGTCCGCACTGGCCGGCGGACTCCCCGGCGAGATAGCGCACCACCTGGGCGGCCTCACCCAGCGGGCAGGTGTCGACGCCGAGCGGGATGATGATGCCCGCGCCGAGGGTGCCGCCGACCGCGGCCAGGCCCTTGCGGGACACCTCGGCCTTCTCCGCCGCCTCCGGGGTGATCCACTTGCCGTGGTAGCCGCCCATCAGGATGCCCTGCGTCTCCGGCACCTCGCACAGGTCGAGGACGTCGCGCAGCGGCATGCCGGCGGTGCACTCCACCACGGCCGGCCGGCCCGCCGCGCCGGTCACGGTGAGCAGCACGGTGCCCGGCTCGTCGTCGGTGCCGAGGGCCGCGTACTCGTACGGGCCGAGTCGCGCGCCGACGGCGAGCTGCGCGTACGTCTCGGCGTTCGACAGCAGGGTGGGCAGGCCGCTGACCCCGGAGTCGCTTGAGCGCTTCTTGGTGCCGGGCGGGATGTGCGGCAGCCCGTTGATCCCGTTGACGAGTGCGCCGCCCTCGCCGGAGATGAACCGGTGCGGCACGGTGACGATCGTGGTCAGCACCGGCATCCGGCGCTCTTCGAGGGCATCCATCAACGAGTCTCGGCCGACCCCGTCGTCGGCCACGCCGATCACGATCTCGTCGGCGTCCAACGCGTACGCGGCAAGCGCCGCGCCGTCCAGGACCAGGTGCGGGGCACGGGTGAGCAGCACCTTGTCCTTCCAGCTCGCCGGCTCCCCCTCGGTGGCGTTGACGACCACGACGGCGGCGAGGTCCTGCCGTTCGCAGGACTCCAGCACCGCGCGCAGTTTGCGGGCGAACGGGAAACCCGCCCCGCCCTTGCCCTTGAGCTGCATGCCCTCGGCGAGCCGGAGAAGCTGCGCCGGCTCCATCGGGCCGATCGGGCCGTGCACCTCCTCGTGCGCGGCCAGGTCCAGCCGACCGAACTCGGCGAAGCCGGCGGTGAGCCGGGGCTCCCCGACGCAGGCGACCGGTGGCACCGTCGTCCGCATCACTTCGCCTCACCCCGCAGCCCAGCCCAGTACGCCCCGTCCACCGCGTCGGCGCTGGCCTTGCGGCGCTTGGCGGACCGGCCCTCGCCGGCCGCCCGCCGAGCGCGCCGGGACGCCAGGTCGACAAGGGTCGGGGTGTCGTCGACGGGCGGCGGCACCTCGTCCGGCACGTACCGGGCCGGCGGACGCCAGTAGTCCGGCTCCTCGGGCAGGTCGTCCTCGGCGCTGTGCCGGCCGCTGCCGCTGCGCGGCGCCGACGAGATCGGGCTGCTGGAGACCGGCCCGGCCGAGATCGGGCTGCTGGAGACCGGGCCGGCGGAGATCGGCTCGTCGGCCTGCCACCGGCGCGGGCTGTCCCACGGCTCCTCGGGCTCGTCCAGGCTCGACTGCGGCGGCGCGGAGTAACGGCTGCCGTCGTCCTCGTTGCGGGACCGGCGACGGGACCGCTCAGAGGTGACCTCGTCGGCGCGTCGCCGGCCGGTCGGTACGTCCTCGTCCCGGGTGCGCGAGGCGCGTCGCCGACTCACCGGCTCCAGCTCCTCCTCGTCGCGTCGGAACGTGCCGGTGTCCTCCACGCTGCGGCGGGCCGATCGGCTGGTCGTGGTCTCCTCGGTCCGCCGGCTGCGTGAGGACCGTTCGGTGTCGCGGCGGGCCGCCGGCTCCTCCTCCCGTCGACGTCGGCTCGGCCGGGTCGGCTCGACGAGGGAACCGGGCTCGGGCACCACCGGGACGGTGAACCGTTCGGGGTCACGCCGCGCGGCCGGCGCGGCCCAGGTGGCGGTGGTGGTCTCCGCCCAGGCGGGACGCTTGTCGGCGGCCTTGCTGCGCCGACCCAACCCGGCCAGCAGCGATCGGGCGGTCTTCGCCTCCTCGGCCCGGCCTGCCATCACCGCGTTGCGGACCGCGGCCTGGTGCTGCTCGCGGCTGCGTCGACCGATGGTGACCGAGAACCGGACCAGCAGGGCCAGCACCACCAGCAGAATGCAGCCGAGGTAGCTGAACATCACCCAGGGCGCTGCGGCCCGACCGGCGTTGAGGCCGTGAAAGACAGCGAACGGCCAGGCCAGATACGCGGTGGAGTGCAGCGTTCGCCACAGCCACTTCGGACCGACGCCGGCGAAGCGGGCCCGGATGATGCCGGTCCAGATCACGCTGACCATCAACAGGGCGGCCACGGTGCCGAGCCCGACGTAGAGCCCCCGGCCGCCGACGAACGGCACCAGCGCGTCGGTCGCCGCCGCCCGTCCGGTGGCGATCTTGGTGAGGACGTGGAAGCCGAGCCCGGCCACGCCCAGTACGCCGGTGGCCCGGTGCGCCGACTGCATCAGCACCCGGTGCGAGATGCGCAGCACCAGCCGGTCGGTGGCGAGCAGGCCGAGCATCACGGTGAGACTCAACGCCACCAGGGAGATCACCCCGGCGAAGAACTCGGTGAAGAAGAAACCGTACGCGTACGCCGTCTGCCCGGCGCCCGTCAGCATGATCGCCGCCCACAGTGCGGCGAGCACCGACGCGATCAGCAGGGTGGCCGCCGACCGTGACGGTGTGCGCACCCCCCGACTGCTGGCGCTGGTCCGGACGGTGGCCGCCTTCTGGTTCTGCTGTGCCCGGGCCATGTGCTCCTCGATCGTCTCGCGGCGGCGTACCACCGGCCGACCCCTGCTCCCCCATCCAGTACGGACCGACGGGGCGCGCGGATCACCTGTCCGGAAAAATTTCTGGCCGGGATCGAACCGAACCGTGTCGACGTGCGTTTCCGTCCACCTTGGCGCGCTCGCGGGGCCTTTGGTCGGCGGGTCTCACCGAACCGGGAGCCCCGAGCCGTCCGCCACCTTAGAGTGGTTTCGTGCCGTTTGACCGAAAGTCTTCGTACCGCCGCCGTGGCCCCTGGGTGGCCGCCGCGATCGCCGTACCGGCCCTGCTGGTGGCCGCGCTGCTGGTGGGCCAGGCCCTGACCCCCGGCACGACGGCTCCCGACAGACGGATCGCGGCGGCCGACCCGACGCCGAACACCGTCGAGCAGAGCCCCGAGGAGTCCATCCCCCCGGCCGCGCCCGCCCCGGCGGGGCTGCCGGTGGTCGACTACGACCCCGCGCCCGGAGGCTTCCCCGCCGATCCGGCCACCATGGACACCACGCCGCTCACCGAGGGCGCGCACCCGACCAGGCGGATCGCCGCGTACGACGCGCCCGGCGGCCGTCCGCGAGCCTTCCTCGAACCGACGATAAGCGGCGTCGACCTCACCATGCCGATCGCCGACCGGCGTGTCGGCTGGACCGCCGTCCTGCTGCCGTCGGCCAACCGGCGGCTCGCCTGGCTGCCTCCCGGTGGGTTCGACACAGTGGCGCTGCGCGACCAGATCGTGGTGGAACGCAAGGTCCACCGGCTCACCTGGTACCGGGCCGGCACGGCGGTGCGCTCCTGGGAGGTCAGCCTCGGCCAGTCGGGGCAGGAGACCCCGCTGGGGCGGACCTTCGTCCTGGGCCGTACCCCGCCGCCGGAGGAGGTCTACGGCGGCGTGGACATCTACGCCCTCGGCGCGGTGCCCGACGACCCCGAGTCGGTGCCGGCCGGGCTGCGGGGCGCCCACATCGGAGTGCACACCTGGCACGACGACGACGAGTTGGGCGAGAACACCACGAACGGCTGTATCCGGTTGACCCGCAGCGGTCAGCGGGAACTGCTCGCCGAGGTCCGCCCCGGCAGCAGTGTGGTGGTCGTCGACAAGCTGCCCACCCCGCCCCCGACCGCCTGACCGGCAGCGGTCACTCGCCGAGCAGCCAACCGTTCTGCTCGGCGATCCGGATCGCCTCGGCCCGGTTGCGGGCGCCGGTCTTGCCGATCGCAGCCGAGAGGTGGTTGCGCACCGTCCCCTCGGACAGGTGCAACGCCCCGGCCAGGTCGGCGACCGTGCCACCGCCACGGGCGGTCCGCAGCACCTCGGTCTCCCGGTCGGTCAGTGGGCTCACCCCGGCGGCCAGGGTCTCGGCGGCAAGCGTGGGGTCGACCACCCGCAGGCCCGCGTGCACCCGGCGGACCGCGTCGGCGAGTTGCCGGGCCGGGGTGTCCTTGACCACGAAGCCGCTCGCGCCGGCCTCCATCGCCCGACGCAGGTAGCCGGGCCGACCGAAGGTGGTCACCACGAGCACCCGGCAGGTCGGCAGCGCGGTCCGTAACGCGGCGGCGGCGGCGATCCCGTCCAGGCCGGGCATCTCCACGTCCAGCAGGGCGACGTCGGGGTTGCTGCGGCGGGCCGCGGGCACCACCTCGTCGCCGCGACCGACCTCGGCCACCACGCTCAGGTCCTCCTCCAGCGAGAGCAGCGCCGCCAGCGCGCCGCGGACCAGCGCCTGGTCGTCGGCGAGCAGCAGCCGGATCGGGTCGGGCGGCCCCGCGCCGGGGGCACTCACCGGGCCTCCGCCGGGGCGTGCACCCGGAGCAGGAAGCCACTCCCGTCGGGCCGGCGGCCGACGGTCAACGAGGCGTCCAACTCCCGCGCCCGCTCACGCAGGCCGACGAGCCCGTGCCCGGTGGCGTCGGGAGTGGACGGGCCCCGACCGTCGTCGCTCACCTCGACCCGGTCCGGGTACACCCGGACCGTGCAGCACCGCGCCCCGCTGTGCCGGACCACGTTCGTCACCCCTTCCCGTACCGCCCACCCGAACAACCGGTCCCACTCCTCCGGCAGCGCCGGCACCTCGGCCGGCAGGTCCGCCTCGATGCCCGCCGCGGCCAGCGCGGAGCGGGCGCCGGCCAACTCCGCGGTGAGGGTGACCTCCCGGTACGCCCCGACCGTCTGCCGCACGTCGGACAGCGCCGCGCGGGCCAGCGCCTCCACCTCGGCGATCTCGGCGGCGGCGCGTTCGCGGTCCACCTCGATGAGCCGGCCCGCCAACTCGGCCTTGATCGCCACCACGGTCAACGAGTGCCCGAGAATGTCGTGCAGGTCGCGGGCGGCGCGGGCCCGTTCCTCGGCGACCGCGAGCCGGCCGATCTCCCGTTGGGCGGCCCGAAGTTCACTGTTGCGCTGGGCAAGTCGGGACACCCCGAACATCGCGAACGAGGCGAGCAGCACCGCGAAGACGATGCCGCTCTCCGCCTCCCAGCCCGGCACGAGCCAGGACGCCAGCACGGGGGTCAGCGCGCAGAGCACCACCGCGGCCAACGCCTCCCCCGCCGGCAGCAGGAACACCCCTGCCGCCGCCACGTAGACCAGGGTCGCCAGCCAGTCCCCACCCGTGCCCGGGATGCTGACCACGCCCACCGCGAGCAGCAGCACCAGCCCGACCCGCGCCCGACCCGCCGGGATCGGCAGCAGTGCCTGGCGCTGCTTGCGGGCCCACTGGAACAGCAGCACGTAACCGACGCCGAACACGAGCAGGGCCGCCACCCCGAGGACCCGCCGCCACGGCTGCGGTTGGTGCAACGCCGTGGCGAGCGGCACGTTGAGGAAGAACAGCCACACGGCGGCCAGCAGCCAGCCGGTGAACCGCCAGTGGCGGCTCACCGGCCAGGGCTGCCCGGTCGAGAGATCCATCGGGTCCACGCTAGCCGTCGCGGTGGTCAGACCCGCGCGGTGTCCCGGCGGAACAGCCGGGCCGCACCGACACCGAAGACCAACGCCCAGCCGACGAGATTGACCAGAGCCGCCGCGCTCACCCCCTCGCCGGTCAGCGGGGCGCGGGCCAGCACCCCCATGCCGTACACCGGGGTGAACTTCGCGACCTGCTGGAGCACCTCCGGCAGCACCTCGACCGGGACGAACAGGCCGCCGAACATGGCCAGCACGGCCAGGATCGGGCCGATGAACTGCATGACGTTCTCGGCCGGCACCAGGTAGCCGATGAACAGGCCGAACGCGGCGAAGACAAGTGAGCCGATCCAGGCGGCGAGCCCGGACAGCAGCCAGACGTACGCGGGGATGCGCACACCGGCCGCAGCGCCCACCAGGAACTCGACGACGACGGCGAGCAGGCCGAGGGTCATCGCGGTGACCAGCTTCGTCGCCACGTACGCGGTCGGGCGCAACGGGGTGAGCCGCAACTGACGGCTCCAGCCCAGGGCCCGCTCGGTGGCGACCGCGCCGCCCGCGCTCGTGGTCGCCACCATGGCCGCGTACACGGCGAGGCTGATCATGACGTACGCCGTGACCGGGCGGCCGTTGTCAAGCGACTGCCCGCCCTGCGGCAGACCGAAGATGAGGAAGAAGACGCCCGGCATGATCAGCGTGAAGGCGAGGGTGCGGCGGTTACGCAGCACCCGGCGCAGCTCGATGCGCAGGACGCCCGGGGCGAAACCGCCAAGGGCGGGCAGCCGACGGTCCGGCTCGACGGCACGGGAGGGAGTGGGGGTGAGTGTGGTCATCTCAGGCTCCGGGGTGCGCGGTGGTCAGGGCGAGGAAGGCGTCCTCGAGGTTGCGGGAGGTGATCTCCACGTCCCGGGCGTCGGTCCGGGTGAGCAGGTGCCGGGCGATCGCGTCCGAGTCGCCGGTACGCACCAGCACGCTGTCGCCGCGTACCTCCACGGCGTCCACCCCGGGCAGCGCGGCGAGCGCGGCCTGGTCGGCGCCGGGCAGGGTGGCCCGCACGGTACGGCCGGCGGCCAGGTTCTTGATCTCCGCGGTGGTGCCGTCGGCGACGATGCGCCCCTGTCGGACCAGCACGATCCGGTCGGCGTACGCGTCGGCCTCGTCGAGGTAGTGGGTGGCGAAGATGACGGTCCGGCCGGCCCGCGCGTCGCGGCGCAGCGCCTGCCAGAAGTCCCGGCGGCCCTCGACGTCCATGCCGGTGGTCGGCTCGTCGAGCACCATCAGGTCCGGGTCGGGCAGGAGGGCCAGCGCGAAGCGCAGTCGCTGCTGCTGGCCGCCGGAGCAGCGCCCGACGACCCGGCCGGCGATGTCGGCGATGCCGGCCCGCTCCAGCACCTCGGCGGCTGGGCGGGTGTGCCGGTAGAAGTGCGCGGTCATCTCGACCGTCTCGCCGACGGTGAGGTCCTTGAGCAGCCCGCCGGTCTGGAGTACGGCGGCGACCCGACCCCGGGCCACCGCCTTGTCCGGGGTGCCGCCGAGGATGCGGACGGTGCCCTCGTCCGGACGGGCCAAACCGAGCAGCATGTCGATGGTGGTGGTCTTGCCCGCCCCGTTGGGGCCGAGGAACGCCACCACCTCGCCGGGCTGCACCCGCAGGCTCAGCCCGTCGACAGCGGTGACCGCGCCGAAGGTCTTGGTGAGGCCGTTCAACTCGACGGCCGGATGCGTACTGGTCATGTCAAACATGCTCCGGCGGCGCGTACGTCGATGCCCGGGGCGGCCGTCACGTCCCGGCCGTGACATTTGTCAGGGGCCGTCGTTGACGGCCGGCGTCATCGCCTGGTGACCCGGAGCGTCAGGCCAGCAGTCGGTCCTGGCGGCGAGGAATTCCGCGCACGGCAACGGGTACCCGCCGGGCCGGGACGCCGCGACACCGGGAGGACGCGATGGGTGCCACACCGCAGGGCCAGGTCGACACGGTAGTGCTGATCCACGGACTCTGGATGACCCCCCGTAGCTGGCAGGGGTGGGTCGAGCGGTACACCAGGCGCGGCCTGCACGTCATCGCCCCGGCCTGGCCCGGCATGGACCGCTCCGTGGAGCAGTTGCGCGCCGACCCCGCTCCGATCGCCGACCAGAGCATGGCCACGATCGTCGCGCACTACGACCGGATCATCCGGGCGCTCCCCCGACCACCGATCATCATGGGCCACTCGTTCGGCGGCCTCTTCGCGCAGGTTCTCGCCGACCGGGGCCTCGGCGCGGCAGTGGTCGGGGTGCACCCCGCGGCGGTGAAGGGGGTGCTCAAGGTGCCGCTGAGCACGCTGCGCTCCGGCTTCCCGATCCTGCGCAGCCCAGCCAACCGGAGCAAGGCCGTTCCGTTCACGCCTGACGACTTCGCCTACACCTTTGGTAACACGATGAGCCGCGAGGACTCCGACCGGGCCTGGCAGCGCTATGCCGTCCCCGGCGCCGGCCGGGTGTTCTTCGAGGGCGCCTTCGCCAACGTCGATCCGCGCTCGCCGGCCCGGGTCGACACCGCACGCGACGACCGGGCACCGCTGCTCCTGCTGGCCGGCGGGGCGGACCACGTGGTGCCGGCGTCGGTGGTCCGGACCAACGCGGCGCTCTACCAGAAGTCCCGGGCGCTCACCGCGTACCACGAGTTCCCCGGCCGAACACACTTCACCGTCGGGCAGGACGGCTGGGAGGAGATCGCCGACTACGCGCTGGACTGGGCGCTGCGCGCGGCGGCCCTTCCCCGGGAGGCGACCATCGCCAGCGAGTCCCCGCGCCGCTGAACCGCCGATCAGGCGGTGTCAGCATGGCGACTCGGCGCGGCGTGATATCAAAAATCCGTCATCTTGATATCATCGCGATGATCGCCTACCTGAGGAGGCACCGTGAGCCGGACGATCCTTGACGTCGATGATGAACTCCTCGCCGAGGCTGGCGAGATCCTCGGCACCACGACGAAGAAGGCCACCGTCAACGCCGCCCTCAAGGCCATCGTCGATCGAGAGAAGCGGCGACAGTTCGCCGACTGGCTCAAGAGCGGCGGGCTGCCCGATCTGACCGGCCCCGTTGGAACCGCTGAGCCGGACGCGGCGTGAGTCACGAGCACTACCTGCTCGACAAATCCGCCCTCGCCCGCTGGCCGAAGCGGCAGGTGGCTCCGGTACTCGGTGAACTCTCCGACCGTGGGTTGCTCGCGGTCTGCGGCGCTGTCGAGATCGAGGTCATTCACAGTGCCCGTACTGCGAAGGATGCGCAGCGTGCCCGGTGGTTGATGGGCGGCTTCCACTGGCTGCCGATGCCTGACGAAGTCTGGGATCGAGCGATCGACGTGCAGGTGCAGGCCCTTCACAAGGGCAACCACCGCGCCCTGTCCATGGCGGATCTGCTGATCGCTGCCACCGCCGAACGACATGGGGTCACCGTGCTGCATTACGACGGAGACTTCGATCTTATCAGCGCTATCACCGGGCAGCCCAGCGCCTGGGTCGTCCCGCCCGGCACCGCCGACTGATCACGCGGTGCGCCTGATTCGCCTTGGCATGCCCCCGGTCTGGCGGGGTATCCGGGTGGGATGAGGGCCAGTTTCCGACTTGGTCGGGTCGCGGGGGTACCGGTCGGCGTCAACTGGAGTGTCCTGGTCATCTTCGCGCTGATCGCGTGGGGGCTGGCGGCCAACCAGTTCCCCCGCTCGTACCCCGACCGCTCGCCCGTGGCGTACACCCTCGCCGGGCTGGCCGCGGCGGTGGTCTTCTTCGTCGGCCTGCTCGCCCACGAGGTGTCGCACGCGGTGGTCGCCAAGCGCAACGGGCTCACCGTCAACGGCATCACGCTGTGGCTGTTCGGCGGTGTGGCCGAGTTGCGGGGCGAGCCGCGCGACCCCGGCGCGGAGCTGCGGATCGCGGGTGTCGGCCCCCTGGTCAGCCTGCTGCTCGGGGCGTTCTTCGGCGCGATCGCCGCGCTGCTCGCGTTGGCCGGGCAGGGCGGGCTGCTCTTCGGGGCGGTGGCGTGGTTGGCCGGCATCAACGTGCTGCTGGCCGTCTTCAACGTGTTGCCGGCCGCACCCCTGGACGGCGGCCGGTTGCTGCGCGCCGCGGTGTGGAAGGCCACCGGTGACCGGACCAGAGCGTCGGTGGCCGCCGCGCGGGCGGGCTGGGTGCTGGGCGTCCTGCTGATCGGCCTGGGGCTGTGGCAGTTCCTGTCCGGTGTCGGTTTCGGTGGGCTCTGGCTGGCCCTGATCGGCTGGTTCCTGATCGGTGCCGCCGGGGCCGAGGAGCGGCAGGCCCGCACCGGCAGCGCCCTGCGCGGGGTCCGGGTCGGTGACGTCATGACGCCGCAACCGCAGACCGCCTCGGCGGAGATGACAGTCGCCGACTTCGTCGACCACTACCTGTTCGCCTACCGGCATTCGGCGCTGCCCCTCACCGAGGAGGGCCGGCCGACCGGCCTGGTCACCGTCGACCGGGTACGCGGTGTGCCGCCCGAGCGGCGGGCGTCGACCACGCTCGCCGAGGTGGCCTGCCGGGCCGACCAGTTGGTCCTCGCCCAGCCCGGCGAGGAACTCAACGACCTGCTCCCCCGGCTCAGCGAGTGCGCCGACGGTCGCGCCCTGGTGGTCACAGACGGTCAACTGGTCGGCATCGTCTCCCCCAGCGACATCAGTCGCGCCGTGCAACACAGCACGCTCGCCACTCCGGCCACCTCCCGCTGATCATGAGGTTAGCGGCGTGCTACGCCGAGTTGGACCCCGCCAACCTCATGATCAACGGGGGGTGGGGGTCCGGGGGTCCGGGGGTCCGGGGGTCAGCGGGGGAAGTAGCGGTCCAGCAGGTCGGTGCGGAACTTGCCGGTCGGGTCGAGCCGGGGCAGCAGGGCGGCGAAGTCGGCGTGCCGCGGGTAGCGGTCCGCCAGCTCGGCCGGGTCGGTGACGAAGACCTTGCCCCAGTGTGGGCGCGGCGCGAACGGCGCCAGGCGTGCCTCCACGGCCGCCACCACCGGCAGCACGGCCGCCGTGTCGTCGATCCAGGTGAAGTGCACGACGAAGCTGTCCCGCCGGTGGTTCGGGCTGAGCCACAGCTCGTCCGCCGCCACGGTCCGCAGCTCGCACACCAGCAGCACCGGTGCGATCAGGTGCGCCACCTCGTCCAGCGCGGCGAGCGCGTCGGCTACCGCCGTACGCGGCAGGTGGTACTCCGACTGCAACTCGTCGCCGCTGCTCGGGGTGAAGCCGAGCTTGAAGTGCGGCAGCCGCTCGTGCCACGGGCCGGGCTCGCCGAGCTGCGGGGTGCAGTTCTCCGGTGGCATTCCGAGCACCGGGTGCCGGGGCGCGGCGGCGGCGGTGGTGCCGAGCCAGTCCGCCGAGGGCGGCGGCTGGTCGGCCACCTGCTTGCGCCACACCTCACGCAGTCGGGGCGTACGCCAGTCGGTGAAGACACTCACGCTGTACGCCGAGCCGAGCGCCTCGTCCAATGCCTCCCGGTCGAGGTCGAGCGACACGTACTGGCGCAGCTCGAAGGTGGGCACCACGTCCAGGGTGACCCGGGTGACCAGGCCGAGCGCGCCGAGCCCGACCACCATGCCGGCGAACGCGTCGCTCTCGCGGTCGACCCGCAGCAGGTCGCCGGCCGCGGTGACCATCTCCAGGCCGGCGACCGCGGTGGCCAGGTTGCCGTGGGTCTGACCGGAACCGTGGGTGGCGGTCGCCACCGCGCCGGCCACCGAGATGTGTGGCAGTGAGGCGAGGTTGGCAAGCGCGTATCCCTGGGTGTGCAGGTGTCGGGCGAGGTCGCCGTAGCGCATCGCCCCGCTCACCGTGACCTGCGCGCGCTCGTGGTCGACCTCGACCACCGGGGGCAGCCCGGCGAGGGTGACCAGGTCACCGTCGGTGTCGCCGATCCGGTTGAAGGAGTGCCCGCTGCCCACCGCCCGGATCCGGGTGCTGCCGGCGACCAGTCGACGCAGTTCGTCGGTGGAGGTCGGTCGGTGGAACGCCCGAGCGGCGTACCGCACGTTGCCGGCCCAGTTGCGGCGCGGAACGTCGGCCGCCGTGGCCGGTGTGGCGTGCTGTCCGTGCGCGATCATGTAGCGGTCTCCCGATCGGTGGACGGGTGGTCGGCCAACGCGGCGACGAGGGCGTCCAGAACCGTATCCGTCTGGAGCGTGTTGTAGCCACGCTGGGCGATCGGCAGACCGGCCACGCTGGCACGTTCGATCTCACCGCGGGCCGCCTGCCGGGTCGGCGCGTCCCCGGACAGCAGGGCGTCCTGGCCGCGTCGGATCAACCGGTCGACCCGGTCCATCTGGTAGCCACGCAGGCCCACCGGGAGGTCGGGGTCGGCGAAGGCGGCTCGGCGCAGCGCCAGCAGGTCGACGAAACGGTCACCGGCGTATCGCGTGAGCGCGGCGGACACCTGGTCGGGCTGCTCGCGGACCTGGTCGAGGGCGAGCAACTCGATGGCGGGGCGGCCGTCGAGCGGGTGGCGGGCGGTCACCGGCTCCACCGGGACCCCCGGCACGGGCACCAGCAGCAGCCGCGGCGGTTTGCGGTAGCCGTCGCGGCGGGGCGGCTCGTCGAGGACCAACGTGTCGACCTCGGCCCAGCGGATGTCGCGACGCAGGCCGGGCCGCCGGATGGTGAGCCCTTCGGCGCCGATCCCGAACCGGAACGGTCGCAGCGCGCTGACCAGCGCGACAGCGCCGAGCGCGGCGGCACCCCCCGCGATGATCATCCGTAGCGGTGCTCCGTCGCTGGGATAAACCAACAGGAACACCCCACCGAGTACGCATACCAGAGCGAGCGCACGGGCCCCCCGATTCCGGCGCAGTTCCACGCTCGGACCCCCGTTCATGACCGTGGCGTCGGTTCCAGCATCTTCCGCCAAACCGCCCACCGAGGACACCGGTCGATCGGGCACGGTTGTTCTCGTCATCGGCGGGGAACCCTACGCCCATGAGCAGCTACCGTGATCCGGCCCCGCGGGGCGACGTGTTTCCCTCCGAGGAGGAGCTGGACCCGACCGGCAGCGGCGTCGAGCAGGCCAGCGCGCCGTCGGCCGGCGGGTTGCCCAGTCACCCGGCGCCCACGCCCGGTCCCCGACCCACCCCGGCGCCCGCGCCGGCCCCGACGCCGGTGCCCACACCCGGCCCGGCGCCGCGAGCGCCCGGCGGCGGGCCACAGTCGATCGTGACCCGGCACCTGGACGGCTCGGTGGAGGTGGTCACCGACCTCGACGGCGACGGCGTCGCCGACGTCGTCCAGATCGACGTCGACGGTGACGGGATACCCGACATCACCTATGTGGACAGTGACCGGGACGGGCGGCTGGACACCGTACTGGGGGACCCGCACGCGTCCGGGACGGGCGCGGGCGCCCATCACCGCGCCTGACCGCCGGCAGCGGGCCCGTTGGTTCAGAGCTTCGCCATCACCTCGTCGGCGACCAGTTCGAGGTGCGCCAGGTCGCCGAGGTCAAGCACCTGGAGGTAGAGCCGCTCGCTGCCGATCTCCGCGTACCGGCCGATGGTGTCCAGGACCTCGCCGGGCGTACCGGCCAGGCCGTTGGCCCGCAACTCGTCCGGATCGCGGCCGATGGCGGCGGCCCGACGCGCCACCTCGGCGTCGTCGCGCCCGCAGCAGAGCACCAGAGCGTTTGACCAGACCAGCTCGGCCGGGTCCCGGCCGATCTCCGCGCACGCCGCGCGGACCCTGTCGAACTGCGCCGCCGTGTCCGGTACCGAGGCGAACGGCAGGTTGAACTCGTCGGCGTAGCGGGCGGCAAGCGCGGGGGTGCGCTTCGGGCCCGTCCCGCCGAGCAGGATCGGTGGGCGCGGCTGCTGCACGGGCTTCGGCAGCGCGGGCGAATCCCGGACCGGGTAGTACCGGCCGGCGTACTCGTACCGCTCCCCCGGCGGCGTGGACCAGAGCCCGGTGATCACCGCGAGCTGCTCCTCCAGCCGGTCGAACCGCTCGGCCAGTGGCGGGAAGGGGATGCCGTACGCGCTGTGCTCCTCGGCGTACCAGCCGGTGCCGATGCCCAACTCCACGCGACCGCCGCTCATCTGGTCGACCTGCGCCACGGTGATCGCCAGCGGGCCGGGCAGCCGGAAGGTGGCCGCGGTCATCAACGTGCCGAGCCGGATGCGGCTGGTGTCCCGGGCCAGGCCGGCGAGAGTGGTCCACGCGTCGGTGGGGCCGGGCGCGCCGCTCACGTCACCCATCTTGAGGTAGTGGTCGGACCGGAAGAACGCGCCGTAGCCGGCGTCCTCGGCGCAGCGGGCGACCGCGAGCAACTGGTCGTAGCTGGCGCCCTGCTGGGGTTCGGTGAAGATCCGCAGTTCCATGATCCGAGCATAGGGTGCCCCGGCCGGGGCCGGTCGGTGGTCGCACCGACCGGGCCACCGGACGCGGACTCAGACGTACGGCGGGGTGGAGTAGGCCGCCCGCAGCGCGGCCAGCCCGGTCGCCTTCGGCGTCAGGGTGCCCCACCCGGAGTTGAAGTAGTTGGTCCGGACGATGAGCGGTCCACGCTCGGCGTTGAGCTGGGCGATGGCCGCGGGGACGGTGGCGATCCAGGCGGCCTGGTTGGGGATCTCGGCGACCCGCACCCCCCACTCGGCGATGAGCACCGGACGGGACAGCGCCACCGGGCCGAGGTCGGCCACCGCCCAGTCCTTGGTGCGGCGGAACCGGGCCAGCGCGGTGTGGCTGGCGTTGGTGCCGTAGACGTTCCACTGGAGGAAATCCAGCCGGGTCATCAGCGACTCGGGGTGGATGCGCTGGAAGCAGGCCCGGTCGAAACCGCCGACCCCGATCGAGAAGGTCGTGCCGCCGGGCAGGGGCCGCGTCTTGAACCAGGTGAGCATGTAGTTGAGCGCCTGCAGCGCCCGGGCGTCGGACTGCGCCCAGGTGTACCCGACACCGCCTTCGGTGGTGCCGAACTCGTGGTCGGTGTCCAGTTCGGACGCGAGTTGGATGTTCACGCCGAAGCCGAGCGTCCGATACTGCGCCAGCGCGCGGGCGAACAACCCGTCACACTGACCGCTGAGCACCTGGCCGTACCCGTACGCCTTCGGCCAGGTGGTGCTGGGGCGCTGCTGGATGGTCATCGACGGCGCGGGCACGGTGTAGGTGGTGCCGTCCACGGTGAAGGTCTGCGGGCCGGTGTCCGGGGCGCCGTAGTGCTTCAGCTCCAGGACCATGTTCATCTGTATCCCCGCCCGGCCCAGCGTGATCAGCCAGGGCCGGTTGTAGCCGGGGAAGATGTAACCGTCGGCGAAGCTGCGGTACTGGGTCAGCGAGTGGAAGTTGCCGCCGGCCATGTCGGCGGTCGGGTCGGCACCCCCGGAGAGGTAGTAGCCGCCGAGTATCGGCTGGCCACCCACTGTGTAGTCGGCGCTTGCCGTCGCGGTGTTACCGGCGGCGTCGCGCACCTGCACGGTGACGCGGGGCATCACGCCACCGCCCGGTAGACGGCGACCGCGCCGTTGTCGGAAACCCGGGTCCAGGTACGCCCGGAGGTGTCGGTGACGGTCAGGGTGAGCGGGTCGATGACCGCGGTGACCTTGACGGGCGCGCTGCTGTTGCCCTGCGCGTCGGTGACCACGATGGTGACGGTCAACGGCTTGGTGTCGGGGTCGGAGTAGGTGACGGTCAGCAGCATCTGGGCGCCCGGCGAGTAGGTCGACGCGTTCAGGCTTGCGGTTGCGGTGGGAGCGGCCATGGAGGTGCCTCTCTGAGCTAGATCGCCGGGTCCGGGCGCGCTGAGCGACGCCGGACCGGCGGGACGCACACGGGTGCGAGAGGGAAGGCGAAACACCGGCCCAGACGACGCGGCCAGGCGGCGGCGTCGGCGGTGATGACGTCCTTGTCCCGGTGAGGACGAACCCGCTGCGGGCGCCCCCAGCGGAGTCGGCACCTGCTCCTACAGTGCTCCGTCCGAGGCGCTGCCGTCTTGTCCGTTGCCCGACAGAGACCCCCGCTGAGCTGCGGAAACGTGAGACGCGCCGGCTATTGCGGCGCGCAACCCCGCACGGCCCAGGCCCGCGCGCCGAGGTGGATCGAGCCGTCCGGCTCGACCGGCAGCCGGGCCGCCAGCACCTCCCGCAGCGCCTCCCGTGTGCGGCGAGGTCGGCGATAGCGTGGTGATCATGATGGAGTGGGAACTGCGACAGGCCTCGGTGGCGGACGTCGACGCCGTGGCCGAGTTACGCGCCGTGGTGCTGCGGGCAGATCTGGAGCGGCTCGGGCGGTACGACGAACAGCGCGTGCGGCAGCGCCTGCGGGACGGCTTCGCCCCGGCGTACACCTGGGTCGTCGAGGTGGGCGGCGCGTTCGCCGGCTGCGTGGCGCTGCGCCCGGCGGACGACGCCCACTGGCTGGAGCATTTCTACCTCTCTCCGCACGTGCAGGGCAGCGGCATCGGCACGGCGGTGCTGCGCGAGTTGCTGGACCGGTGCGACCGCGACGGCACAGTGGTCCGGCTGAACGTGTTGCGGGGCAGTCCGGCCCGGCGGCTGTACGAGCGGCACGGGTTCACGCTGGAAACCGAGGACCCGGTGGACGTGTTCCTGGTGCGCCGACCGCTGTCAACGTATCGTTGACACGGTGACGTCGGAGCTGGCGCAGTTGGCGGACGTCCAGGTTGCCCGCGCCCGCCTGGACGAGCAGGAGCTGGACCTGATCGACCGGGCGCGGCACCACGGCGCGACGTGGGCGCAGGTGGCGCGGGCGTTGGGCCTGGGCAGCCGGCAGGCCGCCGAGCAGCGCCGACAGCGCCTGGTGGCGGCACGGAGGTCACGGCAGCAGCACCGCGACTCCCGCTACCCGGCGCAGATCGCGGCACTGCGTGCCGCCGTGGCCGATCTCGGGCGATGGATCGCCGCGGACCAGCGGTGGAACGCGCGATTCCGTCGCGCGGCACTCGTGCGCGGCACGGTGGACGCCGCCCTGGACGCCGCGCCGGGGTCGCTGTACGCGCTGGTCCCGCATCTCGTCGCCGACCTCGCCGAAGCGGGCGACCGACTGCCGGCACCCGCCCGAGCCGCTGCGGCGAAGCTCGTTGCCGCGTTGTCAATGCCACGTTGACGTAGCTCGCCAGGATTGCGCCGCCAAGCCTCAAGAAAAAGGATATGAGTCATCCCGACTCAACCTGGAGGACTCATGCGGCGCAACGCGGGACTGTTCGTGGCGATCTCGCTGTTGTCCGGCTTCGGCAGCAGCGCCATGTCCCTGGTGGCCGGCATCTGGACCCTGGACCTGACCGGCTCCACCGGCCTCGCGGCCCTCACCGGGCTGTGCGTGTACGCCCCGGTGCTCGCCGGCCCGTGGCTGGGCGGCCTGCTCGACCGGGCACCCCGACGGCCGCTTGTCATTGCGGTCAACCTCGGGTTGGCCGCCGCGTTGCTGACCCTCTTCGCGGTGCGCGGGCCGGGGCAGGCGTGGCTCATCTTCGCCGTTTCGGCCGTCTACGGCGTCAGCTACGTGCTCATCGACGCGGGTGAGACGGCGCTGCTGCCGTCCGCGCTGCCACCTGCGCAACTCGGCGACGTCAACGGGTGGCGCTCAAGCGCACAGGAGGGCACGAAGCTCGTCGCCCCGCTGGCCGGGGCGGGCCTCTACGCCTGGCACGGCGGCCGCGCGGTCGTCGTACTCAGCGCGGCCCTGCCGATCCTGGTCGCCATCCTGTACGCGACGGTGCGCCTCAACCGGACGCCACAGGTCCCGCCGACGCGGCGACACCGGGGCCTGCGCAGCGGACTGTCGGTCCTGTTCGGACAGCGGGCGACCGGCGTGCCGGTCGTGCTCGCCGCCGTGTCGATCGCCATGTCCGGCTTCACGACCGCGGCGATCTACACGATCGTGACCACCGACCTCCGCCTCCCGACGACGTTCCTGGGCGTGCTGACCAGCGCACAGGGCGCCGGTTCGATCATCGGCGGCCTGATCGTCGGCAGGCTCCTGGCCGGCCGCGGCCCGGGTGGCGTCGGCGTCGCCGGGACGCTGCTGTTCGCCGTCGGTTGCCTGGCCCGTGGCCTGCCCTGGTGGCCGGTCACTGTCGCCGGCGCGGTCGTCGCCGGCGTCGGCCTGCCCTGGACCCTGGTCGCGGCCGTGACGGCCGTGCAGACGCACACCCCCTCGGCGCTGCTGGGCCGGGTCTCCGCGACGGCGAACACCGCGATGTTCGGCCCGCTCGTGCTGGCCATACCCCTCGGCTCGGCGGCCGTCCACCTCGGCGCTCGCCCACCGCTCGTCGCCGCTGTCGTGATCTGCCTGACGGCGGTGGCCGCCACGCTCCACCGTCCGCCGGACGCGGACCGGGAGGCCGCGGTTCTCCACGGGCGACGTCGACCAGCCCGCGGGCGTGGTTAACTATCGAGCCATGCCGCTCAGTCCGGACGAGGTCGAGGTCTTCGAACGCGCCAGGGCCCGCCTGGGGGCTATCGCCTATCGCCTGCTGGGCTCGGCGAGTGACGCCGAGGACGCGGTCCAGGACACCTTCCTGCGCTGGCAGGCCGCCGACCGGCAGCGGGTCGAGACGCCCGAGGCCTGGCTGACGAAGGCACTCACGAACGTGTGCCTCAACCAGCTCACCTCGGCGCGGGCCCGACGCGAGACGTACGTGGGCACCTGGCTGCCCGAACCGGTGCTGGCCGGGGATCGGATGCTCGGCCCCCTCGACACCGCCGAGCAGCGCGAGTCGGTCTCGATGGCGGTGCTCACCCTGCTGGAGCGACTGTCGGCCAGGGAGCGCGCGGTGTACGTGCTCCGCGAAGCCTTCGGCTACTCGCACGGCGAGATCGCCGACATCCTCGGCGTCAGCGAGTCGAACTGCCAGCAGATCTACCGGCGGGCCAAGCAACACGTCGCCGGTGATCGAGCCCGCGCGGAGGTCGACGGGGCCACCGCGCGCAGGATCGTCGAGGAGTTCCTCGCCGCGGCCGCGAACGGCGAGACGCAGCGGCTGGTCACGCTCCTCACCGACGACGCGACGAGCATCGGCGACGGCGGCGGCAAGGTCCCGGCCCGGACCAGACCCGTCGTCGGCGCCCTGGCGGTGGCGAAGTTCCTGCGTGGCCTGTTCGCGCCCAGCACCGCCAAGCGGGACATCGTGGGCGGCAGCCTCGCCCTCTACGCCGACGTCGCCAACGGTGGTCCGGCGCTGGTGGTCGTCGTCGACGAACAGGTCGTCGGGGTCATGTCGCTGAAGGTGACGTCCGACGGTGTCGCGGCCCTGCACACCCAGGTCAACCCCGACAAGCTCGTACGCGCCACCCGCCACTGGTCCGCATCCGCGCACGGGGAGCCCCTGCTGCGCGTCTGGTGACCCAGCTCTCAGCCGACTCCTGTCAGGAATCGGGTCGCTGTCCGGTTCAGGAAGCGACCCTCACCGAGACAGGAGTGACACCATGAAGCACCGGATCGTCGTCCTCGGGGCCGGATACGCCGGAGCCATCGCCGCCGGGCGTCTCGCCAGGCGGTTGCACCCCGACGACACGCAGATCACCATCGTCAACGCCGACGCCGACTTCGTCGAGCGGGTCCGGATGCACCAACTCGCCACCGGGCAGCAGCTCAGGCGTCGACCGCTCAGCGACGTCTACGCGGGCACCGGAGTCGAGGTCCGAGTGGCCCGGGTCACCGGCGTCGACGTCGACCGCCGGACCGTCGCGCTCGGCGCCGACGAGATCGCGTACGACACGCTCGTCTACGCCCTCGGCAGCGCCAGCGCGGACCACGGCGTCCCCGGCGTCGCCGAGCACGCGTACGACATCGCCGGCAGTCCGTCGGCGTCGCGGTTGCGCGACCGGCTGGCCCAGCTCACGGCCGGCGCGACGGTGCTCGTCGTCGGCGGCGGCCTCACCGGTCTCGAAGCGGTCACCGAGATCGCCGAGGCCCGCCCTGACCTCGACGTCGCGCTCGCCGCCCGGGGCGCTCTCGGTGACTGGCTCACCGGGAAGGCGCAGCAGCACCTGCGCGAGGTATGCGCCCGGCTCGGCATCACCGTCCACGAGCACACCGCCGTCGCCCGGGTCGACGCCACCGGCGCGGTCACCGGCGACGGTCAGGTGATCCCGGCCCAGGTGACCGTGTGGACGGGCGGCTTCGCCGTCCACCCCGTCGCCGCCGCCACGACCCTGACGGTCGCGGACACCGGGCAGATCGTCGTCGACGCCACGATGCGTTCGGTCTCCCACCCCGACGTGTACGCCGTCGGCGACGCCGCGCTCGCGCAAGGACCGGGCGGGAAACCGCTGCGGATGTCCTGCGCCTCGGGAACCCCGATGGCCTGGCAGGCCGCCGACGCCATCGCCGCGCGCCTGACCGGCCGGACGAAGATCCCGAAGGCCCCGCTGCGGTACTTCAACCAGTGCATCAGCCTCGGTCGCCGCGACGGCCTCATCCAGTACGTGACCGCCGACGACCGGGCCAGGCCCGCCCTGCTCAAGGGCTCGCTGGCGGCCCGCTACAAGGAGGTCGTCTGCGCGGGCGCGGCCTGGAGCATCGCCCACCCGATCCCGTACCCGGTGCGCCGCCGCCGCATCGTCACGACCCGGACGGAGACCCTCGCGACGATGTCGTGACCGGGTGACTGTCAGGAGAACGTGCGCCGGGCCCAGGTGCGGAAATCGGTGGTGGGCAGGCCGAGCGCCCGGGCGATCTCCGGGCGGGCGGGGCTACCGTTCTCGTTGATCCGCTCGACCGCGTTGACCATGGCCGGGAGCAGGCCGCGCTCGACCGCCTGTTGCGGGGTGAGCACGGGCGCGGCGATCGTCCGACCGGTGACCTCGCTGAGGATCGCCGCGACCTCGGTCATGGTGAGCAGGTCGCCGGCGAGTTCGACGTCCAGGCCGTCGAACTTTCCCGGGTTCGTGAACGCGGTCGCCGCGGCTTCGCCGATGTCGTCGACGGCGATCCACGGAAGCCGTGCGTCCGCGGCGAACCCGGTGATGATCGTGCCGCTGGACCAGTCGCCGAAGAGGTAGGACCAGCCGAGGAGGTTCTCCATGAAGGTCGAGGGCAGGAGCACGGTCCAGTGCGCGAAGCCGCTGGTACGCACCAGCTCGTCGATGGCCGCCTTGCTCTCCCAGTAGTGTCTGTCCCAGCGACCCTCGGCCCAGCCGGGCTGGTTGCGGTGGAAGTCGCCGGCACCGGAGACGCTGCTGTGCACGACGTGCGACACGGCGGCCCGCCGCGCGGCCTCGACGACGTTGCGACCGCGGGTCAACTCGGCGTCGCCCTGCATGTTCGCCACGTCGGGGTACGGGATCGAGAAGACACCGTCCATTCCCTCGGCCGCGGCGAGCAGCGACGCCGCGTCGTCCAGGTCGCCCCTGACCAGTTCGGCACCCTGCTTCAGTAGAGCCTGGGCGCTGTCGGCGCCGGGGTCGCGGACCAGCGCGCGGACCGCGACGCCACGGTCGAGCAGCGCTCGGGCCGTCGCCCCGCCCTGTTTGCCTGTCGCGCCGATGACAAGGACAGTCATGATTCCCTTCCCAGAAAAGTGGGGCCTCCCCCCACTTCTCGTCGGCTACGATATGGGGGACCACCCCACTTTGGCAATGGCGGGCCATGCGAGCGGACGCACAACGCAACTACGACCTCATCGTCACGGCGGCCGCCGAGGCGATCGCCCGCGACGGCGCGTACGCGTCGCTGGAGGAGATCGCCCGCACCGCCGGGGTGGGTTCGGCGACCCTGCATCGACACTTCCCGTCCCGCTGGTCCCTGCTCCAAGCCGTGTTCCGCACCTGCGTCGGCAACCTGTCCGCCCGCGCCGACGACCTGCTGGCCGAGCCGGACGCGCTCGCCGCGTTCACCACCTGGTTGCAGGAGGTCACCGCGTACGCCACGACAACCCGCGGCCTGGCGGTGACGCTGCTGAACGCGCCACCCGAGGAGAACGGGACCTGTGGCGCGATGCTCACCGCAGCGGGCGAGAAGCTGCTGCGTCGGGCCGCGGACCAGGGTTCCGTACGCTCGGATGTCGCGATGGCGGACCTGGTGACCCTCGTCAACGCGATCTCGCTAGCCGCACAGCCGGCCGACGCGACCAAGGCGGAGCGGCTCCTCACCCTCGCCCTGGCGGGAATTCAGCCACCCGGGCGGTGACCGGTGCGGCGGGCGCGTGCCAGCGAGGTCGCTCATGGGGCTACCTCCCCTACGCGAGCCAGGTGGGAGCCGGTCGCGCGTATTCGATGGTGGCCGCGACGCGGTCGGCGGTGGCCGCGCCGAGCTCTCGTTCGGTGATCCACAGGGCCAGATCCAGCCCCGCCGCGAGCGCACCCGCGGTGATGCGGTCACCGTCGGCGGGGAGGACGCCGAGATGGCCGCCGTCACCACCTGGGCGACCGCCAACCTGCACCTGCCGATCACCGTCGCGGACCTTGCCCGGCAGGGCCTTCAGTCCACCCGCACACTGCACCGCAACTTCCGACACCGGTTCGGGCTGAGCCCACAGGCGTGGCTGACCGAGCAACGACTGCGCGCGGCCTGCGGGCTGCTCGAAGGCGACGACATCACGATCGACGAGGTCGCCAGACGGACCGGGCTGGGCACGGCCACCAACCTACGAGCCCATTTCCGCCGCGCGTTCGCCACCACCCCCACCGCCTACCGTCGCGCCTTCACCCCCTGAGGCGCCCGCGAGTCACTGGACCAGGCCACGTTCGACCAGATAGGCACGCAGCGTCTCGGCGTCCTCGTCGGACATCAGGAGGCGCGGGATGACCGTCGCCGGCATCCGCCCGACGTACACGATCCAGAACTCCGGGGTGTCCTTCACCTGGGCGACCCCGTCCCAGGCGATGCCGCTTGACTGCGAGCCACTGCGCATCATGATGTTGTCGTCGGTGATGTCGTACGCGCCCTCGACCGCGTAGCCGCTGGAGCGGCGCCGGGCGCGCCACCGCACCCACGGCGAGTACAGCATCGACAGCAGACCGGCCACGACCATGGCCGTGCACAGCGGCGAGATCTGCTCGGCCCGGGCGGACCCGCGCGAGACGGCGAGACCGATCGCTCCCACCACCACCAGCACTGCGCCGATGTAGCCGTACCTGCGCAGGCGGACACGGCTGAGCGCGGCGGCCACCCGGCCCGGGTAGGCGGGATCGGGGGGGACGTCGACATGGATGTGCACGCCAGAACGATAGTGCCCGGCGTTCGTCGATCTCGGGTTGGCCGCGCCCGCAGGGCGATCTCGTCACACGCATCGAGGCGCGACGATGCTACCTTCGATGCCACCGATTCCCGATCGCGCGCCGGGTGCTGTCGACGGCACGCCTCGCCGACCCACCGACGGGGAGACCATGACGAGCCGCAGCCCCGCAAGCCGGACGATCCGGTCACGCGTCATTCCCGCAGCCATCGCGCTCGGCTCGCTTGTCGCCGCCACGATGGCCGCACCAGCGTCGGCCTCCGCGGCCGCGATCGCCCGCAGCAGCCCGGCCAACCCGGTGGTCACCTGGGACCTCAACGCCCAGACGGCGATCTGGGACGTGGCGGCTCAGCAGCCGAACGAGCAGGTGCGCAGCTTCGCGATGGTGAGCGGAGCCGTCTACGACGCGCTCAACGCGATCGGCGGCACCCCGTACCAGCCGTATCTCGTCGCACCGCCGTCAAGCGGGACGGAGTCGGCCGACGCCGCCGTCGCCACGGCCGCCCACGACGTACTCGCGGCCCTCTTCCCCGCCCAGCATGAGCGACTTCGGGCCCAGTACGACGAGGCCATCGCCGCGGTACCCGCCGGGCGGTCGAAGCAGGGCGGTGTGGCGGTAGGGGCGCGAGCGGCGGCCGCGATGGTCGCCGCCAGGCAGGGCGACGGCGCGTTCGGGGATCAGCAGTGGCGCACCGGGACCGAGCCCGGCCAGTGGCGACCCACGCCGCCGCTGTTCCTGTCGCAGGGCGCCTGGACCGGGCACATGCGACCGTTCCTCCTCCCCCGCGCGTCGACGTTCCGCGCCCCGGCGCCGCCCCGCCTGAGCAGCAGCGCCTACGCCCGCGACCTCAACGAGGTGCGGGCGGTCGGCGGTGCGACGAGCACGGTGCGCACCCAGGACCAGACCGAGGCCGCGATCTGGTGGCACGACAGGCGGTCCGCCTCCTGGGAGATCAAGCGGCAACTCGCCACCACCCACAAGCTGGACGCCCTGCACACCGCGCGCTTCTTCGCGATGACCGACCTCATCGTGGCCGACTCCGGGGTGGCGTGCTTCAGCCAGAAGGACTTCTGGAGCTACTGGCGTCCGGTCACCGCGATCCACCTGGCCGACATCGACGGCAACCCGAGGACGTCCGCCGACCCGGGCTGGCAGTCGTTGCTCGGCACGCCCCCCTTCCCGGAGTACCCTTCCGGCCACGCCTGCGGCACCGGCGCGCGGATGTCGCTGTACCGGTACTTCTTCGGCCGCGACGACGTCGCGTTCAGCGGATCCAGCGTCGACTCCGGCACGACCCGGCATTTCACCAGCTTCTCGCAGGCGCTCGACGAGCTGATCGGCGCGCGCGTCTGGGGTGGCGTCCACTTCCGCACCGCCGACGTCGAGGGTGCGAAACTCGGTGCGGAGGTCTACCGCTACGCGGTCGGACACTACTTCCGTCCGCTGCGGCAGCGGCCTTGAGCGTGGCGACGCCGTCCACGGGGCGCGCGGATCGTGCGGCCGGCACCCCCACGACGGGCCGGCGGGTCGCGGGCCACCCCGGCCGGCTCGGCGTCCTGGTCCGGGCATTGGCCGGCGGTCGTCACCGGCCCGGCTTCGTCGGCACCGAGGCTCCCGTCGCGCGCAGGGTGTCGTAGGGGTGGCAGCCGTACGTCTCGCGGTACGCCTGGGCGAAGCGCCCGGGATGGGTCCAGCCCCAGCGCCGGGCCGTCTCGGCCACGGTCTGCCCCGGCTTGGCGTGTTGCAGGTCCCAGTGCGCCTGGCGTAATCGGACGGCACGCAGGAACGCCATCGGGGTCTGCCCGTGGTAACGCTGGAACGCCACCTGTAACGCGCGTTGGCTGACCTCGCAGGCTTCGGCTATCCGCCCCACGGTCAACGGCGACGCGGCGTGGGCCTCGATGAACTCGGCGGCCCGGCGCACGATCGCGCGGCCGACACCTGCCTGTCCGGGCAGGTAGTTGATGGTCATTGTGGTGTTCGGGAACACCGCGACGGCGGTGGTCGCCACCAGGTCCACCAGGCCGGCGCGGGCCAGTGGATTGGCGACGACAGCGTTGACGGCGAGTTGTCGCCGGGCGAACGCCGTCACCGACTGCCAGAGCAGGGCCATCGCCGGGGAGAGGGGCGCCATCGTGGTGAACCGGAAGTTCGCGATGGGCAGGCCGGTGCGGACGGAGGCGGCCGCCGCGACCCGTTGCATCGGCAGCCCGACGGAGACGGCCGCCAGATCGTCGATGAGGTGGACCGCACCCACGTGCGGGTATCGACCGGTCGTGCCGGGGCCGAGGCGCAACTCCTCGTCGTCGGTACGGACGGCATACCGGCCGTGCGTCACCGTCACCGCTGTGAAGTCGCGATAGGGCAACGCTTCGCTGCGGTTGCGCATCGTGTATCGGGACTCACCGATTTCCAGGTCGTCGACGCGCAGCGTCGCCTGCCGATAGCGGAATCGAGCGGGTGGACCGGAGATCCGTACGCGGTGTTCTCCGTACTTGAGTGCGATCACGTGGTGCGCTTCTTCTGGGTCGTCAGTCTCGACGACGTCTCGGGTGACAGGCTCGGGCCCGTCAAGATTCCCCGTCCACGGCATGGGCCGTCACCTCCGTCGGCCGTCAATCCGTCCCGATCTGTTTGAACGCGCCAGTCGGCGGTTCGGAACGGCCTCTCGGGGACTTGCGGACCACGGCGACGGCATCCATCGAGCCTGCGAGACGCCGAGCCGATGAGCCGATCCGGTTCCCGTATCTGCCTGTCCACTTCACGAACGACAGGTCGCGTGATGGTTCGTTGCCACGCAACAATCGAGTTCGGCGCTGTGCGTCCCCGGGCTGGACCGAGGCGGTCTCGGGAGTGAGCAGCATGACTGCGTCAATGTGGTTACGCGGTTCTCCGGGGCGGAATTGTCAGGTTGCCGACTTTTCAGTCGGCAACGTCTGTTCACTGCTCTTCAGCACGACCCTCTGCTGTCCGAGCCACTCACCCTGGATCGGCCGGTCGACCGGGGTCCGCGACGAAGCGGCCCCGGTCGGCCGGTCCCGCCTGTCGTTCCTACCGGGCTGGTGTGGGCGGCGCGACGGTCAGCGCAGCCAGGCCGGCGGCACCGGGTGCCGCAGAATCTCGGCCAGCCCGTGCCGGTGCGGGTCGGGGTCGCCGTCGAGCCAGGCGTGGGCGTGGAAACCGGCGGCCGGCGCGCTGACCCCGATCACCACGGTCCGCGGCACCCCGCGCTCGGCGAACCAGCGCTGCCGCACCAGTGCGCTCTCCAGACAGTTGCCACCGCTGCGGCGCAGCGCCCCCCGAACCACCGTGTCGGTACCACCCGACGGAGGCGCGGTGAGGCGTACCGCGCCAAGCCCGCCTCGGGCGAGCTGGCGACGTACCCGCCGACAGGCCAGCATCGTCCACGCCACCACTGCCACACCACGTGGTCCGTGGCCGCGGATCAGCCGGGCCAGCGCATCGAGGGCGGGGCCGGCCGTCACGGCAGCGACCCGGTGAGCGTGTTGTCGAGGAGTCGGTGGGTGGCATCGAGGGCCGCCCAGTCACGGGGGCGGGTCAGGTCGAAACCGGGCCGGGCGGCCAGCGCGAGCAGCGCGCTCGGGTCGGAGGGCAACTCGGGCAGGGAGCGACGGGCGACGAGGCGGGCCAGCAACTCGGCCGGGCCGACCGGGGTCACCGCGGGCCGGTCACCCCAGTGCAGGAAGATCCAACCGCCGATGGGTAGCCCGGGCGTGACGGCGGGCAGGGTGACCCGAAGCCGGCTGTCGTCGCGGACGACTCGGGTGGACAACCCGAAGCCGGGGATGGGCTCTCGTAGGTCGACGCAGCGTGGGCCGGCGAGCACGTCGCCGCCGGCACAGACCACGATGTCGTCGGCCAGCACCGGCACGTCCCGGGCGGCGAGCGCCGCGAGCAGCGTGCTCTTGCCGGCGGTACGGCCACCGAGCACCACCCAGGCCCGTCCGGCGTGGACGAACGCGCCGGCGTGGAAGGTCTCCCGTTCGGCCCATCGGTTGACCACCACGGCCACCGGGGCGAGGTACGGGTGGGCGAGCAGGTCCGCGGCGAGCGGCGGCCCGTAGAAGGTGGCGCTGCCGCTGGCCCGGCTCAGTTCGAGGGTGCGGCCGTCGGCGAGTATCCGGACCATTCGGTCGGCGTCCAACGGCGCGGGCGGCGGCGGGGCGGCGTGCCGCTGCCGTACGGTCACCGGTCGGCTTCCCACGGGTGGGCACGTCCCGCCGTCCAGTTCGACGACCTCGTCGAGGCCCTCGATGTGCAGCCCGTAGGCGGTTCTCATGGGTGCGTCTCCGGGACGATCGGCGCCGTCCGCCCGGCGGGTGCCTGTGGTACGGACTCGTCAACAGCGGAAACCCGCTCTCTCGGAACTACCACGTCCTGCCCGCCGCGGCCGCGTTCACTGGTTCTGGTCGGCGTTATCCGGCCCGTCTCGCGCGGATTGTGGACAGCACGGCTCCCGCCATCGGCGTGGCGGCTGCGGTCCTGCCCATGTCGACGGAGGCTCGACGTCGTTGAGAACAGTGGAGCCTTCACATTTCACGCGCTCCGCCCACCGTGCGTCGCCAAGCAGACGCGTCTGACGGCCCCTCCGCTTGGCAACGAGGAGCCAAGATGCACCAGGGCGCTGAGGCGGCAGGTCCGCCCATCTGGCGCAGGTACGAGACCCGCGAGGTCTCGGAGGCGCAGGACGTGATCAACCAGTCATGCTCGGGGATCGAGTTTCGGCCGCGCGGCGTCGTCGGACAGTCCACGTACCGGGAGGAGTCCGTCGGTGCCGGGCCCATCCTGGTCAGCCGGGTGCAGTGCGGCGCGGCCGTCGAAGTCCACCTTGAGCCGCTTACCGACCTGATGTTTCTCGCCGTGCTGAGTGGGCAGGTCGAGACGCGGGACGGCCGGGACGGGGCGCGGACAGGTCCCGACGAGGCGCTCCTGCACCCGACCGGCCGCCCACTCACCAACATCTGCCAGCAATTCGATCTCTACTGCGTCAATCTGGACCGGCGCGTCGTCACGGAGGCCGCCACCGAGCGGACGGGCATCGATCCGGCCGACTTTCGCTTCGAGGCGATGACGCCGATCTCCAGGGAGATGGGCCACTTCTGGCACAGCACCACGATCCATCTCTACCACCTCTTCAACGGGCCGCCGGAGCCGCTCCGAAGCCCGCTCGTGGTCGGCGCCGCCATCGACCTGGTCGCCTCGGCCGCGCTCGCCGCCTTTCCGAACTCGGCGATGACGCTGTCGCACCGGGTGGAGGCCGTCCCGTTACCCGCCGGCCCGGTCCGCCGTGCCGTGTCGTTCATCGAGACGCACTCAGCCGAGGCGATCACCGTCACCCACATCGCCGAGGCCGCCCGCGTCACGCCCCGCGCCCTCCAGGCGGCGTTTCGCCGCCGGTTGGGCACCACTCCGATGGCGTACCTGCGGCGGGCGCGGCTGGACCGGGCCCACCAGGACCTGCTCGGGGCCGATCCGACCCGGGGGGCCACCGTGGCCGAGATCGCGCACCGCTGGGGCTACCCGCACACGGGCCGGTTCGCGGCCGACTACCGAGCGGTGCACGGCCAGTCGCCCAGCGACACCCTGCACACCTGATCCCCCCGCGACGGCCACCGTCCGACCCTGGCGTACCAGGCCCGGACGGCGACCGAGAGCTGGCTCATCGGTGGCCTACCCGTTAGAACCCGCCCCACTGGTAGGCCTCGCACTTCCAGGTCTTGCCGGCGTTGTGGGTGACGCAGACGAAGACGACCTTCCCGAGGAGGGGAAGCCCGACGGTGACGATGTGGATCGTCGTCTTCTTCCCGTACGGGACGCCTGACTTCTCGGCGACGTCGGCCAACGCCCACCCGGGGTCCGGTGCGTCGACTGTCGCCACCCGGGGCAGCGATTCGACGTCCTTGCCGCCGACGAGCATCTCGATCTCCTCCGCCGAGGGCTCGACGTCGCCGACCAGGGTGTCCACGGTGTACGGCCCGTCGGCGGTGACGCCGTTCGCCTTCTCGAAGGCCGCCTTCGTCCCACCCAACGTGGTGTCGCCGGCGAAGTCGAGGGTGAGGATCTGGTCGCTGCCCCGGCGCGACAGGAGGCACTCCCAGATGGTCTTGCCCGAGGCGACGCACATGGTCAGGCACCACTCCCGCCCGCCGGGCGTGGACGAGGCGAACAGCAGGGAGGTCGCTGTCCCACCGTCACCCCTGCCGTCGTACGCGCCGTCGGCGAGGTCGGCCATTGTCGTGCCCAGGAGGTCCCGGCTGCCCGGCATCGTGCCCACGACCTTGACGCCGTCCACCTGCTCGCCGGCCACGAGCGCCGCGAGTTGGTCGGCGGTGAGTTCGCGGCCTCCGGAGTCGACGGCCAGCACCCGGTCCAGATCGCCGACGGGCCGGCCGGTCAGGTCCTCGAAGCGTTGGAGCATCGTCCCCGGAGCACCGGGGTGGTCGGTGACCGTCGTCCGGGCCTCGTCGGCGGCGGCCTGCGACGGAGCGTACGAAGCGGTCAGCCCGACGATCAGGGCCGTCGTCATGATGGTGACGCGTCTGGTGATGTCCCGCAGAGCTGTCATGGTGTCCTCGTCTCGGTGATCGGTGCCGGCGGGGTCGGTCGGGCTACCAGCGACACGTGACCACGTCGCCGACGGTGTTCGGGGATCCCCAGTCGCAGTGGTCGTCGATCCACTCGCCGATGTCGCCGATCGTGTCCACGATCCAGGCGAAGACCGACTTGATCGCGCCCCAGAGGCTGAAGTAGACGACCGTCGTCTCCGGGGTGCCGCCGGCCTCGTCGATGACGTCAGTCGTCGACATGGCGGCGTTCGGCTTCTCGATGATGTCCAGCACCCGTACGCCTGTGGTGTCCTTGCCGGCAAACAGTGCCTCGATCTGCTCCGGGGTCCGCTCCCTGCCGTCGTCGACCGCCACTATCGCGCGGTCGATCAGCACCTCCCGGCTGCCGCTGACGGCTCGGGCGATGCCGGCGATCTCGCCCACCGTGAGGTCGTTGCCGAGTGCGGGGCCGGTGAACCGCCGGACCGAGACGGCACCGGCCGGGTCGATCTGGATCTCGTCGGCCGTGATCATGTCGTCCGCTCCGAACGGGTCCCAGGCGAACGTCCACTGCCCGCCGACGCACCGGAACTGGCCGTACTCCCGGCCCTCGGGCTCGGTCTCGGTCCGGACGATCCCGCCGCGGTCGTCGACGTGCTGGACCACACAGTCGGTACCCTTCGTCGGCGGCTTGTCGGTCTGGGCCACGGCTGCGGTGGACATGGCCAGCACCGTCGCGCTGACCACCCCGATCACCGCGAGGCGGCGTGCCAAGCGACTCATCGAACGCTCCATTCCTCGTGACAGAAGCTGGTGTCCGAAGAGTGCCGGGCCGCGCTGAAGCGGCGCGGAAACGGCGCGGAAAGCGCGGTACGTCAGGCGAGTCGACTGGCGTCGAGCTGCGCGAGGTCGGCGCGGATCGAGTCGGCGTCGGCATCGCCGAGCTCGTCGAGGATGGTCAGGGCCCGACGCCACGCGGCACGGGTGGCGTCGAGGTCGGCGAGGGCCCGGTGGCTGCCACCAAGGTTGACGTAGGTGCTCGCCTCGGCGTACCGGTCGTTGACCTGGGTGAAGAGGTCGAGCGCGTGCTCGTAGCAGGCGATCGCGCGCCTGTCGTCTCCGAGCTGGTGATGGGCGTGGCCGAGGCTGTCCCACGTGTCGGCCTGTCCCTGGACGTCGCCCACCTCCTGCAACATGCGCAGCGCCTCGCCGCACGACCGGAGGGCACTGTGGTAGTCGCCGAGCAGCCCTTCCTGCCACCCGACCGCGTTGAGGGTGTAGCCCTGCCCGGCCTGGTTTCCGGCCCGCCGGAACAGGGTCAGCGCCCGCCGGGAATGGTGGAGCGCCTCGTGGCGCTGCCCCCGCCGCTCGGCCAACTGGCCCAGGTTCAGGCAGGTGTGTGCCCGCCCGGCGTCGTCGCCGACCTCGGTGAACCTGTCGAACGCGCGCCGCAGGTGGTCGTCGGCCTCGTCGTAGCGGCGCAGTCGCGAGCAGGCGAGACCGAGGCTGCGGTGTGCCTGCCCCTGCCCGCTCTGGTCCCCGATCCGGGAAGCGGCGGCGAGGGCGATGCGTTGCGTGCCGAGCCAGTCCTGCCAGTGCCCCTGCCGGTGCAGGAAGCCGGCCAGGGTCCAGGCGAGCCGCCAGGCGTGTCCTTCGAACCCGAGCCGCGCCGCGAGCGGTACCGCAGCGAGCAGGACGGGGAGTTCGGCGGTGAACCAGGCCGTGGCGGCCGACCTGCTCCGGGGGTTTTCCGGTGTCACGCCCACACCCGCCGGCGGGAGGCTGATCTCGCTGAAGTGCGGGTGCAGGACGAGGTCGGCGGCGTGTGCGGTGTGCAGGCAGTGGTCGAGCAGCCGGTGGACGGCGGCCCGGCGGTCGGCCGGTGGTTCGGCCTCGTCGGCGAGGCTCGCGGCGTACGCGCGCAGCAGGTCGTGGAACGCGTAGCGCCCGTACGTGTGCTCGGTGAGCAGGTTCGCCCGGGTCAACTCGGTGAGCAGCGGACCTGTCGCCTGGGGGATGCTGCCGGCCAGGCTGGCCACGGCCGGGGCGGAGACGTCCGGGCCGGGATGCAGGCTCAGCAGCCGGAACAGCCGGATCGCGGCCGGGCTGAGGGTCCGGCACGACCAGGAGAAGACCGCCCGTACGTCGGTGGCCTCGTCACCGCCGTGGAAGGCGTCCAGATCGTCCAGCTCGTCGGCGATCACACCGAGCGGGAAGTGCCGGTTGGTGGCGGCCCTGGCCGCGACGATGGCCAGGGCGATGGGCAGCCGCGCGCACCGGTCGGCGATGTGGTCGGCCGCTGCGGGTTCGGCGGCGACCTGGCGCTCTCCGAGCCGGCGGACCAGCATGTCGCGGGCTTCGCCGGGGCTGAGCAGGTCGAGGAGTACCGGTTGGGCGCTCTCGGTGACGACGAGCGGGTTGAGTTGGTCGCGGCTGGTGACGATCGTGAGGCAGTCGGGTGAGCCGGGCAGCAGTGGCCGGACCTGTTCCGCGTCCCGCGCGTTGTCCAGCACCACCAGCAGCCGTCGGCCGGCCACCGTCGTGCGGTACAGGCTCACCATCAGCTCGGGGTCGCTCGGCATCCGTGCCGCCGGAACGCCGAGCGCCTCCAGGAACCCGTGCAGCGCTCGCGCCGGTTCGGTAGGTGCGGCCCCCGGGTCGAAACCGCGCAGGTTGACGTAGAGCTGCCCGTCGGGGAAGCGCTCGGCCGCCCGGTGCGCCCAGTGCACGGCAAGCGCCGTCTTGCCGACGCCCGCGGTCCCGGACACCACCACGGCGCCGCCCCGATCGACGAGCGCGTCGAGGGCGGCCAGCTCCGCCTCACGCCCGACGAACGTCGGTACGGCCGGAGGCAGTTGCGCCGCCACCGACGCCGGAGCCGGTGTGGCCGGGTCGGGTGCGGCGATCGCGCTGTCCTGGCGCAGGATGGCGCACTCCAGATCCCGGAGCCGCGGACTCGGGTCGATGCCGAGGTGCTCCCGGAGGGTGTCGCGCAGCCGCCGGTACGTGGCTACCGCCTCGCCCTGTCGGCCGTCGCGGTACAGGGCGAGCATCAACTGCCCGTGCAGGTGCTCGTCGAAGGGGTGCTGCCGGACGAGCCGTTCCAACCCGGGGACGAGCCGGGCGTGCTCGCCGACGGACAGCCGGGCCTCGGCGAGCGCCCGTTCGGCCTCCAGCCGGAGGCGGGCCAGGTGTTCGGCCTGCTCCGCAAGCCAGGCGGACCCGGCCACGTCGGCCAGCGGCGGGCCACGCCACAGCGCCACAGCGGCCGTCAGGTGGGTCACCTGCTCGGCGCGGTCCGACGACCGCCGGGCCAGTTCGAGGAGGCGCTCGGCGGCCTGGACGTCCGTGGACTCCGGCCCGGTGTCGAGCACGTAACCGGGCGGGCGCGCCACTATCGATCCGGGCTCGCCGAGCACTCCGCGCAGGTAGGAGACGTGGCGCTGAAGCGTGTTCGCCGCGGTGGCCGGTAGGTGCTCGCCCCACACCACGTCGATGAGCCGGTCGACGCTCACCACCCGACCCGCGTGCAGCGCCAACGTCGCCAGTATCGCCTTGCGGCGCATGCCGTTCACCGCCTGCGGACTGCCGGCGACGACCACCTCCACCGGCCCGAGCAGCCTGACCCGCACGCCCGTGCCAGCCGTCGAGATCACCGAATCAGGCTAGTTCCGCAGCCCGGTGACCTCGCGTTGTTCGTCGCGGACTGGACACGATCAACGGCTGAGCCCCGCCGTCAGCCGGTGTACTTGACAGCGACTCGCGTCGAGCAGGTGACCTACCGCGGGGGCGCGGACATCGAGGGCGACCCGGCCCGGCGGAGTATCGCCTCTGTCTCGGGGTCGGGCATGAGCTCGCGGACCTCCTGGGCGCAGCGGCAACCCGCGGCGATCCTGGCGGCCCACACCTGCGCCTCCTCGCGGGTGTCCACGTCGACGACCACGAACCCGCCGACGACCTCCTTGGTCTCCGGGTACGGGCCGTCGGTGACCGTCCCGTCGGTGGACACGATTGTCGCGCGCTGCCTCTCCAGTCCGGCGCCGAACACCCACACGCCCGCGTTCACGGCCTCCTCGACCACCGCGTGCGACGCCTTGCCCACGTCGGGCATGTCCTCGCGGGGTATGTGGTCCATCGCGCCGTCATTGAACGAGATCAGGTACCGCGGCATGCCAAGACTCCCTCGTCCCGGCGGCCTCCTCCGACCGCCTCCTGCCTCTACTACGAACGACGCGTCTCGGATTCGACGCGATGCCTGAAGAGTTTCACGGGATCTCGGCGGCTCATTCCGTCTGCGCCGCGCAGCGCTGCGCTACCTGCTCCTCAGCTTGAGGATCACACCCTGGTCGGCGCATGCCGTCTGGAGACCCGTCGTCGCGGTTTCCACCGGACCGAGGAACGCGATCGCACCCATCTCCTGCCCATCCGGTAGCTGCGAGATCTGCCAGGCGAGGTCCACAAGCGCGGTCCCGTGCTCGCGAATGTCCTCGTGCCGGGAGTCCTCGAACAGCTTCCGCGTCTTCCGGTACTCCGCTTCGGTGAGCTCGTCCTCGCCGGTGCCCTTGGAGGTGCCGTCCGGGTCCCGGCCCTCGGCCATCGCCTTGCACGCGGCCACCCCGGAGTCCTCCTTGATGAACCCCTCGTACACGGTGAACCCGGTGGCCAGGAGCATCAGGAGGACGACGAAGGCGACGGCGGCGAACAGCAGCGGCTTACGGCTTGACGTGCCTGCCGGCGGCGGCGGTGGCAGGTGGCCGGGTTGATCCGACCCGAGGTCCTGCTGCCCGATCGGGTGGGGTTGGTACTGCTGCGGCGGGTACACCGGGCCGCCCGGCTGGTAGGGCGACTGCGGCTGCTGGGCCGGGTACGGGTCGGTCAAGGTGTGCTCCCCACGTGATCTCGGTCGCCGGGATCCAGAGACGACCATGCGCCCGGCACCCTTCGTGCACCCTAGGGTCTGTTTCATAAGGGCGGTCGAGCCGAGGCGGAGCCCGGGCGGCGCGCCAGTTGAGGACCACGAAATCACCCGGGGCGACGTCGGTGACGCCCTCGCCCACCTGCTCGACGATGCCCGCCGCCTCGTGGCCGAGCAGGAA
>NZ_JBEZZW010000014.1:0-161850 GCF_040639415.1 Micromonospora sp. NPDC023888 | reverse complement strand
CCTCCCCGACCCACTTCCGATCGGGCCGGGCAGCGCCCGGCCGCTCCACCGGTCCACAGAGTTATCCACAGCTTGGCCGGTATCCACAGCGGTTATCCACAGCACAAAAACGACTCTGAGTCTGATAAGGGTATACAGTGACCGATTCTCCCGAGTCCACACCGAACGAGCCCGAGGTCCCCGCCGAGGCCATCGCCGCCGTGGTCGCGCACGACCGGATCGAACCGGTCGGGCTCGAGGTGGAGATGCAGCGCTCCTACCTCGACTACGCGATGAGCGTCATCGTCGGGCGTGCGCTGCCGGACGTGCGGGACGGGCTCAAGCCGGTCCACCGCAAGATCCTCTACGCGATGTTCGACTCCGGCTACCGGCCGGACCGCGGCTACGTGAAGTGCTCCCGTGTCGTCGGCGACGTGATGGGCCAGTTCCACCCGCACGGTGACTCGGCGATCTACGACGCGCTCGTCCGGATGGCGCAGCCCTGGTCGCTGCGCTACCCCCTGGTCGACGGCAACGGCAACTTCGGCTCGCCGGGTAATGATCCGGCCGCCGCGATGCGTTACACAGAGTGCAAGCTCGACCCGCTGGCCATGGAGATGCTGCGGGACATCGACGAGGACACCGTCGACCTTCAGGACAACTACGACGGCCGGGCCAAGGAGCCCACTATCCTGCCGTCGCGGATCCCCAACCTCCTGGTGAACGGCTCCGAGGGCATCGCGGTCGGCATGGCCACCAAGATCCCGCCACACAACCTGCGGGAGATCGGCGCGGCGGTGCAGTGGTGCCTGGAGCACCCGGAGGAGGACGAGGAGACCACCCTCGAAGCGCTGCTCGGCATCGTCAAGGGCCCGGACTTCCCGACCCACGGCCTGATCGTCGGCACCACCGCGATCCAGGACGCGTACCGCACGGGCCGTGGCTCGATCCGGATGCGCGCCGTCGTGGAGGTCGAGGAGGACAAGCGGGGCCGCCCCTGCCTGGTCGTCAGCGAGTTGCCCTACCAGGTCAACCCGGACAACCTCGCGGAGCGGATCGCCGAGCTGATCAAGGAGGGCAAGCTCGCCGGGATCGCCGACATCCGCGACGAGTCCTCCGGCCGTACCGGCATGCGGATCGTGCTTGTGCTCAAGCGCGACGCGGTCGCGAAGGTCGTACTGAACAACCTCTACAAGCACACCCAGCTCCAGGAGACCTTCGGCGCCAACATGCTGGCCCTGGTCGACGGGGTGCCGCGCACGCTCAACCTGGCGCAGTTCATCCGTTACTACGTCGAGCACCAGATCGACGTGATCCGTCGGCGGACCGCTTTCCGACTGCGTAAGGCCGAGGAGCGGGCGCACATCCTGCGCGGTCTGGGTAAGGCGCTGGACGCGCTGGACGAGGTGATCGCGCTGATCCGGCGGTCGCCGACCGTGGACGACGCCCGGCAGGGCCTGATCCGGCTGCTGGAGATCGACGAGATCCAGGCCACCGCGATCCTGGACATGCAGCTGCGCCGGCTCGCCGCGTTGGAGCGGCAGCGGATCGTGGACGACCTGGCCAAGCTTGAGATCGAGATCGCCGACCTCAAGGACATCCTGGCCAAGCCGGAGCGGCAGCGGAAGATCGTCTCCGAGGAGCTCGGCGAGATCGTCGCGAAGTGGGGCGACGACCGGCGTACGCAGATCATCCCGTTCGACGGTGAGGTCTCGATGGAGGACCTCATCGCCCGTGAGGATGTGGTCGTCACGATCACCCGCACCGGGTACGCCAAGCGGACCAAGGTCGATCTCTACCGCTCGCAGCGACGCGGCGGCAAGGGCGTCAGTGGCGCTACGCTGCGGCAGGACGACATCGTCAGCCACTTCTTCGTCTGCTCGACCCACGACTGGATCCTGTTCCTGACGAACAAGGGCCGTGTGTACCGGGCCAAGGCGTACGAGTTGCCGGAGGCCAGTAGGGTAGCCAAGGGCCAACACGTGGCCAACCTGCTCGCCTTCCAACCCGACGAGCAGATAGCGCAGATCATTGAGATCCCGAACTACCAGGTAGCCCCCTATCTGGTACTGGCCACGAAGAACGGCCTGGTGAAGAAGACGCGGCTCGAGGAGTTCGACTCCAACCGTTCCGGCGGCATCATCGCGATCAACCTGCGCGATGAGGACGAGCTGGTCGGTGCTGCGCTGGTTGCGCCGGAGAACGACCTGCTGCTGGTCTCCAAGAAGGCACAGGCGATCCGGTTCAACGCCTCGGACGAGGCGTTGCGGCCGATGGGCCGGGCCACCTCGGGTGTGATCGGCATGCGCTTCACGGACGACGACGTCCTGCTGGCCATGGAGGTCGTTCGCGAGGGTCTGGACGTTCTGGTGGCCACGAACGGGGGATACGCGAAGCGGACCCCGATCGAGGAATACCCGGTGCAGGGCCGGGGAGGTAAGGGCGTGTTGACTGCAAAGATCACCGAACGGCGCGGTGGTCTGGTTGGCGCGGTGGTGATCGATCCGGACGACGAGCTGTTCGCGATCACCAGCAATGGTGGTGTCATTCGGACTCCGGTGAAGCCTGTACGCCGTACGCGTGACCGGAACACAATGGGGGTCAAGCTGATGGACCTCCCGGACGGCGTGACTATCGTGGCGATTGCTCGCAATGCCGACGAGCCTGACGAACAGGACTAGTTGAATGACGGAGACACAGGCGAAGTCGGGGAACACGGGGACCTCGGCCAACCCGGTCGACGAGGAGGCCGCCAAGGGCGGCACACCAGCGACCGGCCGCGCGGCCGTAGGCCGGGCGACGGTCCCCGCCGACGCGCCTGCCCCGAAATTCACCAGGGCCCCGGGCATGACACCCCCGCCGGAGCCGCCCACCGGTGACGATGACTCGGGCTCGGGCGACAAGACCGAGACGTCCGGTGCCGAGGCGCCGACGTCCGCCGCCACACCTTCGGGTTCGGCGGCGGCACCCTCGGCCCGGCCGGCGACCACCCAGCCGATCAACGTCCGGCCCGGCCAGGCCGCGTCGACCGGAGCCACCGGCACCCAGCCGCGGATCACCCCCGGCATGACCCAGCCGCCGTCCGACGGGGCTCGTACCTCCGCTGCCGGCCGCCCGGTCAGCGGCGGTGGCCTGCCGCCGGGCATCGGCAACGCGTCGGCCGTCGGGGCTGCCCGCGTCGGTGACGCGGTACGTGCCGCGCGTACGTCGGTCAGCTCGGCCGCGTCCCGCGGACCGCGCCGGGCGCGGCTGAACCTGAAGCGCATCGACCCGTGGTCGGTGATGAAGTTCGCGTTCGCCGTCTCGGTGGTGCTCTTCATCGTCGTGGTGGTCGCCACCTCGGTGCTCTACCTGGCGCTGGACGCGATGGGTGTGTTCAAGAGCGTCAACGAGAGCCTGAGCGACCTGGTCAACGCCGGCGGTGGGCAGAGCACCAGCGGCTTCCAGATCACCGCCAAGGGCGTGATCCTCAGCTCGGCGCTGATCGGCCTGGTCAACGTGGTGCTGTTCACCGCGCTGGCGACGCTGGGAGCGTTCGTCTACAACGTCTGCGCCGACCTGGTCGGCGGGATCGAGCTGACGCTCGCCGAGCGGGACTGAGTGACCGGGACGCCGGGGCACCGCGGAATGCGGTCGCTCCGGCGTCCCGTACTCGGGTAGGTTTTGGCAGGCGGCGACGTCCCGGCCCGCAGGCCCGGACCCCGATTTGGGGCCGGCAGAGCGGATGGGTTAATCTTGCTCGTCGCAACGCGGGGCTATAGCTCAGTCGGTTAGAGCGCAGAGCTGATAACTCTGAGGTCGATGGTTCGATTCCATCTAGCCCCACCGCACGGTCGTCCGACGTTAGTCGAGCACGAGGGGTCGCCCCATGTTCAAGAAGCTGCTGATCCTGGCCGGCGTCGTCGGCGTGGCTGCCGTCGTCTTCAACAAGGTCAAGGCCGCCAACGACGAGCGTGCCCTGTGGCACGAGGCGACCACCGCGCCGGACCTGCGCTGACGTCTGACGCGGCGACGAACGGTCGTCGCCGCGGCCGTCCACGGGGCCCTAGCTCAACTGGCAGAGCACTGCCTTTGCAAGGCAGGGGTTAGGGGTTCGAGTCCCCTGGGCTCCACCAGCACTTTCACCGGTTGATCTCGGTCCGAGTACAGCCATCCGTACAGCCAAGCCGGTCACGCCGTCCCCTCCTGGCTGAGAATCCGGTCAATGGCCGAGGCAGCCTGACGAGCCCGCGCCGGCAGAACGTGGCCGTAGGTGTCGGCCGTCATCCGGATCGTGGAGTGCCCGAGCAGCTCCATCACCGTCCGCAGCTCCTCGCCCTGGTCGAGCAGGAACGTGGCGAAGGCGTGCCGCAGGTCGTGCAGGTGCAGCCAGTCCAGCCCGGCCGCCGCGCGGAGCTGCTCAAAGCGCCGGTTGACGTTCCGCGGCTCCATCGCAGTGCCGATCGTGCTGGCGAAGACCAGGCCCAGATCCGACCACACCTCCCCGGCCGCGAGCCGTTCCTTGGCCTGGCGCACCCGCTGTGCCTCCAACGCCCGAACGGCCAGAGCCGACAGCGGCAGCGGACGGGCCGATCGGTGCGTCTTCGGTGGCACGAACACCAACCCGTGATCCGTTCGCTGGAGCGTCTGCCGAACGAACAGCGCCTTCCCCGGCAGGTCGACATCCGACCACCGCAGGCCCAACAGCTCAGCCCGCCGCAGCCCGGTCGCCAGCGCCAGGACGAACAGCGACTCCAACCGGTCCCCGGTCAACACCGACAGCAGCGTCTTGGCTTCCTCGGGCGTCAAAGCGCGCCGCTCGGTTCTGCCGAGGGCTGGTGGCTTGGCTGCCTTGGCGACGTTGCGCGGGACCAAGTCCATCCGCTCAGCGTCGGCCAGGGCGACGCGCAGCACTGCGTGCACCTTGATGATGCTGGCCGGTGCGAGCTTGCCGCGCAGCCCGGTGAGGAACCGCTGCACGTCCCGAGGCGTCAGCCGGTCGAGCTTGACCCGACCGAGGCCCGGCACCAGGTGCTTGCTCACGGCCAGGCGGTAGCGCACCAGCGTTGACGGTCGGGTGCCGTCGTGCGCCTTCACGTCCCGCAGCCACTCGGTCAACCAGGCTTCCAACGTCCGAGGCTGCGCGGTGAGGTCGACCCCGAGCTGAAGTTGGCGCCGCAGCTCGTCTCGCTTCCGGACCGCCTCAGCCTCGCTTTTGGCGTAGACGTACTTCCGCTTCCGCTTGCCGTCGATCCAACCGAGGTCGACCACCGCAGCCCACACGCCCGGCCGCTGCTCGTACACCGAGCCCTCACCATGAGAACGCCGACGCCGGCCCGTCATGCCGCGAACTCCTCATCAGCCGCCAAGAACTCATCCAGCGCAGACAACGGAATCAGCCGAGCCCGACCAGCCTTGATCGAACGCAGCCGGCCCGATCGCATCAGGACGTACACGGTGTCCCGACAGACGCCGAGCAGGGCCGCAGCCTCAGCCGGGCGGACGCTCTTCTTCTCGCTCATGCTCCGGTCCCTTCCTGCTCTGCGGATTGAGGTGCGGTGGTTGCCGAAACCTCGGGTGGGTCGGCGGCGGCGCGTTTGGCGGCGTCGAGTTGGGCGCGCCATTGGATGCGTTCGGAGATCGCCCGTAGGACTCGATGCCCGAGCGGCGCAACGTCAGGGTCGGTCGGGCGAGCCAGTTCCCAGGCGTGGCGTTGTTCGCCGCCGGGCGGGGCGGTGTCGGCGTCGGTGGTGACACCCAGAAGCGCCTTGACCCAATCGCGGCGATCGGCCCGGTGATCGGTCAGCGTCTTGCCCGACCATTGCCGGGAGATGAGGACGCGGCGCCCGCCGATGCCGAGGGTTTCCCGCTTGTGGACCTTGTTCTTGCAGTTCCCCGGCCGCAGTCCTTGCTTTGCCTTCTTGGGCTGGACGCCGTAGAGCAGCCAGTTAGCGCACCGCTCCGAGCACGGCGTGTGCCGCAGCTCTTGCCAGAGCCGTTCCAGGTGCGCCCGCTGCCGGCCGGTGGTCAAGTCGTGGCAGTCGGCGGCCTGCTTGGTCAGGTACTTGGTGATGTAGCCGACGCACCGATCAGCATCCTTGGTCCCGGCGAGGACGCCCTTGGCGTCGACCTGCACACCGAAGCGGGCGACGTGGACGGGTTGCGCGTCGGGGTCGGCGTCGACTAGGTCCAGGGCGTCATCCCACGACGGCAGCAGCCGACCGGTGGTCGGGTCGGTGTAGCCGGCAGCATCGGCGTCCCACTGCGGCGCCTGCCCCGGTTCGTAGACCCGCATGTCGACCGAGGGCCACCACACCTGGTGATACGTGGCGGCGGCAACCTGCCGCACCAGGGCCCGAGGGATGGTGCCCCGGATGGCGAAGTGCGCGTGCGGGGCCAACCGTCGCTGTGGCTCGACGGCACCGGCGTACTGGACGTTCCAGCCGACCGCGCGGCGCAGGTTCTGCCAGAACCGATCGAGCAGCCGGGGGAAGTGCACCGCATCCCAGGCGGCACGTCGGTAGTCGTAGGCGTCGGGGTCGACTGGTGTCCCGTCGGAGTGGACGCGGCCGTAGGAGCCGAGGGTGAGGGTGAGGAACATCGACGGTCGGAACACCTGCCCGTCGCGCCCGTCGAAGGTCCGCCCAACGGTTCGGTTCTCGACCGGGAGGCGGGGCAGGTCCGGGGCGTCCTGCCGCCGCTTGGTGGAGCGGACCCGCCGCTTGCCGTCGCCGTCCTCCTGGTCCTCGCCGCCGTGGGGTGGGGCGGGGCGACCGCGCATCCCCTCGGTGGTGATTTGTGATTCCAGTTCCTCGATCGCGTCGTCCAGGTCCGCGACCTGATCCCACTGCGACACGCGGGCTGCTTCGTCGCGGGCGAATTCGAGGTGAGCGCGGGCGACGATCAGGCCGCGTTGCGCGTCGGTGGCGGGTAGCGGGCCGGGGTCGGGTTCGTCGTCGCGGTGCCATCCCTCGCGGATTTGCTGCTGGCGCAGCCGGCGGGCGCGGGTGGCGCAGGCGGGGCACTTGGCCTCTTGGGTGGCGCCGCAGGGCATGTCGATGACTTCGGTCTGCCCGGAGTCGAGGTCGGTGCGGCGCAGGGACACGGGGCGGGGATTGGCGGTGGCGTGGTCATCGCGCAGCGGGTCGAACGCCACGACACCGGCCCGGGTGGTCTTGGCCCGGTACATGGCCGCGTCAGCGTCGGCCAGGGCGGCGGCGAGGCCGGCAGGGCTGGCGGGTGCGAGGCCGATGCTGGCGGTCACCGACACCGACACCCCGGAGGGCAGGCGGACGGGGGCGGCGATGACGGCGGCGAGCTGGCGGGCAGCCGCGGCCGGCTTCGGGTCGAGGAGCAGTGCGGCGAACTCGTCCCCGCCGAGGCGGGCGGGCACGCCGTGGATGGTGCGCAGGCGGGAGGCGACGGCGGTGAGGACGAGGTCTCCGGCGGTCATGCGAGCCGACGTGAACGGCCTGGACTACGAGATGCCCGTTGAAGACTGACCACCAGAGCGTCACCCGGGCAGGCGTCGCCCGGGTGGCTGCTCTGGCATTGCTCTGGGGTTCCAGCTTCCTGTGGATCAAGTTGGCGCTGCGGGGCTTCAACCCGGTGCAGATCGTGTTCGCCCGGCTCTTGCTCGGCTTCGTGATCCTGGCGCCCATCGCCCTATCGCGTGGCCTGCGCTTTCCGAGACAGCGATCTGTCTGGGGGCATCTATTCGTCGCGGCCCTGGTCTCCAACGCGGTGCCGTACGTGCTGTTCGGCGTCGGGGAAGAGACGGTCGGGTCGAACGTGGCAGGCGTGTTGAACGCGACCACGCCGCTATGGACGCTGCTCCTCGCGTTCCTTGTCGGTGTTGACCGAGCCGTCACCGTGAAGAAGGCTGCCGGGTTCGCCCTCGGCTTCCTGGGAGTCGTGGTCATCTTCTCGCCCTGGGAATCCGCAAGCGAGATCGCCAGTTGGGGCGGGCTCGCCTGCCTCGCCGCAGCCGCCAGCTACGGAATCGGCTACGTCTACATGGGCCGATTCCTGACCGGCCGCGGAATCCCTCCGCTCATGCTGTCGGCTGCCCAGCTCGGCGCAGCCACAGTCCTGCTAGCCCTGGCCATGCCGTTCGCCGGGCTGGAATCACCGACCTGGCGACTTGACGCTGTCGCAAGCCTGCTCGTACTCGGCGCACTCGGCACCGGAGCCGCCTACGTCCTGAACTACCGCATCATCGATGACGAAGGCCCGACCGCTGCGTCTGTCGTCACCTACCTCCTGCCCATCGTCGCCGTGATCCTCGGGTGGATCTTCCTCCATGAAGCCGTCACCGCCGCGATCGCGGCCGGCATCGCACTCGTCCTCGCTGGGGTCACCCTCACCCGGAAGCGGTCGGCCGAGCACCGGTAGCAGTTGTCTAGTCCCACCACATGCGCGACGGATCCGTCCCACCACATGCTTGACAGTTGATCTAGCCTGGCTACGCCAGGTAATCCAGGTAGCGAAGCTATGGCGAGGGAGCTCATGGTCGACGTTGCAGACGAGGCTCCCGGCTGGGCCGCAATTGAGGCGGCAGTGGCAATCAGGGTGAGTGACCAAAATCCACTGCACTGGGGCACGAACAACCTCCCGGGGCAGGGCCTCTACGGCTTGAGCGCGTACCGATCCACCGGCCACTGGTTGCTGGTTACGTTCGGGATGACCGAGCTGTTCTCCAAGAACAGCGATGAGCTGGACGTCAGCGGCTGGGGATACGAGCTGACGATGCGCGTACCCATGGACGCCGACCAACCTCCCGCGTGGTCCCTGCGTCTGCTTGAACGACTGGTCGACTACGTGTTCGCCAGCGGTAGGCCCTTCACCGAAGGCCATCGCATGGACCCGGGCGGCCCGATCACGGGCCAGGCGACCACCCGGCTCCGCGCACTAGCCTTCGCTGCCGACCCTGAACTGCCGCCCATCGACTCCCCGCACGGCTCCGCGCGGTTCCTGACCGTCGTCGGGATCACCGCAGACGAACTGGACCGCATGAAGGCCACCACGACGGCCGAGATACTGAGCGAGCTGGCCGAGCGCTCGCCCATGCTCGTTACCGACCCGACGCGCTAGCCCTCACCCGCTGCACACAGCCGCCGCCAAGCATGTGGTGGGACGCGAGCGTCAAGCATCAGCCGAGACACGACAAGCACCGGTAGCAGTTGGTTGCCGAATTCCGCTCTAACAGATCAAGGCGGCCCGCAAGCGGGCCGCGCCGGTCGCGCTCGGCCTGCTGGCGGCGCAAGCGCCGGCATCGGCCGGCGCGCCGGCCGATAGGAGCCTTTGCCTCCGGCGGGGGCCAGACGACTCCGAGATGGAGTTGCCGAACGGTTCCGGTTCGTGGGTGGTGGGATGCCATCCCGCCAGCCACCGACCCAGGCGAGCCGAGCAGACCAGGGCCAGGGTGACAAGGTCGTTCGTCCAGCAGGGCGCTCCACCTTGTCACCCTGGCCCTGGCCCGCTCCACGGTGTGTGGGTCGGCGGCAGACGGGATGGCAGCTAGGTCGAGGTGCCGGTGTCAGGTAGGCGAATAAATGATCGTCTGCTAAGGCGCGCCGTCCTGGCGCGACTCGCGTCTCGTGACATCTTCGCGAAACGCGGCCACGATCTCTTCCTCGCGACCCGACCAAAGTAGCTCGTTTTCAAGTTCTAGCAAGTGCGACACGAGTGAAGGCATCTCCGCAGCTATGCGACGCTCCCGATCCTTCTGCTGGTCCGCTTCCCGGTGTGTCAAGGCCGGCCACTTGTAATGAATAAATCCGTTCCGCAATTCGATGGCCTGCTTTATAAGCGCCAGCTTTTCCCTTGACACCTCGGGAAGGCCCAACAGCTTCCAGGTCGCGGTTAGCTTGATCTCAATGTTGAGCTGACGGATTATCGGGAAGTAGGCGTCTCGGGTGTGGCCCTGACGCTCGAACGCCCAGGCTAACGTGCCGTTTACGTAGTGCTCCAGCCAAATCACGTAAAATACGATGGAGATTAACGGGTCTCCGGTGGACAGTTCGGACTCGGCTCGGCTCAGAAGTTTGTCGCCATGGTCAAAGATCGGGTGTACTTGTTCACCGGAGAATCCCGGGTCATCAACCATTTCTCTGAGTATTTCATCAAAGTCGGCGATGATTTCGCTAGCGGGCCGGTTGGCTATCTCAATGTCGCCATCTCTGACACAAGAGCGAAAAAGGCCTTCAACCAAAGCCCGTCGGAACTCGTTTAGCACCTCAGCGTCGGACATCAGGAAACTATACGGATCAGTGCTTGGTCGTGCAGCCATCGGCAGAGCCGAAGCAGCCGGCCGCCCTCAGGTCATGGGGCGGACGCATCGCGTGTGGCTGTACAGCCATCCGTACAGCCAAGCCGGCCGACGGGCAGGAGCGAGAAGCGACGACAGCCGACAGGTCGAGCAGGTCAGCGGCAGTCACCGACGCAGACAGACAGCCGTCTTGATCTTTGCAAGGCAGGGGCTAGGGGTTCGAGTCCCCTGGGCTCCACCACATCATCTGGGCAGGTCACGGCCTATTCTTCTCCCCCGCTGACCCGACCTCGGATTGACGGTCATCTTTGGTCGTCAGCAGAGCCGCCGAAGACCCTGCGCACCGACTCATGGAACTCCGCCGGGGTGTGCCTGCTCATGGCCCATCACCGCCTGGACGATGTTGACAGGGACTCCGCCGGACACCGACCACGTCGCGTAGCAGTGCCGTAGATCGTGGAACCGCCTACGCGCCGACTTCGCCGCCCTCGCCCCTTGACCTCCATAGGAGCATCGGGATGGCAACCATAATGTGCTGGTGAGACGCGCTTGTGGTAGCACAGTAGCCGGCCCCCTGAGTAGGACGGCGCTGGTTGCCGTTTCGATGGCAATGGTCGCGACCAGCTGTTCCATTGGCAGGCATGCCTCCGACATGGGAGGCGGTGCCTGTGCGATCTTTGGTCGGGTTTCGATGGAGCTAGAGGATGGCTCTCTGACTGTGGCCCAGGCCGAACCCGAGCTAAGGCGCGCGTTGAAGCTTGCCGGGGAGGCCGCCGCCGCTGGTGGGGAGGAGTCGTGGCATGACCTGTGGCAGGACCTCGCCGTGACACTGCAACAACTGGTGGAGGCGCAGGACGACCTGGCCGCGTTCGACGCGGCCGGCGATCGAGCAACGGAAATTTGCGCACCTGTGACCGGTACCTGATCAGAAGGGTCGGACCCTGCAAGCTACGGCGTCTATCCCCCCGTGCTGGCAACCCTGAGCGTCCGGACCTGAGTGACTAACCGAGTAACGACCGGTACGCACACCGCCGGACGAACGTGGATGCTGGCGCACCCTCCCCGCAGCTCAGCAAAAAATCGAAGCTGGTCTAGCCGGCTCGGAAGTTCCTTCGGGACGAAGGGTCAAGCTCTGTGGGAAAGATGGTGCCTCGGGCAGCTTGACATCCATAGGAGCATCGGGATGGTGGTGGTGACGCCGGCCCCCTGCAGGCTCGCGACCACGGCGTTCCAGCCCGAACTGTCGGCGAAGGCGCGCCGTGGACCAGGGCGACTGTCGTGCCGGTGGTGTCGGTCATGATGCTCCACCCCGATCGTTGACGGGTGCTGGCAGCGTCGTCAGCGGTGCTCGCCGAAGACCGCCGCGGCCACCTGGTAGCTGTCGAACGCCCGGGCCGCCCCGGCGTACGCCTCCAGGTGGATGAAGAGTTCGACGATCTCCTCCTTGGTCACGCCGGACGTCAGCGCGATGCGCAACTGCCCCCGTAGCGGCTCGTGGGTGCCCAGCGCCGCCGCGACGGCCACCGAGATCAGGCAGCGGCTCCGCAGGTCCAGGCCCGGTCGCGGCCACGAGTCGCCGAAGGTGTGCTCGGTCGCCAGCCGCCGGAAGTCCTGACCGACCGCGGGTTCCCCGTCGGCCAGCGGCAGGGTCAACGGTTGGCCGAGGAGGCGCTCCGCGGTGTCGAGGGCCTGCTGGTATCGGGGATCGTCGGGCATGCGTTGCCACCTCCGCACGTGTCAGCCGATCGACTGCCGTTCGGTTCCAGCATCGTGTCCACCCCGGCGTTCGGTCGGCCGTTCCGGGAAACCGGTGGTCGCGATAGCATCGGATGCGGTGGAGCGCCTGCCCGCACCCGGTGCGTCAGCCCACGCCTGAAGGGTCGGCAGCGGTGGAGGTTGCCGCCGCTCGCAAGTCCCGCCTCATCAACGTCCTTCGTCAGCGAGAAGTCAGCGAGACGCACGACAACAGCCAACAACCGCTGGTGCAGGACACCAAGTCCCTTGACTCCAACGCCAGCCGCCGACATCGATCGGTGAGCATCCATCGCATCGAGCCGCTATGATCAACGCTTCCACGAGTGCCTTCCGGACCCGCGCTCTACTGCCAGGTCGCGGTGTCGGGGTCGATGCTGTGGGCGCGCGCGCTGGCGTCGATGATTCGACGGAACCACGTCGCAAGGCCGGCGCGGATGCCGTCGTAGTGGGCAGTGAATGCCGGGTCGGCCTCGAACCTGCGGCCGAGACAGACCTGCATCTGCCTGGTGAGCGGAAAGTACGACGAAGTGAACGCTTCGCGGTGCCGCTCGACGAGTTGATTGGCTTCTGGGCTGCCAGGTGTGACGTCGGCGTCCATCGCGTCCGCGAGGGCGCGGTCGAGGGCGGCAATGGTGTCGGCGATGGCCTGCCATTCCTCAGGACTGCGAGATGCTGAGCGTTCGGCGTACTGCTGCCATTGCGTCGTGTCCCCGTAGCGCTGACGGGCTTGGGCGTGCCGGTCCGGGTTCCAATCGGGACCGAAGATCGCGGCCTGCTGCTCGATGGTCAGCAGCAGGCCGCGCTCGTGGGCGTCGATCATCCGATCCAGTCCGGTGCTGAGCTGCTGGAGGCGGTCGATCCGTTGGGCAACCTGGGTGCGCTGCGCGCGCAATGCACCAGGCACGTCTGGGGTCGAGTCATCCAAGATGGCCCGAATCTTGGCCAGGTCGAAACCGATCTCACGGTAGACGACGATGCGGTGTAGGCGTTCCAGATCGCCGGCGGTGTAGAGCCGATATCCGCCCGCCGTGCGCAGCGACGGTCGCGCCAGACCGATCTCATCCCAGTGGTGCAGCGCGCGGACTGTCACGCCCAGACGCGCCGAGACCTGACCGACGGTCAGGCCATCGGCGTCAGCGACATCAGGCATGCTCCTCATTGTCGCCGCGACCGACGCCCGGTGGGGTGATCCCGACGGCTTCAAGGCTCCGCGCCTCCTGACTGGCCGGATCCCAGGGCTTCGCCGCAGTGAAAACGATCCGTGCGTTTTCGGGGGTGATCACCTCTACGTCCCGGGTGTTCCAGGGAGTGTCCCGTGGACCATCGACCGAGTTCGGGCTCAACGCACGACAGGCCTCGACAAGGGAATCGATCTGGCTGAGCACGCACGCGAAACTGACGCTGACCGCGGGTGTCTGCTCCGGAACGCTCGTCGCCGGGATGAGGAGTACGTCCTGGAACGCCCACCTGCGCAGGTGCACAAGCGTGCCGGGGATGCTGAACAGCTCGAAGAACCCGAGCCCACGGATCCAGAAGTCCACCGACGCCGTCAGATCGCTCGTGGGGACCGTCACGAACGCGGGCATCCCATAGATGCCGTGGAATGGCTCCGGCGGAACCGCATCCGGGCTGGGAGGGGGCACGGGGCTCATCTCAAACGCGTTGTAGTAGTCACTCATGCACCCCACCATTCAGCCTCACGCAGGGTGAGGGTCAAGCCGGGTTCGTGAGCCTCGCCCTACCCCAACGATGCGACCAGCGTTGTGGCCGCGTACCGCTAGAACGCGGCAGCGGTGGAGGTCCAGGACTGCTCGGCACTTACCCCACACGCCTCACCCAGAGCGACATCGACTGCATGGCCGTGGCCGACCGGGGTAGGAGAAACGGCAACAACCCCCCGGAAGTGAGGTGTCTTACCAATGCCTACGGCACGCGAGATCATGACGAACGACGTGACCTGTGTCCGCGAGCAGGACGACCTGAAGTCGGCCGCGAAGCAGATGGCGGAGCTGGGGGTCGGCGCCCTGCCGATCTGCGGGGAGGACAACCGGCTGAAGGGCATGCTGACCGACCGCGACATCGTGGTGAAGGTGCTGGCCGAGGGCCGCGACCCGGCCACCGTGACGGCCGGCGAGCTGGCCCAGGGTGAGGCGGTGACGATCGGCGCGGACGACGACGCGGCCGAGATCCTGCGCACCATGGGCCAGCACAAGGTACGCCGGCTGCCGGTGATCGACGGGCATGAGCTGGTCGGGATCGTGGCTGTCGCCGACGTGGCCCGTTCTCTGCCGGAGCGCCCCGTGGGTGACCTCATCGAGGCCATCTCCGAACGCGCCTGACCGTCGCACCCGTCCTCGATCGCCGCCCCGGGTGGGCGGCGATCGTCGTACCGGGAGTCGCCTCGGCGGTCAGTCAGGCGGGGTGAGGGAAGCGGTCTCGCCGCGGGCGATGGTGCGTACCTGCTTCACCCAGCCACGGCGGCGGGCCTCGTCGACGAAGTGCGCGAGCGGGGAGCGGAACACCGGATAGTCGTCGTAGTGGATCGGCACGGTCAGCTTCGGGCGGACCAGTTCCACCAGGTCGGCGCCCTGGCGGGCATCCATGGTGAGCAGGATTCCGGCGACAGTCGTGCCGCCGAGGTGGATGAGCATCGCGTCGATGTCCGGGTAGCGCTCCGGGATGGCGCTGAGCATCGGCCGGTTGAGGGTGTCACCTGTGACGTACAGCCGGAACTCCCGACGACCGGCGCGTTCCACGTCGATCATCGTGCCCATCACGTCGGGCATCAGCAGGTCCAGGGCACCCGGGCCGTGCTGTCCGGGCATCGAGGTCAGGCGCAGTGTCGTACCGTCGCGGTGCAGCTCCCGGGACGACCAGGTCGGCAGGCCCTCGGCGGACTGGAAGCCCCAGCGACGCAGTTTGCGTTCCGCTGCCGGGGTGGTGACGATGGGCAGGGCGCGGTCCAGTTCCCGGCGGGCCACCCGGTCGAAGTGGTCGCCGTGCAGGTGGGAGAGGACCACCGCGTCCAGCTCCGGAAGCTGGGCGATCCGCAGCGCCGGGTCGGTGCGCCGGCGCGACCACAAACCCTTGCCCAGGTACGCCCGCTGGCCCCGATGCAGGAAGTTCGGGTCGGTCAGCAGGGTGAACCCGCCGATCCGCAGCACTGTCGTCGCGGTGCCGATGAACGTCACCTCGGGTTGCTCCGCCATGGTGCCCACCTCCTGCGGCTGCGGTACCCCGACGAGCCGTGAGCATGCGGCTCAGCCCTTGGGTGAGCGCGCCGTTGGCGAATGTCGCGCCGAGCGCCGAGCCGGCCCCCGGTCGCTGCGCTGAAGTAATTGCTTACCACGAGAGCCGCCCGCCGACGCCAACCGAATCCCGGTAAGGCGTCGACGGGCGGACGCAATTCACGTATCTTCGAGCGCGCCGCGGGCATTGCCCGCAAACGTCAGCAGGCGAGGTCGTAGTAGCTCAGGTTGTAGCTGCCCTGGTTGTACTCGCCACCCCACCTAACGCAGACGGCGGTTACCTTGACCGGGCCGGCGTAGTAGCCGAAGCCCCCCTTGTCGGTCCTGGTGTCGCTGCTGTCCTGGGCATCCTTGATGGTGGCCATGACGGTGTTGGAGTTGCCGGTCGTCGCGCTGGACTTGAGCGTCACCACGCAAAAGGACGGCGTGTCCGACGTCAGTTTCTTGAGTACGTAGACCGTGGCAAGAACGCCGTTCGTCGACAGCGAACGAAGCGATTGGCTGGCGACGTTCCGGTAACCCGATCCACACACGCCCGTCGGGGTGTACGGGTTCGACGCAGCCTGTGCGGGTGCACCAATGGAGAGCGAGGCGGTCAGCGCGGCCGTCGCCACGAGAGCAGACGAAACCGCCGCCTTTACCTTCTTCACTGTTTTCGGGGTCCTTCCTGGTTGCACTCCGTCGTCCTTCGTGGGCAAAGGGCGAGGACCTGTACAGTGGCGCGCGCCTTTGACTGCGGTGAAGCGGCTTTCGCCGTACCGCGAACGTATCCTTGCAGATCTTGACTTGCGTATCTACCCGGCTTGCCGCGCATTCCGCCGCAGATGATTGCCCGTCCGATCCGGGGAGTGTCCTGAGCTGGAAATCTGTACGACGGACGTGGAGAACCGGGTCGGCGAGACGCGGTCGGTAATCGCCGAGTTGCGATACTTATCCGCACCGGAAGGGTCGGCACCTGCGGAACGAGTCACCACCCGACAACTCCTTGCGCTTGTTTACCGGACGGACGCCACCGATGGCACGAATGGTGGTAACCGCTTCCTGCGGAAGTCGGGCGACACGCAGCGCCGGGTCCGTAAGCGGAGCAGCGACGGTCAGTCCGTGTGTACAGCCTCGGGCGAGGGCTGAGCGGTGTCTGGTCGCGCCGCCGGAAGGTGTTCCACCAGCCTGGTGAGCAGGCCGTTGGCGAAGGTCGCGCCGAGCGCCGAGCCGGCCCCGATGGTCCAGCCCACCGGCCCGAGCGGGGTGCAGCCGAAGAACTGGCTCACCCCCGGCGTCTGCACCACCACGACGAGCACCCCCAGTGACGCCGCCGTGGACGCCAGCACGGCCGGGCTGGTGCCGCCGGCCAGGACGGTCTGTCCGAGTTGGGTGCCGACCAGGGAGACGAGGGCGACCGTTCCGGCCCGTTGTCGGCGTCCGGTGTACCGCGCCAACGTCCAGCCGGCGGTCGCGCCCAGCGTGGTGGCCGCAGCCCGCAGCCCGATCTCCCTGGTGAGGCTCTCGCCGAGCGCCGTGTCCGGGCCCTCCCGCAGCAGCGCGTCGGTGTGGTCCGACGCGGGTGGCCGGACCGCGATGGCCAGCGCCGGCGCCAGGTCGGTGAGCAGGTTGACAAGCAGCAGTTGTCGTCCGGTGAGCGCGGAGCGGCCGGTCGCCGCGGCGGTGAGCACGCTGAACGCGATCTCGCCGAGGTTGCCGCCGACCAGGATGCTGAGCGCGTGCCGCACCGACGACCACATCGCCCGCCCCTCGATCAGGGTCGCGATGATGGTCTCCAACCGGTCGTCGGTGACCACCAGGTCGGCTGCGGCCCGCGCCGCCGGGGTGCCCCGTTGGCCGAGAGCGATGCCGACATCGGCCAGCCGGATCGCCGGGGCGTCATTGGCACCGTCGCCGGTCATCGCGACGGTTCGTCCGCACTTCTGCAACGCCTGGATGATCCGTACCTTGTGCGCCGGGGTGCAGCGGGCCACCACATCGGTGTTGGCCAACCGCTCGGCGAGCGCGTCGTCGTCGAGCTGGTCGAGTTCACCGGCGGTGACCACGCGCTGCTCGTCGTGCTCGCTGATGGTGGCCGCGATCGCCTCGGCGGTGGCCGGATGATCACCGGTGATCATGATGGTGTGCACGCCGGCCTGGCGGATCCGGCGTACCGCCGGGGCGGCGCTCTCCCGCACCCCGTCGGCGAGGGCCAGGAAACCCACGAAGGTCAGCCCTCGGACGTCGGCGTCGGTCACCTTCGGGTCGTCCACCTGGCACTCGGCGACGGCCAGGATCCGGTTCCCCGCCCCGGCCCGATCGGCGAGCATCCGTTCCAGCGCCGCGCGGCCGGCGTCGTCGAGCGGCTCCTGACTGCCGTCGGTGCGCCGGGCCGAACAACGCGGCAGCACCGTCTCCGGAGCGCCCTTGACACTCAGCAACAGGCGACCTTCGGTCTCGCCGACGCTCGCGTGGTAGCCACGGGACGGTTCGAACGGCAGCCCTCCGGCAGCCCGCCAACCAGCCGCGCCGGTCTGCTCCACCACCCCGGCCACCCCCGCGCCCCGCCGGACCGCCCGGTCGGTCTGCAACGCCAACTCCTCCGGGTTGGCCGCGGCGGGGGTGGCGCGCAGCGCCGCGGCAAGCGTCAACTGGAGCCGGTCGTCCAGCCGGTCCACCGCGGCGTACCGGTCGCCCACGCCGTCGCCGACCCCGGCGAGCAGCAACTGGCCCTCGGTGAGGGTGCCGGTCTTGTCGAAGCAGAGCACGTCCACCCGACCCAGCGCCTCGATGGTGCGCGGATTGCGGACCAACGCGCCGTGCTCGGCCAACCGCCGCGCGGCGGCCAACTGCGCCGCGCTGACCAGGAACGGCAGCCCCTCCGGCACCGACGCCACGGCGAGGTTCGCCGCGGTCGCCGCCGTCTCGGCCAGGGGTACGCCCCGAAGCAGGCCCGCGCCGGCCACCGCCACCGCCGAACCGGCGGCCAACGGGATGGCGGCACGTGTCAACGAACCGAGCCGGGCTTCCACCCCGCTCGTCGGTGGGGCCTGCCGAACGAGCGCCAGGCTCCGACCGGATTCGGTGTCCGAGCCGGTAGCGACCACCACCGCGGTTCCGTGCCCGGCGGCGACTGTGGTGCCCTCGTAGAGCATCGAGTGTCGATCGGCGATGGCGGCGGCCACCACCGGCCGGTTGGACTTGGCGACCGGCAGCGACTCGCCGGTCAGCGACGACTCGTCCGCCTCCAGGCCCACCGACTCGAGGACGCGGCAGTCGGCGGGCACCGAGTCACCCGGCTCCAGGGCGATGACGTCACCGAGGACCAGATCCTCGGCGGCGAGAACCTGCTCGCCGCCGTCCCGACGCACCCGTGCCGTCACCGCGGAACGGGACAGCAGCTCCGCAAGTGACCGTTCCGTGTTGCGTTCGTGCACCGCGCCGATCAGGGCGGACCCACCGACCACGCTGCCAACGAGCGCGGCGTCGACAAGCGAGCCGAACGACGCGGACAGCACCGCCCCGGCGGCCAGCACCGGGGTCAGCGGGTTGGACAACTCGTCCACGAAGGCGCGCAGCAGACCACCACGTCCGGCTCCGGTGTCGCCGTTCCCGCCGGTGCTGCCGTGGTGCCGCTGCTGCGCATCCGCGCTGGTCAGGCCGTCCGGCGTGGTGTGCAGGTGGTCGAGCACGGTCCTGACCGGCATCAGGTGCCAGGCGGTCGTGACAGGTGCCGGAGTGTCCGACTGGCCGTGCAGCCGGCGGGCCTGCCACACCCCGTTCGCGAAGGCCAACCCGGCCGCGCCGTTGACCGCCACGAGCGCCCGGTGGGGCAGTTGGGTAGGCGGAGCGGTGAACGCTCCCAAGGCCCCGAGACCGGTGCCCGCCATGGCCAGCCGGATGTTCTGCTGGGCCGTTCGCCGGGCCACCCCGGTCGCCTCGACCACCAGGGCCACCACCCGCAGGTCGGCGCCGACCAGCAGGTGTGCACCCCACGGCGGCAGCGCCTCCGGCGCGGCGAGCCCCAGACCGCAGTCGGACGCGCCGAGCGCCTTCCGGTCCGCCGAAACCAGCATCACCACCGCGCCGTCGCGCTGCAACGCGCGTACCGACTCGGCCAGCCGGTCGCCGCCGGGCAGCATCGCGTCGGCGAAGCCGTACCGCTGCTCGTCGCCGCCGGCCACCACCAGCCGCAGGCCAGCCTGCCGGGCGGCGGCTGGCAGGCCGTCCATGCCGGGCGCGGGTTCCGGCTCGACCCGCAACAGCGCGGCGAGCCGGTCGCCGTGGGCGAGGCCGAGCAACTGGCCGCTGGCGGAGCGCAGCCGGTCGCCGTCGGGGATGTCGCCCAGGTCGGTGCTGGGCATCTGATCCAGCGGTCCGAGCCGCCAGCCGTCCGCGGTGCGGGAAGCAGCCGGGTCGTCCGGGTCGAACAGGGCGAAGGCCCGCTCCGCCACCTGGTCGACGTCCGCGCCGGGCACCGGTGCCAGATCGGCGAGTACGCCCCGGTCCGAGCCGAGCACGGCGGCGTCAAGCACGAGCGTGTCGATCCGGTCCAGCTCCCGCAGCACGCTGCGGTCCATCGCGATCACTCCGCGCCGGGCCAGCATCCAGCCAAGTTGGGCGGCGTACCCTTCGCGTCCGCTGCCGGGCGCCTTCGGCAGCGTCGACAGGCCCACCGCGATGGCCCGTTTGGGCCCGGCGAACGGCATCGCCGCCGCACCCGCCGCCGCACCCGCGGCGAGCATGCGGTTGACGTACCGCTCGACCGGGCCGTCCGGCTTTGGGCGGGGACGCTCGACGACCGGCCAGCGGGCGGTGGCTCGTTCCGCGTCGCCGGTCAGTCGTGGCTCGGCCCGCTCCCAGGCCGAGAGCTGGGCCCGTGCCTCGCCCCACTGCACCACCCGCTGGGCGCCGTCGAGGACGATCCCGGTCCAGCGGCCGGTCAGGCCCTGCACCACCGCTTCGGCAAGGGGAAAGAGGAGGTCGGCGCGGGGGTCGGAGCGCAGTCGTTTGCCGATGAACTCGTGCAGCTTCGGTTGCAGGTCAATCGCGGTGAGCACGCCCGCCACCTCACCGGGCAGCGGCGCGAACGGCAGGATCCGGGTGGCCGCCGAGATGGTCAGGCCCAGCGCGTCGGAGGCGAGCGCGCCGAGGGTACGGGGGGTTCGCGGCCCTTCCTCCGGTGGGTGCGGTGGCGGGATCTCCGGATCCGGTTCGTGGTCACAGGTCCGCTCGACCCGGCTGATGGTGGCGATCAGGTCGCGCAGCGCCGGCTCGGGGGTCCCGACGGCAACCACCACCCGCCCGGACGGGGCGTTGACCCGAGCCCAGGAGACCCCGGGCAGGCGCTCCAGGGCGCCCTCCACCTGACGGGCCAACTGGTTCCCGCCGTCCTGGCAGACACCGTGCACCTCGATGTGGTGTCGGCCCGGTCGGGACCAGACCCGACGCCGCGTCAGCCCGGCCGTCCGGGCCAGCCGGGTCGCGGCCGAACCGACGGTCCGGGACGCCTCGCCGACCAGGTGCGGCATGCCGAAGGACGGCAGGATCCGGCTGGCTGCGCGACCCGCCGCCGTCATCGAGGCGTACGGCTGGACGGACGCCGGCCCGGCTCCCTGTTGCTGCTGGTCCTGACCTTGCCCATGTCGTCCTCCCACCGCGCTCACGTCCGGCGGCCTGGCTTCCCGACCTGCCGTCCGTTATGCCCCTCCGGTGGTGGAACTTTCCGTCGTCGCCGGCGCATGGACGGGGTGGGCCGTGGAACCCGACGACCATCACCGGACATGGGGAGGCCGGCATGAGCACGCTGACGCGACATCTGAACGGCTCGCACGAGAACGTCCGGATGTACAACCGGCGGGTGGCGTTACCGATGCTGGGCGACGTGGCGGTACCGCCACCGGACAAGATCGCCTACTACGCGGGGCTCGGTGTGCTCGCCGCGCTCCAGGTCATCGAGTGGCCGATCGCTCTGGTGATCACCGCCGGTCACCTGCTGGCGGACCAGCACATGTCGGGGCTCGTGCGCGGGGTCGGACAGGCGTTGCAGGACGCCTGACGAGACACCGGTCACCGGTGTTTGACATGAATGCGGGTTGAAGTCGCATGCTCGGGCGATGTCGAGCACAGTCGCCACCACCGCACCGGACGTAGCAGGGCTGTTCGCACCCCGGTTGCGCGCGATGACGGTGGGCAGCGTCGCGCTGATCTCGTTGCTCGCGTTCGAGGCGCTGGCGGTCGGTACGGCGATGCCGACCGTCGCCCGCAACCTCGACGGGGTGGCGCTGTACGGGATCGCGTTCGGTGGCCCGTTCGCCACGGGCGTGCTGGCCATGGTGGTCTCCGGTATCTGGTGTGACGCCAGAGGCCCACGGGGGCCGATGTGGCACGGGGTCGCCTGGTTCGTGGTGGGGTTGCTGATCGCCGGGACCGCCCACGCGATGAGTGTGCTCGTCGTCGGGCGGGTGGTGCAGGGGTTCGGGTCCGGGCTGCTCTCGGTGGCGCTCTACGTGATCGTCGGGCAGGCGTACCCGCCGGAACTGCACCGGCGGATCTTCGCGGCGTTCGCGGCGGCGTGGGTCGTACCGTCGCTGGTGGGGCCTGCGGTGGCCGGCCTGATCGTGGAGAACCTGGGCTGGCGCTGGGTCTTCCTCGCGGTGCCGGCGGTGGCGGTGCCGGCGGTGTTGTTGATCCACCCCGGCCTGCGGTCGCTGGGGCGGAACGCGGCGACCCGGCCACCGGCCGGCGCGGCGGGGCGGATCGGCTGGGCGTGTGGGGCCGCGGTGAGCGCCGCACTGCTGCACATCGGGGGACAGCAGCGCGGCGCGGCGGCCCTGACGCTTGTCGCGTTGGCCGTGGTCGGTCTGCTGGTGTGTGCCCCGCGCCTGCTGCCGGCCGGGTTCCTGCGGGCGGCGCGAGGGCTTCCCACAGTGGTGGGGCTGCGAGGGCTGGCGTCGGCGGCCTTCGTCGGCGCCGAGGTGGTCATCCCGTTGATGCTCTCCCGGGAGCGGGGCCTCTCGCCGACCGCCGCCGGGCTGGTCCTCACGGTGGGCGCGCTGGCCTGGTCGGCCGGTTCCTGGTTGCAGGGCCGGATCCCGGTGCCGGCGTCCCGGGCCAGCCTGCCGCGCGTCGGGTTGAGCTGCATCACGGTCGGCACGGCGACTGTGGCGCTGGCCGTCCGGCCCGAGCTTCCGGTGGCCGTCGCGGTGCTCGGATGGGCGGCGGCCGGCCTCGGCATGGGGCTGCTCTACCCGTCGTTGTCGGTGCTCACCCTGGAGCTGTCGGCCCCCGGTGAGCAGGGCCGCAACAGCTCCTCCCTGCAACTGGGCGACTCCCTCTTCGCGGCGACAGTGCTCGCGCTCACCGGTGCCGTGCTGGCCGCGGGGAGCGCGCCCGGCCCGGCCAGTTACGCGGCGACGCTGGCGGTGACGGCGGGCCTGGCGCTGCTCGGGGCGCTGCTGGCCGGTCGCGTCGTGGTGGGCCCAGGCGCGCGACCGGGCGGGTGATCCGCGGATTCGGTCCCGGCCGGCCTGGTTGGGCCGGGAGGATGGCGGGCGATGAACTTCCTGACCATCCTGCCGCTCGCCGTGGTGATGGTCGCCGGGAGTCAACTTGTCGTGTCGGTCTTCCTCGCCTCGTCGGATCGGCCCCGGGCGGCGTCACTGGGCTTCCTCGCCGGGGCCGGGCTGGTGGTCACGGCCGGAGTGACGCTGAGCTGGCTGCTGACCCGCTGGCTGGGCGGGCTGGCCGCCGGCGCCAGTGCCGTCGCCGGAAAGGTCGACCGCGGTCCCGCCATCGACCTGGTGGTTCTCGGCCTGCTGGTCGGCCTGGCCGTGGTGGTGTGGGTACGGCGGGACCGGTCCGGACCCCCGAGGTGGCTGGGGAGCATCGAGCACGCCGACCCGCGTGCGGCACTACGACTTGGCGCGTTGCTCTTCGTGCTGACGCCGACCGACGACCTGACCATGGCCGCCGTCGGGGCGAGTGTGGCCCGACACGACCTGCCGTGGTGGCATCTGGTGCCGTTCGTGCTGCTCACCGTGCTCCTGCTCGCCCTGCCCCTGCTGGCGTTGCTGCTGCTCGGGGGTAGGGCGGCGCGGGCCCTGACCCGGATGCGGGAGTGGGCCGAGGGACACGCCTGGATCGTCAACGAGATCGTGATCGCGTTCTTCGCGCTGCTGACCGTGCTGGACCTGATCCGCTCGGGCTGAGTCGAGCACAGCCGGTCACGGAACTGCCAGGTCGTTCGTCGACACCGCGTGGGACGACGGGCGCGCCGTGGTTCGCGGCAGAAAGGGAGGACGAGATGAGGATTCTGGTCACCGGAGCGAGCGGTCGCCTCGGACGTGCGGTGCTTCCCCGGCTGCACGCTGACGGGATGACCGTCCGGGCCACCAGCCGACGGCCGCAGACCGGCTCCGAGGTCGAGTGGGTGGTGGCGGACCTGGCGACGGGCGACGGGCTGCCCGAGGCGGTGGCCGGGATGGACGCGGTGCTGCACCTGGCGTCCGCGCCGAGGGGCGGGCAGACCTATCGGGTGGACGTGCTGGGCACCCGCCGGCTGGTGGTGGCCGCTGGCTCGGCCGGGGTGCTCCACCTCGTCTACGTCTCGATCGTCGGGGTGGACCGGGTGCCGTTCCCGTACTACCGGCACAAGCTCGCCGCCGAGGAGGTGGTCGCGGCCGGCCCGGTGCCGTGGTCGGTGCTGCGGGCCACCCAGTTTCCACAGTTCCTGGACGACCTGCTCGCCTCAAGCGCCCGGCTGGGGCCGGTGATCGGAGACCGGGCGGTGCTCGCCCAACCGGTCGACCCGGGTGAGGTGGCGGCCCGGCTGGCAGCGCGGCTGGTCGCCGGCCCGCTTGGCGGCACCGAGGAGTACGGCGGGCCGCAGGTGATCCGCTTCGACGAGGCGGTCCGGACGTGGCGGCAGGCCCGAGGCTCGCGCCGACCGCTGCTGCCGGTGCGGATCCCCGGCCGACTCGGTCGCGAGTTGCGCGCCGGTGGCCTGGTCACCGAGGCGCTGCCCAAGGGCGCCCGCACCTGGGCCGACCACCTCGCCGACACGTACGGGGGAACCGGGCGGAAATGAGAGCAACAACGGTTCACGTTCGTCTTACGGTGACGCCATGTTCGCTGTCGTCACCACGGTGATCCTCTACGTCTTCGGTTTCGTCTTCCTCTACGGCGTGATCCGGCTCGGAGTCCGGCACGCATTGGAGGACCTTGAGTTGCAACGGGCCAAGGCCCAGCGCGAGGAGGAGTTGGCGGCGTCCCGTGACCGCTCGTTCCTGCGCGACAACGCGTTCCTCGCCGGCAGTTGAGCACCGGATCGGTTCGGCGCGGCCCGGTGGCGTCCAGCGCTGGTCCGGGTGCCGTCGGGCGGTTCAGCGTGGCGGATGCGAGGATCGCATCCGTGATGGGAACGCTGAAGACCGAACCCGCCCGCGCCCGCCTGGACCTGCTCGCCCCGCCGGTGGCGGAAGCCATCGCCCAGTGGCCCGCCGACGCGCCGGTGGACGTCAACGACGTGCTGGTCGCGCCGATCGACGCCGAGCTTGCCGACACCGCCGCGTTCTGCGCGGCGTACGAGGTGGGACTGGACGTGTCGGCCAACTGTGTCGTGGTGGCGGGCAAGCGTGAGGGTGTGGTCCGTTACGCGGCCTGCATCGTCCTGGCCACCACCAGAGCCGATGTGAACGGGGTGGCCCGTCGGGCGCTCGACGTCCGCAAGGCGAGCTTCGCGCCGATGGCCGACGCGGTCGAGTTGACCGGGATGGAGTACGGCGGCATCACCCCGATCGGGCTGCCGGCGCAGTGGCCGATCCTGGTGGACGCGCGGGTCATCGCCACCCCGCACGTGATCATCGGGTCCGGCGTACGGCACAGCAAGATCGCACTGCCGGGGCCGGCGTTGGGCGCGCTGCCCGGCGCGCAGGTGGTGGAAGGGCTGGCCAGGCCGGCCTGAGCAGGCACCGGCATCGATGTTGTTGCACGTGAAACATCGTGATCACCGATGCCCGGCGCTCCTGTGGCTCAGTGTGCGGCGGCCTCGCGCTGCTCGACCTCGGCGAGCGCGGCGAGCAGGGTCTGCACCTCCTGGGCACCGGAGACCGCGTACTTCCCGGCCAGGACGAAGGTCGGCACGCTCGTGATGCCGAGGTCCCGGGCGGTGGCCAACTCGGTGGCGACGTCGGTGACGCGCTCGTCGGAGTCGAGGAAGCGGCGTGCGTCGGCCGCGTCCAGGCCGATCGTGCCGGCCAGGGTCGCCAGCGCCTCCCGGGAGCCCACGTCGACACCCTGCACGAAGTGCGCCTGGTAGAGCGCCTCCACCATCTCGGCCGCCCGACCGTGGTCGGTGGCGTAGGAGACCAGCCGGTGCGCGTCGAAGGTGTTGGCGATCACCGCCCGGTCGTAGTCCAGTCGGAGCCCGTCGGCTGCCGCGACCTGGGTCACGTGGTCGACCATCTGCCGGGCACGGTCCGGGCCGCCGAACTTGCCGGCCAACGCCTGCACCAGGGGGAGCGGCTCGGCGACCGGCGACGGGTCGAGCTGGAACGGCCGGTAGCGGACCGTCACCTCGCCCGGGTAGCTGGCGAGAGCCTCATCCAGGCGGCGCTTGCCGATGTAGCACCACGGGCAGATGACGTCCGCGTAGATCTCGATCTCCATGATCGGTGGCAACCTCGCGGTCAGCCGAGTTGTTCCCGCACCTGACGCTTGAGCCGGCCCAGGATCGCCGTGCCGCCGCGGATCCGCAGTGGGCTGATCGCCTGCGCCAGGCCCATCCGCTGGTAGAGGTCGTCCGGCACGTCCAGCACCTGCTCGGCGCTCGCGCCCGCCAGCCCCTCGGCGAGGATCCCGGCGAACGCCCGGGTGGTGGGCGCCTCCGGCGGGCAGTCGAAGACCGTCTCCACGGTGCCCTCCGGGGTCACCCTGGCGCGCAGGAAGAACGACGTCTGACACTCCGGGACCTGCTCCATGCCCTCGCGTGCGGCGGCGCCCTCCGGCAGCACCGGGATGACGTCCGCGTACTCCAGGAGCATCTCCAGCACCAGGTCGCGCGGCGCGGCGGCGAACTCGTCGACGATCTCGGCCAGTCGGGCCGGCATGTCAGCCATGCGTCGAGGCTACCGCCGGCCACTCGCGTACAGGCCGGCGGCGCACACCGGGCCGTTCGTCACGCCGTCGGCGACTGTTCGCTGATCTCGCTGAGCGCGCTCGTGGGGTCGAGCTGCATGGCCAGGTCGCCGAGCGACACGATCCCGACCAGCTTGCGGTCGCTGTCACAGACCAGTACCCGGCGAATGCCCCGGTCCCGCATGAGCGCCGCCGCCTCGCCCGCCGTGCAGTGCTGCTCGATCATGACCACCTCACGGGTGACGATCGAGCCGATGGTGGTGGCCGCGGGTGAGCTGTTCTCCGCCACGGCCCGTACCACGATGTCCCGGTCGGTGAGCATGCCGGCGAGGCTGGCGCCGTCGGTGACCACCACGTCGCCGATGTCCGCCTCCTTCATCACCCTGGCCGCCTCGTCCAGGGTGGTCTCCGCCGGCAGGTACACCACCTGCTTGGTCATCACGTCACTGACCCGGTAACCGGTCATGAGAGCCTCCGAAGACGTTTCCACCCGATCCGACTGCACTACCCGGTGACGCGGCAGCTACACCAGGCTCGCACGTTCCTGGCGTACCTCCTGCACGAGTCGGTCCACCAGACCGTCAAGCGGCAGCTCGGTGCGCCCGTCGCCGGCCCGCTCGCGCAGCTCCACGTACCCCTCGGCGAGTCGGCGGCCGACCACGACGGCCCGGGGAATGCCGATCAGCTCCGCGTCGGTGAACTTGACCCCGGCCGAGACGTGCGTGCGGTCGTCGACGAGCACCCGCAGGCCGGCGGCGGCGAGACGCCCGCCCAGCTCCAGCGCCGCGTCGAGCTGCGGCCCCTTGCCCGCCACCACCAGGTGTACGTCGCACGGCGCGATCGCCGCCGGCCAGACCAGCCCCCGGTCGTCGTGGTGCTGCTCGGCGACCGCCGCGACCGCCCGGGACACCCCGATGCCGTAGCAGCCCATGGTCGGCCGGACCGGCTTACCGGCCGGCCCGAGCACGTCGACAGCGAACGCGTCGGTGTACCGGCGACCGAGCTGGAAGATGTGCCCGATCTCGATACCCCGCCGGATCGTCAGCTCGCCGTCGGCGCAGTCGGGGCAGGGATCGCCGGCGCGCACCTCGGCCGCCTCGATCGTCCCGTCGGGCGTGAAATCCCGCCCGAGGACGACATCTGTCGCGTGCCGGCCCGCCTCGTTCGCCCCGGTCAGCCACGCGGAGCCGGGCACCACCCGGGGATCGACCAGGTAGCGGATGCCCAGCTTGTCCAGCACCTGCGGACCGATGTACCCGCGAACCAGCTCCGGATGCTCGGCCCACTCGTCGAAGACGGCCACCTGAGCCGGCGCCAGCGCGGCGGTGACCCGCTTCAGGTCGACCTCCCGGTCCCCGGGAAGCCCGACCACCAGGGGTTCGGCCCGGTCGGCACCAGGCTGCCGGACGGACAGCACCACGTTCTTCAGGGTGTCGGCGGCGGTCCAGCCGTCCCGACCGCCCAACCGCCTGGTGTTCGCCAGCTCCACCAGACCGGCGATCGTCGGGGTGTCCGGGGTGTCGTGCACCTCGACGGCCGGCTGCGTGGTCGGGTCACCGGCGGTCGGCGCCCGGGTGACCACCGCCTCGGTGTTTGCCGCGTAGGCGCAGACGGTGCAGCCGACAAAGGTGTCCTCGCCGACCGGTGTCGCCGCCAGGAACTCCTCCGACGCGGAGCCACCCATCGCGCCGGACATCGCGTGCACGACCGTGTAGTCCAGGCCCAACCGGTCGAAGATCCGCTGGTACGCGGCGCGGTGCCGGGCGTACGCGTCCCGCAGCCCCGCCTCGTCCAGGTCGAAGGAGTACGCGTCCTTCATCAGGAACTCCCGGCCGCGCAGCAACCCGGCCCGGGGCCGCGCCTCGTCGCGGAACTTCGTCTGCACCTGGAACAGCGTCACCGGGAAGTCCCGGTACGAGGTGAACAGGTCCTTGACCAGCAGTGCCGCCATCTCCTCGTGGGTGGGCGCCAACAGGTGCTCGGCACCGCGCCGGTCGGCGAGGGTGAAGATGTCGTCGCCGTACTCCGTCCACCGGCCGCTCGTCCGGTAGGGATCGGCCGGCAGCAGCGCCGGGAAGTGCACCTCCTGGTCGCCGATCGCGAACAACTCGCCACGCACCACGTCGGTGATCCGATCCAGCACCAGCTTGCCCAGCGGCAGCCAGGTGTAGCCGCCCGGCGCGGCGCGGCGGATGTAACCGGCGCGCAGGAGAAGCCGGTGGCTCGGCACCTCCGCGTCGGCCGGGTCCTCGCGCAGGGTCCGGAGCAGCAGGGTCGACATGCGTAGCAGCATGCGCGCAGCGTAGAGCCGTCCCGACCGGCCGAGCGACCCTATTCGTCAGGTGCGTCGCCCGAACGTCTTGGGTCCGGGTCACCGCGCGCTGGGGAGCCGGCCCTCACAGCGGACGTCCGGATCGGCCACCGGCCGCCGGGGCATCATCCAGTTCAGCGCGGTCTCCTCGACCGGCCAACCACGCACCGACACGAGGCTGTACGGCACCGCTGTCACCTGCGGGCAGAGGACCTGCGACTCGACCCAACCGTTCGGCAGGAACCGTACGGTGGCGGCCCGGTCCAGCACGATCGTCGACGTGTCGGTGACCGCGATGAGCGCGCCGAGCACCACCTCCGGGCCGGCGGCGGCCGGTGGCGGCCCGGCTCCGTTTCCCGGGGTCGGCGCGCCGTCGCCCGTCGCGGTTGTCGGGGCCGGTGCCGCCGGGGTCGCCCTGACCGGTTCCTTCGGCACCACCTCGATGGCGGCGGTGGGCAACAGCGGCACCCGGAGGAAGACCGCGCCCATCACCACCGGCAGCACGGCGGCGACAGTGAACGCCAGGCCGTGGGTCAGCGCCGGGGCGATCCAGCCTGGGATCGGGCCGGTGAGCAGCACGGTGACGGCGGGCGGCACCGCCAGCAGCGCCGCTGTGGCCAACTCCCGATCCTGGTACGCCGCCCAGATCGCCGGCCCCAGCACGCTGTACGCCAGGACCGCCGCGGCCAGGGGCAGCGCCACACTCACCAACAGGACCCGGGTCGGCTGGTCCGGGTGCAGATAGCGGGTGCGCAGCGCGAGCAGCCAGAGGGCGAGCATCAGCAGCGACGGCAGGAAGCGGAGCTGCCAGGTGAGCGCCCCCAACGCGACCGCGGCGCTGATCACCCAGCCAGGGGTGCGTGCCGTCCCGGAGGCCAGCAGTGACCGTTCGGGGTCGAACCGGTCAGGAGCACTGAGCCGCAGCAGCCGACCGAGCACGCCGAAGGTGAGCACGACGACGGGGAACGCCCAGACCAGGGCGATCAGCAGGGCGCTGAGCAGGCCGAGCGGGCTGACGTACTGCACCAGCAGCAGCATCGTGGACATGTCCTGTTGGCTGAGCTGCCACAGTCGCAGCACCAGGAGCAGGACGGGAAAGGCGGGTAGGAGGGTCAGCAGCCACTGCTGCGCCTGCCGCGCCCCCGCCATCCGGCGCGGGCGGCGGGTCTCGCCGGAGATGGTGGTGATCCGGGGTGCGCCGGGGGCGGCAGCGCGATCCTCTCCCACGGCCACTGTCGCACCTCCACCTTCCTCGCGTCGGGTTGCTGCTGTTCGGCGACCGGCTGCGGGAGGTTGTATCCCTGCTGCCAACGGAGGTTGGCGTTGTACGCGTTCTCCCAGGCCGAGTTCTCCTCGTCCTTGGCCGATTCGTAGAGCGCGAGGTCGACCAGGTCGAGCAGGGCCTGGTTGGGGCCGACGTTGACGCCCCACCTCTCCTGCGGCGACGAGCCGATGTCCCAGTGCCGCAACGGCTTCGCGTTCTTGAGGGTCACCGGGAAACGTTGCCCGTCGTCGCCCGGCTGGTCGGCCGTGACGAAGCCGGCGAGGATCGCCGCGTCGGTGGTGACGGCCTGCACCTTGCCGTCGTACAACTCCTGGATGCACTCGCTGATCCGGTTTCGGCCCACCGGCGTGGCGCCGGCCTCGCCGAGACGCTGGATGGACGTCGAGGTGGTCAGCGAGCAGACCGTCAGCCCACGGAGATCCTCCAGGCTGCTCACCGGCCCCGCGAAGCTCTTCAGGGTGACCACCGACTGCTCGGTGTGCAGGTACGCGGCGGAGAAGACGGCGCCCTCTTCCCGGCGCTTGTCGTTGATGCTGTACGAGGCGATGACCAGGTCGACGATGACGAACCCATCGTTGTCCCGGGCCTGTCGACGGGCCCGGTCCTCGCTCTCGATCGGCACGAAGCGCACCTGGGAGTGGTCGAAGCCGAGATAGCCCGCGATCAGGTAGGCGATGTCGACGTCGAAGCCCTTCCAGACGTTGTTCGCAAGGTGCTGCGAGATGCCCGGCTGGTCGTCCTTCACCCCGATGACGAGCTGCTGTTTCCCCTTGAGGCCGGCCTTCTCCAGCAACTCGTCGCGGGTCGGCGGTCCCATCGCGAGGACGATCGGGACCAGGGCGGCGGCCAGGACGGCAAGCGCGACGATGAGCCCCACGAGCCGGATCTGGCGGGTCCGTGCGGTGCGCGGTGATGTGGTCGCCGCCGGCACCGGAGGGCTCGGCTCGCTTGCCTGGCTCAACTGGGCCCTCCCCGCTGCTCGGACCGGTGATCGGCCCCCATTGTGGGGCCTGGGCGCGAGCCACGGCACTCCGCCACCGGCCGGATTGGCGACAGTAGCGCCTGACCGATTTCTGCACCAGTGGCCGAACCGATCCGCTGGCCCATGACCTCCGCCACGTCGCCCGATCGGGGCACTGCCCGCCGTGTCTCCGGTGACAGACTGGTCGCCGCAGGCAACGAGTGGTGTGAGGGGGCGCGGGTGCGCTGGCGCAGTTTTGTCGCGGTCGGGGACAGTTTCACCGAAGGCATGGATGACGCGTACCCGGACGGCACCTACCGGGGTTGGGCGGACCTGGTGGCGACCCGGCTCGCCGCCGAGGCGGGGCCCGACTTCCGGTACGCGAACCTGGCCATCCGTGGTCGGCTCTTCCCCAGCGTGGTAGCCGAGCAGGTGCCGTCGGCGGTGGCGATGAAGCCGGACCTGATCAGCTTCGCGGCCGGCGGCAACGACGTGCTGCGCCGCACCTTCGACCCGGACACGCTGGTGTCCCGCTTCGACGAGGTGGTCCGGCAACTGCGTTCGGGCGGCGCGGACGTGCTGCTCTTCCGGTTCGCCGACGTGATGGCCCGGCTGCCCGGCCAGCGCCTCGTCGCCCCCCGGGTGCAGTTGCTCAACCAGGCCGTCGGCGAGACCGCTGAGCGGCACGGCGCCATCATGGTCGACCTGTACGCCGACGACACCTTCCTCAACCCGATGCTGTGGAGCACCGACCGGTTGCACCTCTCCCCGGCCGGCCACCGGCGGGTCGCGGGGCAGGTGTTGAACGCGCTCGGGGTCGGTTGCGACGAGGAGTGGCTGATGGTCCCGCCGCACCCGGCGCCGTCGCCGTGGTTGGCCGCCCGTGCCGCCGACGTGCGTTGGGCCGGCCAGCACCTCGCGCCCTGGCTGAAGCGGCGGCTGACCGGCCGGTCGTCAGGTGACAGGGTGACGGCGAAGCGCCCGTCGCTCGGGCCGATCGTCGACTGACCGTGCGCACGCTGCACACCGCGCCGCTGCCGCGGCGCACCGCCGATGGCGCGTCGCAGCCCGAGCACGCCGTGGTGGTGAGCGGTGACGCCTGAGGGCGTCTCACGTGCGCTCCGTCGCACCCCGATGGCCGTCCACCGGCCCGGGTTACGGCGTAGTTTGGGGATCATGTCTGTGCCGAACGATCCTGATCCCCGCCTTCAGTCGTACGCGGACCCGCAACGGCTGGTCACCACCGAGTGGCTGGCCGAGCACCTGGGCGACGAGGGCCTCGTGGTTGTCGAGTCCGACGAGGACGTGCTGCTCTACGAATCGGGTCACATTCCCGGTGCCGTGAAGGTCGACTGGCACCTGGAGCTGAACGACCAGGTGACCCGGGACTATCTGGATGCCGAGCGCTTCGCCGAGTTGTGCGCCGCGAAGGGCATCGGTCGGGGTGACACTGTCGTCTTCTACGGCGACAACTTCAACTGGTGGGCCGCGTACGCCCTCTGGGTGTTCTCGCTCTTCGGCCACGCCGACGTGCGGCTGCTCGACGGCGGTCGGCAGAAGTGGATCGCCGAGGGGCGCGAGGTGACCCGCGACAAGCCGGCTCGTCCCCGCGCCGACTATCCGGTGCCGCGACGCGACGACGCGCCGCTGCGGGCCTACCGTGAGCAGGTCATGGCGCACATCGCCGCCGGCCGTCCGCTTGTCGACGTCCGGTCGCCGAGTGAGTACACAGGCGAGACGCTGCACATGCCGGACTACCCGCAGGAGGGTGCGCTGCGGGGCGGGCACATTCCGGGCGCGGTCAGCAAGCCGTGGAAGTCCGCCGCCAACGAGGACGGCACGTTCAAGTCGGCCGACGAGCTGAAGGCGATCTACGCCGACCAGCTCGGGCTGAGCCCCGACGACGACGTGATCGCGTACTGCCGGATCGGCGAGCGGTCCAGCCACACCTGGTTCGTGCTGCGGCACCTGCTGGGCTACCCGCAGGTGCGCAACTACGACGGCTCGTGGACCGAGTGGGGCAACCTGGTCCGGGCACCAGTCGTCAAGGGCGACCAGCCCGGCGGCCTGACCGCCTGAGCGGCCGCGGTGGTGTGGACCGTCCCCGCGCGATGCCCTGTCGCGCGGGGACGGTCGTTCAACCAGCGACTGCGATCACGCCGCGCAGGTCGCGGATGATGCCGGTGATCTCGCCGGTCTCCGGGTTCCAGCGGGCCAGGGCGGCCGGTTCCATCCGGAGCAGCACCGCACCCTTGTTGTCCCAGCCCAGCACCTCGCAGCAGCCCTTGCTGCGCTCCCGGCCCAGGTCGAGCAGGTGGGCCACGGCACCGGTCCGGGCATCCAGCACGGCTGCCCCCTCGGCGCCGTCGATCTCACCGCTGGTGATCCACGCCGCGCTGGCCAGCCGCCCGCCGTGCAACCAGCCCCGGCCGTAGAACTCGTTGATCTGGTACGGCGCGGGCAGGCCGCCGCCGGTGATCCGCTCTTCGGAACGGATCGTCGCCTCGCGCGCGGTCCGACTGCGCAGTTTCAGGCCATCCCGTTCGCCGATCAGCTCGATCAGCGCCGCCTCGCGGCCGGCCTCCGGGTCGGGTGCGGCCACGACCCAGATCGACACGTCGATCGTGCTCGCCGCCCCGGTGACCCGGTCCACCGCGTACGTCCGGTCCTCCGCGCCGACAAGCACCCGATCGTTCGCCCAGACCACCATCTCCAGGTAGCCGAAGAGCGGTATCCGGCGTACCGCCGCGGTGGTGAGGTCGACCATGATCAGCTCACCGGGCTGCGCGAACGCCGCCGACTTTCCGTCCGGCGACAGCACGCCCGGCTTCACGGCGGGCGCCTCGTTGCCGCTCGCGTCCCGGGTGGGCGTCAGCGTCACCACGTCGAGGCTGCGTACCACGCCGTCGTTGCCGAGTACCCGAACCGGGCCGTCCGCGCGATTCTCCTCGTCCGTCGGCTGGAACAGCGCCAGCGCCCGCTGGACCGGTCGCTCGGAGAGCGGCACCGTCGCCGGACCGCCGAGCCGGGCCAGCGGGTCGGGTGGGAAGGTCAGCTCGGCGGGGGGTCGCTGCACGGGCTCGGCGTGCGTGGGGACGACGGTCGGGGTCGGTGCCACCGAGTGGTTCGGCGGTGGGCCGGGCGGCCGCAGCGCCACCACCGTGCCACCGCCGACAAGTGCCACGGCCACGGCGACCACGCCCACGACCCGTCGGGTACGCCGCCTGCGCCGGGCCCGGTCCCAGCCGGCCGCTGCCGGCTGGCTGGGCAGGACGTCCTCGACGCTGACGGTCATCAGCCGGCGCAGGTCCTGCTCGTTCACGGGTTCACCTCCAGACCGGTGGCCAGATCGGCCGAGCCCTGCCGTGGCCGGGCGTCCCGGGCGAGGTCCGGGGCGACCTCGCGGAGGCGGCGTAGCGCCGCATGACACTGGCTCTTCACGGTGCCGACGGTCACCCCGAGCGCCTCGGCGGTGGCGACCTCGGTCAGATCCTCGTAGTAGCGCAACACCAGGACGGCCCGCTGCCGGGGCGGCAGCAGGCACAGTGCGTCGTGCAGCGTCAGCCGCAGCGCGCCGTCCCGGTCGTGGGTGACCCGGTCCGGTGGCGCGGCGCTCAGCCACTCCCGCCGCCGGCGACGCCACCACGACACCGCATCCCGATAGAGGATGGCCCGCACGTACGCGGAGGGGTCGCCGTCACGGACCGACGCCCAGCGCAGCGCCAGCTTGATCAGGGCCTCCTGGAGCAGATCCTCGGCCTGGTGCTGGTTGCCGCAGATCAGATAGGCCGCCCTGAGCAGCCGGTGCTGGTGGCTTTCCACGAAGGCGAGGTAGCCGTCCCGGCCGTCGTGTCCCGTCGGTGCCATCCGCCCCCTCCCGGCCGTCGCGTCACGCGTCACCTGGCAGACGCATGGGGAGGGGTAAAAGGTTGGGTCAGTTTTCCGGCGTCCCGGTCAGGTAGCGCTGCAGCGTCGGTGCGATCCAGGCGACCAGGTCCTCGGCTGGCGTGTCCACCATGGGCGGCAGGCGGACGATGTATCGGGTGAAGGCCAGGCCGAGGACCTGACTGGCCACCAGACCGGCACGGCGGGCGGTCGTCGCCGGGTCGGTGCCGAACGCGGCCACGGCTGCGGTGAGCTGAGCGACGAAGATGCCGCGCATCCGTTCGGCGGCGCCTGGGTTGGTGCTGGCGGCCCGGAGCAGCGCCACGAGGGTCTCGTCGCCCTCCCAGCGGGCGAGGAAGTGCCGGATCAGCACCTCGCCGAGGTGAGCGGGCGGCACCGCTGCCAGATCGGGCAGGCGGAGATCGAACTCGGCCGCCGCCGCGAAGAGCCCCTCCTTGCTGCCGTAGTAGCGCATGACCATCGACGGGTCGATCTGGGCGTCGGAGGCGATGGCCCGGATGGTGGCGCGCTCGTATCCGTCCGCCGCGAAGCGTTCCCGGGCCGCTCGCAGGATCGCCGCCCGGGTGGCGTCGGAGCGTCGGGGGTGGGTCGGTTGGGCGGACGCGGTCATGTCGACGACCGTATGCCAACAACTGTTGACACACAATCAGCAGCGCCCTAGCGTTGCCAACAAGTGTTTGCCAACACATGTTGGCAAAAGATCCCCGGAGGTGGACATGCTGCCCGTGAGCACCGACGTGCTGGTGGTGGGCGCTGGCCCCACCGGTCTCGCCACCGCGCTGACCCTGGCCCGACGCGGGATCGAGGTGACAGTGCTGGACCAACTGACCGAGCCGCCGACGACCTCCCGTGCGGCGGTCGTGCACGCGTACACCCTGGAGGTGCTGGACCGGATCGGCGCCGCGGCGCCGCTTGTCGCCCAGGGGATCCGGTCGCCGCGCTTCACCGTCCGCGACCGGGACCGGGTGTTGCTGAAGGTGCCGTTCCACGAGTTGCCGTCCCCCTTCCCCTACGCGCTGCTGGTCTCGCAGTCGGTCACCGAGGCGGTCCTCACCGCACAGCTCGATGCCCTCGGCGTCCCGGTACGACGGCCGTCCCGGCTGACCGGCCTGAGCCCGACCGGTAACGGGGTGCTCGCGCAGATCGACGGGGCGGCGCTGCGCGCCCGGTACGTCGTCGGTGCCGACGGCTTGCACAGCACCGTCCGGCGGGCAGCCGGCATCGGCTTCACCGGCCCCCGCGACGAGGAATCCTTCGTGCTCGCCGACGTGCGGGCGGACAGCGCCCTGCCCGGCGACGAGGTGGCGCTCTTCCTCGCCCGGTCCGGCCCGCTGATCTGGGCACCGCTGCCGGACGGAGTGGTCCGGCTGGTGGCCGCGGTGGCGACGGCTCCCTCGGATCCGGATGGGTCGTACCTGCAGCGGCTGCTTGACGAGCGCGGCCCGGCGCGACGACCCGACCGGGTGACCGAGGTGCTCTGGGGCTCCCGGTTCCGCGTGCATCACCGGATCGCCGACACCTTCCGAGCCGGGCCGGTGCTGCTGGCCGGGGACGCCGGGCACGTGCACAGCCCCGCCGGCGGTCAGGGCATGAACCTCGGCATCTGCGACGCGGTCGCCCTCGGCACCGCAGTGGCCGACGTGCTCGACGGAGGCCCGGAATCGCTGCTCGACGACTACAGCGCCCGGCAGCGGCCGATGGCCGAGGACGTGCTGGGTTTCGCCGCCGGGCTGACCCGACTGGCGACCGTCTCCCCGGCCCGCCGACCCGCCCGGGACGTGCTGATCCGGCTGCTCGGTGCGCTGCCGCCGGCCCGCCGGAAGGTAGCGCTACGCCTGTCCGGCCTGTCCCACCGGACGCCGACGCCGGGCTAGGTTGCCCCGCCGGACGCCGGCGCCCGGCTAGGCTGCCCCGCTGCGGCTCAGCACGCCGGGCGTAGCCGACCGCAGTGTCCGCCACGCGGCCACTGTGACGAGCGCGAACGTCGCCGCCGCCGCTCCCGCCACCGGCACCGTGCCGTACGCCGCGGCGGCCAGGCCGGCGAGCACCGCCCCGACCGGTGCGGTGAGCAGACCGACCATCCGTTGGGCCGCACCGACCCGGCCGAGCAGCCCGGCCGGCACGTGCCGCTGCCCGTACGACGCGCACAGGCTGTTCCACACCACGGTCCCGGCGGCGAAGACTGCCAACGCGAGGCCACCCGGCACCGGATGGCGGGCCAGCGCGAACCCGGTAAGCGCCACGGTCTGCGCGGCGAGCACGGCGCGCAGCGCCAGCAGCGTGCCGAACCGGGCGGCGAGCCGACCCGCCCCGAGCGCCCCCGCCACACCGCCGACGATGGCGGCTGCGGCGAACAGGCCGTACCCGGCGGGCGGCACCCGCAGCACGTCAAGCGCGTAGAGCACAAGCACCGCCATGATCCCGCTGATCGCCAGGTTGCTGGCGGCGGCGAGCAGGGTGACCCGCCACAGTGGCCGGTTGCCGCGTAGCCAGCGCATCCCCTCGACGATCTCGCCCCACACCGACAGGCGTCGGACGTTCGCGCTCGCGACCGGAACCGGTGCCAGGGCCAGCACGAGCAGGGCGGCGGCGGCGAAGGTGACGGCGTCGAGGGCGAACGGTAGGGCCGGGGCGACGGCGAAGAGCACGCCGGCGGCGGGTGCGCCGAGGAAGCCGCCCGCCACCGCGGACCCCGCCTGGAGCCGACCGTTTGCCCGGGGCAGCGCGTCCGGGGGCACCAACGCCGGGAGCAGGGCGAACGACGCGGAGTCGAAGAGCGTGCCCAGCGCGGCGAGGAGGAACGCGGCCAGCAGCAGCACCGCGACGCCGACCCGGTCGAGGGCGACCGCCACGGCCAGCGCCGCCACCACGGTGGCGCGTACCCCGTCGACCACTGCCATCGTCCGACGTCGGTCCCAGCGGTCGGCGTAGACGCCGCCGAGCAGGCCGAAGAGCAGCGGCGGTAGCTGACCGGCCACGGTGACCGCCGCGATGATCCGGGGGTCGCGGGTCACCGTCGCGGCCAGCAGGGCCAGTGCCGGCGTACGCAGCGTGTCCCCGAGCCTCGACGAGACGGCGGCGGACCAGAGCAGCCGGAAATTTCGGCCGAGAGGAGGGGAGGTCATCCGGTGACCGTGCGGGTTCAACCGGGTCGAGGGTCAAGCCGCTGCCCTCCACCGCAGGCAGTTCGCGGTCTAGGCTTGCCCGGTGACGGTGGATCAGCAGGCACGGGGTGCGGCGGGTGCGGGCCGGCGCAGGTCCCGCAAGGACGAGATTCTGGAGATCGCGGTTGGTCTGTTCGCCGCCCGTGGCTACCACGGTGTGTCGATGGATGACATCGGCGCGGCCGCCGGGGTCACCGGTCCGGCGCTCTACCACCACTTCGCCGGTAAGGAGGCGATGCTGGCCGCCGCGCTCATCCCGGTGAGTGAGGGTCTGCTGGCCGGCGGGCGGGAACGCGCGGTCGGGCATCCGGACGATCCGCGCGAGGTGTTGGAGTCGCTTATCGACTTTCATGTCGAGTTCGCGCTGGCCAACCCGGCGGTGATCGCGTTGCACCTGCACGAGTTGGACCGCCTGCCGGAGGAGCCACGGCGACGCATCCGCCGCCTGCAACGGCTCTACGTCGAGGAGTGGGTGACGGTGCTCACCGCGCTGCACCCGGGCATGCCCGACGGCGAGGCGCGGGTGCTCGCGCACGCCGCGTTCGGCCTGATGAACTCGACCCCGTTCCTCGGTGGTGAGGTGGACCGGCGGCGTCGTGCCGAGCTGCTGCGCGGGGCGACTCTGGCCGCGCTGCTCGCCTGAGCCGACTCGTCAGAAGCGGGCCGGTCATGATTCCCTGACATCGTCCCACCATCCGGACGCCGGGAGGAAACATGATCGAGTCGCTGTTGGTCGCCAATCGGGGCGAGATCGCCCGCCGGATCATCCGTACCGCGAAGCGGCTCGGCATTCGCGCGATCGCTGTGTACTCGGAGGCCGACGCCGACCTGCCGTTCGTGGCGGAGGCCGACGAGGCGGTCCTCATCGGCCCGCCGGCCCCGGCGCAGAGCTACCGCAACACCGAGGCGATCCTCGCCGCCGCGAAGTCGACAGGTGCGCAGGCCATCCACCCGGGGTACGGCTTCCTGTCGGAGAACGCCGAGTTCGCCCGTACCGTCGAGTCCAGCGGCCTGATCTGGGTCGGGCCCGGCGCGGACGCGATCACCGCGATGGGCGACAAGATCAACGCCCGGAACCTGATGGCGGCGGCCGGCGTTCCGGTCGCGCCCGGCACCACCGACCCGGCCGCCGACCTGGACGCGGCGGTGACGGCCGCCGCCGAGATCGGCTACCCGGTGATGGTCAAGGCCGCCGCCGGTGGCGGCGGCATGGGCATGGGCGTGGCGGTCGACGAGGCGGCGCTGCGCACCGAGTACGACAAGGTGCGCGCGTTCGCCGAGCGGATGTTCGGGGACGGCTCGGTGTTGATCGAGCGGTTCTTCCCCCGGGTGCGGCACGTCGAGGTGCAGATCCTCGGCCTGGCCGACGGTCGGGTGGTGGCGCTCGGCGAGCGGGAGTGCTCGGTGCAGCGGCGCAACCAGAAGCTGGTCGAGGAGTCCCCGTCCCCGGCGGTCTCGCCGGAGCTGCGGTCCCGCCTGCTGGCGGCGGCGGTGCGCGCGGGTGAGGCGGTCAGCTATCGCAACGCCGGCACGGTGGAGTGCCTGCTCGATCCGGCCACCGGTGAGTTCTTCTTCCTGGAGATGAACACGCGGCTGCAGGTGGAGCACCCGGTGACCGAGTACGTCTACGGGATCGACCTGGTCGAGGAGCAGTTGCGGGTGGCGTCCGGCCTGGCGCCGACGTTCGACCCGGACGCGCTGACCCCGCGCGGGCACGCCATCGAGCTGCGGATCAACGCCGAGGATCCGAAGCGCTTCCTGCCCGGCCCCGGCAAGGTCACGACCTGGGTGGAGCCGACCGGCGAGGGGGTCCGGGTGGACTCCGGCTACACCGCGGGCAACACGGTCACCCCGTTCTACGACAGTCTGCTGGCCAAGCTGGTCATCAGCGGCGCGACGCGGGACGAGGTGCTGGAACGCGCGAAGGGTGCGGTGGCCGCCTTCCAGATCGCCGGCCCGAAGAACAACCTCCCCTTCTTCGCCGAGCTGCTGACCAACCAGGAGTTCCTCTCCGGTGCCTACGACACCGGAATCGTCTCCCGCATGCGCTGACCGGCCAGGCCGTCGTCCCTCCGGGGAGGCAAGACTGGTTCGTCCGCCCTTTGCTCTGCTTACCTATAGGCGACAGCGGTCGTCCGGATGGCGGACAGTAACCGTTGCACATAGGGCAGCAGAGCAAAGCGGCCGACCTGCTGTCCCGATCCGACGTCACAGCGAGGTGACCGATGAGTCAACTGCCAGATTCCGTCTCCATCCGCGAGGTGGGGCCGCGGGATGGTCTGCAGAACGAGGACCCGATCCCGACCGACGCCAAGGTGCGGCTGCTCGACGCCCTCTCCGGCACCGGCGTGAGCCGGATCGAGGCGGTGTCGTTCGTGCACCCGAAGGCGATTCCGCAGATGGCCGACGCCGACGAGGTGTGGCAGCGGGCGGTCAGGGCCGACGGGGTGCGCTACTCGGCGCTGGTGCCGAACACCCGGGGCGCCCAGCGCGCCCTCGCGGCCGGCTTCACCGAGATCGAGGTGGTGGTCTCGGCCAGCGACACGCACAACCGGCGCAACGTCAACCGGTCCACCGACGGGTCGCTCGACGACATCGCCGAGCTGATCGACCTGCTGCACGGCGCCTCAGCGCGGGTCGAGGTGATCGTCGCGACCAGCTTCGGCTGCCCGTACGAGGGGGACATCGACCCGCAGCGGGTGGCCGGGATCGTGGACCGGGTGGTCCGCGACGGCGCGGACCGGGTCGCGTTCGGCGACACCACCGGGATGGGCACGCCGCGCCGGGTCCGCGAGCTGCTGACCGCGGTACGCGACCGCAACGCGCAGGTGCCGGTGCTGCTGCACTTCCACAACACCCGGGGTACGGCGCTGGCCAACCTGTTGACAGCGCTGGAGCTGGGGGTCACCGAGTTCGACGCCAGCGTCGGTGGTCTGGGCGGTTGCCCGTACGCGCCGGGGGCGAGCGGCAACCTGGCCACCGAGGAGGCCGTGCACATGCTGCACGACATGGGCATCGACACCGGTATCGACCTGGCGGCCCTCATCGAGGTGGCGGAGTTGGCCGAGGAGTTGCTCGGTAAGAAGCTGCCGTCCGGCGTCCTGCGCGCCGGCCCACGGACCCGACTGACGCCGATGCCGGGCTGAGGACGCGACGGAGGGGCCGGCGACGGGCCGGCCCCTCCCACGTGCCTGCTCGGTCAGCTCACCGGAGCGAGCGCGGCCGGCCAGCTGTCCCGGAAGATGTCCGCGCTACGGTCGGTGGCGCTGAACGTGCCGGCGAAGAGGTTGCTCACCCGGTTCGCCTCGGCGGTGCTCGGGTACGGGTTGGTGCAGCCGGTGCCGGCGCTGCCGCCGGACATCAGGATCGCGCAGTTGCCGTTGTAGTTGTCCGGCAGGCCGAGGATGTGCCCGATCTCGTGGGTCATGATCCGCAGCGGGCTGTACTGCGCCGCCTGCTGGGTGTCGATGTAGACCCGGCCGTTGCCGAGGCTGGTGCGCACGGCGTACGAGCCGCCGCCGGTGATCTGGTAGATCCGCAGGTTGGAGCCGCAGTTGGCGGAGAGCGTCAGGTTGACTGTGGCGTTGTTCCAGATCGAGGCGGCCTGGTTGGCGGTGCCGGCGTAGCTGCCTGCCTGGCTGGTGTTGTAGCAGATGGTCATGGCGGCGGACGCGGGCGCGGGGTTGGCGACCGTGACGCCGAGGGTGGCACCTGCGGTCGCCACCAGGGCGACCGCGAGCCGACTGAGTCGTGAGGTCATCGCTGACTCCAATCCGGGAGGAGGGGGTGCCAGGAGCCTAGCGACAAGTATTCACGTTATTCAATGTCTTGTCCTGAGCGTCGCCGTCTGATTCGCTCATGGGTCGCGGTCGGTCGCGTCGATGCGCTAGCCTAACGATCGTTCAGGTCAGTATGGCGAGGGAGTCGGCGTGACGCTCGACGGTGAGGCACTGGAGCAGCTCCGCAAGCGGGCCCGGTCCGGCGGCGCGGACAAGTACCACGCGGCCAACACGGCCAAGGGCAAGCTCTTCGCCCGCGAGCGGGTCGCCCTCCTGGTCGACGAGGGTTCGTTCGTCGAGGACGGCCTCTACGCCAACGCGCTCGCCGACGGACTGCCCGCCGACGGCGTGGTCACCGGCACCGCCACCATCGACGGGCGGCAGGTCTGCCTGATGGCCAACGACTCCACGGTCAAGGCCGGAAGCTGGGGCGCCCGCACCGTCGAGAAGATCATCCGCATCATCGAGCGCGCGTACGGCGCCGGCGTGCCGATGGTCTACCTGGTCGACTCGGCCGGCGCGCGGATCACCGACCAGGTGGACCTCTTCCCCGGCCGTCGCGGCGCCGGCAAGATCTTCTGGAACCAGGTCCGGGCCTCCGGCTCGATCCCGCAGGTGTGCGCGCTGTTCGGCCCGAGCGCCGCCGGAGGGGCGTACATTCCGGCGTTCTGCGACGTGGTCGCCATGGTCGACGGCAACGCCAGCATGTACCTCGGCTCCGACCGGATGGTCGAGATGGTCACCGGGGAGAAGACGACCCTGGAGGCGATGGGCGGGGCCAAGGTGCACACCGCCGAGTCCGGCGTGGGGCACTTCCTCTGCAAGACCGAGGCCGACGCGCTGGACGTGGTGAAGACCTACCTGTCGTACCTGCCGGCGAACTGGACGCAGGCGCCGCCGACCGCGCCGGCGGTCGCCGCGGCCGCGAAGGCCGACCTGGCCGCGCTGGTGCCGGCCAGCGAACGGCAGGCGTTCGACATGCGGCGGTACGTCAAGGGCCTGCTCGACGAGGGTTCGTTCTTCGAGATCCAGGCGCTCTGGGCCAAGGAGCTGACCATCGGCTTCGGCCGCCTCGACGGTCAGGTCGTCGGCGTGCTGGGCAACAACTCGATGTTCAAGGGCGGTGTGCTCTTCGTCGACTCGGCCGACAAGGCGACCCGGTTCGTGCAGCTCTGCGACGCGTTCAACGTGCCGCTGCTGTTCCTCAGCGACGTACCCGGCTTCATGGTCGGCAGCGCGGTGGAGAAGCAGGGCATCATCCGGCACGGCGCCAAGATGATCACCGCGATCTCCGAGGCGACGGTGCCGAAGATCTGCGTGGTGGTCCGCAAGGCGTACGGCGCCGGCCTCTACGCGATGGCCGGCCCCGGGTTCGAGCCGGACGCCACCATCGCACTACCCAGCGCGAAGATCGCGGTCATGGGCGCCGAGGCCGCCGTGAACGCGGTCTACGCCAACAAGATCGCGGCGATCGAGGACGAGGCCGAACGGGCCGCCTTCGTGGCCGCCAAGCGGGCCGAGTACGAGCAGGACATCGACGTCGTCCGGCTGGCCAGCGAGCTGGTGGTGGACGCCATCGTCGAACCGCACGACCTGCGTACCGAGCTGGTCCGTCGCTTCGCGGCCGCCCGTACGAAGGATCGGCACTTCTCCCGCCGTCGGCACGGCGTCACCCCGGTCTGATCCCCGACGCGGGCCCCGCAGCGACCCGTCCCGGCGTCACGAGCGCCCGACGGACCGTCCTTACAGGAGGATGAGATGGACTTCCGGCTCACCGACGAACAAGCGGCACTGCGGGAGAGCGTGCGGGACTTCGCCCGCGAGGTGGTCGCCCCGGTCATCGCCGAGCACTACGAGCAGCACACCTTCCCGTACGAGGTGATCCGCCAGATGGGCAAGATGGGCCTGTTCGGCCTGCCCTTCGGCGAGGAGCATGGCGGCATGGGCGGCGACTACTTCGCGCTCTGCCTGGCCCTGGAGGAGCTGGCCCGGGTCGACTCCAGCGTCGCCATCACACTGGAGGCGGCGGTCTCGCTGGGCGCGATGCCGATCTACCGCTTCGGCACGGCGGAGCAGAAGGCGACGTGGCTGCCCAGGCTGCTCAGCGGTGAGGCGCTTGCCGGTTTCGGTCTGACCGAGCCGGGCACCGGCTCGGACGCCGCCGGCACCCAGACCCGGGCGGTGCTCGACGGTGACGAGTGGGTGATCAACGGGTCGAAGGCGTTCATCACCAACTCGGGCACCGACATCACGGCCATGGTGACCGTCACTGCGGTGACCGGCACGAACCCGGACGGCTCCAAGGAGCTGTCGACGATCATCGTGCCGACCGGCACGCGCGGGTTCACCGTGGCACCGGGCTACTCCAAGGTGGGGTGGACCGCCTCGGACACCCACGAGCTGACGTTCGACGACTGCCGGGTGCCGGCGGCCAACCTGCTCGGCGAGCGGGGCCGGGGCTTCGCCCAGTTCCTGCGGATTCTCGACGAGGGCCGGATCGCCATCGCCGCGCTCGCGGTCGGCCTCGCCCAGGGCTGCGTCGACGAGTCGATCAAGTACGCGAAGGAGCGGCACGCGTTCGGCCGGCCGATCGGCACCAACCAGGCCATCCAGTTCAAGATCGCCGACATGGAGTTGAAGGCGCACACCGCCCGGCTGGCGTACTACGACGCCGCCGCCCGGATGCTCGCCGGTGAGCCGTTCAAGCGCCAGGCCGCCATCGCCAAACTGCACGCCAGCACGATCGCTGTGGACAACGCCCGGGAGGCCACCCAGATCCACGGCGGCTACGGCTTCATGAACGAGTACCCGGTGGCCCGATTCTGGCGGGACTCCAAGATCCTGGAGATCGGCGAGGGCACCAGCGAGGTGCAACGCATGATCATCGCTCGCGATCTGGGTCTCTGAGGGTCCGCCGCGTCGGCCTACCGATCGGTCCGGCAGGGCTGTCCGTAGGGCTGTCGGATTATCGGCGAACGGGCGTCGGTAGCCCGACGTTCGGCTGCCGACGGTCGTAGTCCATCCGTACTCTTCGTGCCCATGACTCCGGATCATGATCGGTCACGGAGCCCGGCTGGCCCTACCTCCCTGCCGGAGCTGCTCCGCGGGCATCGACGCGCCGCCGGCCTGACCCAGGCCGAGTTGGCGTCCCGGGCCGGGGTGGGTGTGCGGACGGTGCGTGACCTGGAGCGGGGCCGGTCGGTCCGGCCGCAACGCACCACCGTCGAGTTGCTCGCCACGGCGTTGGCGCTGACCGGCACCGGCCGGGCGGCTTTCCTGGCCGCCGCCCGCGGCTCCTCCGGCGCCGAGCCACCCCTGCCGGCCACCACCCCGGCCGCGCTCGGGATCGGTGACCGGACGACGCCACGGGCGGCATCCACCAACCCTCCTGTCGCACTCCCGCCGCCGGTCGCGCTTGTCGGCCGGGATCGCGACCTTAGCGAGCTGGCCGAGATGCTGACGGCGGAGCGCGGACCGCGGCTGGTGAGCCTTGTCGGGTTGGCCGGGGTCGGCAAGACCGCGCTGGCGACGGCGGTGGCACATTTGGTGGCCGTCGCCCACCCGGGCGGTGTGGCCGGGATGCTTGTCGCCGAGGGCTCGGACGGGCCCGACGTGTTTGCCGCCGCGATGGCCGTACTGGGCGCGGCCCGACTGCCGGACCTCGTGGCCCGGCTCACCGGACAGCCGGCGCTGCTGGTGATGGACGCGGTGGAGCACGCGCCGGGCCCGGTGGCCACGACGCTGCACCGGCTGATCGGTTCCGTGCCCTCGTTGCGGGTGCTGGTCACCGGGCGGCACCCGGTCGGACTGCCGGGCGAGAGGGTCTGGCCGGTCGCTCCGCTCGACGTGCCGCCGCCTGCCGCCGAACGCTCCGGGGCGACCGCGCTCGAATCATGGCCGGCGGTCGCGTTGTTCACCTCCCGGCTGGCTCAGGTCCGCCGGGAGCCGCCCACCCCCGACGAGCTGCCAGCGCTCGCCGCGCTGGTCCGCCGGCTGGGAGGGCTGCCGCTGGCCATCGAGCTGATGGCCGCCCGGGGCCGACTGCTCGACCTCACCGAGCTGCTCGACCGGTACGGCGACCGCGTGCTCGACCTCTCCACTCCGGCCGATCCGGCGGCCCGCCCGAGCTGGGACTCCCCGCAGGCACGCGCCCGTCATTCCGACGAGTCGTACCCCGGCTCGGCGGCGTCGGTCACCCTGCGGGACGCGGTGGCGACAAGCTACCGGTTGTTGGCGCCCGACGAGCGGGCAGCGCTGCGGCAGCTCGCCGTGTTCGGCGACCGCTGGTCGGTGGAGTTGGCCGAGGAGATGCTCGGCGACGAGGCAGACCGGGACGGCACGGTGGCGATCGACCCCGTTCCGCTGCTGGACCGGCTCGTCCAGCTCGGGTTGCTGAGCGTACGCGGCACCGGGCCGTTCCGGTTCCGGCTGCTCGACGCGGTCCGCGACTACGCCATCGAGCAGGCGGCCGGCGCGGGTGAGCTGACCTGCATCCGACGTCGGCATGCCGAGGTGATCGCGCGCCTGGTGGCGCGGACCGCGAACGACCTGGTCGGCCCCCGGTTGCCCGACGCGGTACACCGACTCGACGAGATGAGCGCCGACATCAACTCGTCGCTGGCGCACGCGACCACTGACGACCCGCTCACCGCGCTGCTGCTGGCGGCGTGCCTGACCCGCTGGTGGGGGTTCCGGGGGCGTGACGTCGCCGGGCGACAGTGGCTGCGGCGGTTGCTGGCGGACCCGCGGACCGCCGACGCCGATCCGATCCTGCGTGGCTGGGCCGCGCTCGGGGTTGCCCGGCTCGCGGCGGAGCACGGTGCGGGCGCCGAGGAGTTGCCGACGGCGCGTGCGGCGTTGGACATCTTCCGACAGGCCGGCGATGTCACCGGGGAGCTGGAGGCGCGAGACGTCCTCGGCACCCTGCTGATCTTGGTCGGCGGGCAGGACGAGGCTCGCGAGCAGGCTGAGACGGCGCTGCGGTTGGCCGCCCGCAATGGGCGCACCCGGGATCTGGCGGTGGCGCAGAACAGCCTTGCCTGGCACGAGATCCGGTCCGGCGATCTGGCCGCGGCCCGCCGCCGGCTCGCCGCGATGGACCGGCTCGCCGCCGAGAGTGGGGAGCAGCGCCTTCGGGTGCAGGCGTGGGCCAATCGAGCCGAGGTCGCCCGCCTGGAGGGCTGGTACGCGGACGCCGTCGACCATGGCCGGCGGGCGCTCGCGGCGTTGTCCGAGCTGGGTGATCCGAAACGCCGCAGTCGGGTGCTCGGGAAGATCGGGTTGGCGCTCGCCCAGGACGGGCGTGCCGCGGAGGCGGCCGAGGTGCTCACCGAGCTGCGCTCGGGGGCCGCCGAGGCGGTGGCGGCCGAATCGCCGCGAGCGCCGGCCCGGCGGACTGTGGCACCGAGGCAACGCTCGGCGGACGCGGCGCTGTCCGCGGGCGGGCCGGAGGCGGGGCTCGGTGCGTTGATCGAGGGGAATCTGGCGCTGCACCGGGGTGACCGGGAACTGGCCGCCGAGTGGTTCGCGGCCGCCGCCGACGCCAGAGGACAGGAGCGCCGTGACGTAGTGGAGGCGCTTGTCGGACTGGCCGCGAGCACAGCGGATCCGGCGATCCTGGAACGGCTGGAACGGGTCTGCGAGGAGAGCGGCATTCGGCTGCTGCCGCAGGAGTCGGGGCTGCTCTACGCGCTGACGGCCGCCCGGACCGGCCCGGAAGCGCCATAGGCGGGGCCGGTGCCCTCTGCACACGGGCGGGGAGAGTGGCGCGGACGAAGAGCCCCCTTGGTGCTACCCCTCGCTGTTCGCCCGCGCCGTCACCCCCCGGTGAATCCCCGGTGCAGGAAGCCTGCCACCGCCACGGGAGCGGAAAGTCGGGTTAGGCCGAATTCTTCGGCTTGGCTGGCCCAGTTCTGCCGGTCTTTCTGCCGGTGCTGGCAACCGTCGGCCCCTGGCGCTCAGGGCTGGGTGGGGACGGTCTCCTCCTCGGGGCTGACGTCCTCGCTGCCGGCGGTGGCGCACGGGTGCGCGGCGTCGCGCACCCGCCGCAGCCCGTCGAGCAGGGCCGCCAGTGCCTCCGGATCGAGTTGGCCGGTGAACCATTGCTCGATCATCTGAAGATGCCCGGGTAGCGTCTCGTTCAGTCGTTGCATCCCGGCGGCGGTGACCACCGCGTACGAGCTGCGTCGATCGTTCGGGCAGGCCCGTCGGGTGAGTAGCCCGTCACGTTCCATCCGGTCCACCACCCGGGTCACGCCGCTCGTCGACAACGAGGTCTGCGCGGCGAGGTCGGTCATTCGTAGTTGGTTGCCCGGCGAGCGGGCCAGTCGGGTGATGACCTCGAACTCGACCGCGGAGAGGCCGTGCTCCTCGAGTTGGGCGGTGAACCGGGCCGACAGCCCGGCGTGTGCCTCGAAGAGCAGGCCGACGGCGGTGATCCGGGGATCGTCGAAGACGTTGCTCACTCGTCAATCCTAGCAGTACTTGACACAGGGAATATTGTTGCGGTTACATTTGCTCCAGCAGTCGTTGGGCTACTAAACAATCTCCTGGAGGACAGCAGCATGACCAGCAGCATCGATGCGGTTACCCGCGACTGGGACGGCCTCACCATCCCGGCAGCTGGCACCTACGCCCTCGACGTGGCGCACAAGCGGGTGGGCTTCGTTGCCCGGCACATGATGGTGAGCAAGGTTCGCGGTGAGTTCAAGGAGGCGACCGCCACCATCACCGTCGCCGAGGACCCGCTGCAGTCGTCGGTCGTCGCGACCATCCAGGCGGCCAGCATCGACACCACCCAGACCGACCGGGACGCACACCTGCGCAGCCCCGAGTTCCTTGACTCCGAGAAGTTCCCGACGCTCGAGTTCCGCAGCACCGGGGTCAAGTCCCGTCGTGGCAGCGAGTTCGTGCTCACCGGTGAGCTGAGCATCAAGGACGTCACCCGGCCGGTCGAGCTGGAGGTGGAGTTCGAGGGTGTCGGCCGCAGCCCGTTCGGTCAGGACATCTTCGGTTTCTCCGCGAGCACCGAGATCGACCGCGAGGAGTTCGGCCTGACCTGGAACGTCGCCCTGGAGACCGGGGGCGTGCTGGTCAGCCGCAAGATCAAGATCGAGATCGAGGGCGAGGCCGTCCGCCAGGCCTGATCCGCCCCGCATCGCCGGTACACCGGGCCCACGCCGCATCTCGGCGTGGGCCCGGTGTCGTCTGCGCCTCTGACGCCGATGTCGTGGTATTTGTCACGAACGGCTCGCGCCGCCATCGCGTCCGGTCTGGCGACGAACGGGGTACAGATGGCGCCACGAGTGCGCCGCTCCGGTCGACGTCGGTTCCCCGTCATCGGCCTCTGGCCCCGGTCAGGGGGGCGCTCTTACCGTGGAGGGTTCACAATGCGCTATCCGGGACGGAAGAATCCCGACCGCGCCGGTTGTCGGGAGGACACATGGGCAGGGACGTCTCGCAGGGCGCCTTCACCCGGGATGATCGCGTCCGCTACCGGCAGAAGGTGCGACGGTGCCTTGATGTCTTCGCCCTCATGCTCGACGACTTCGGGTTCGACGCCGATCGGCCGATGACCGGCCTGGAGATCGAACTCAACCTGGTCGACTCGGCGGCCGAGCCGGCGATGCGCAACGAGGAGATCCTCGCCGACATCGCCGACCCGCTGTTCCAGACCGAGCTTGGTCAGTTCAACCTCGAACTCAACGCCGAACCCCGACTGATCGAGGGCACCGGCTTCGCCGACTACGAGCACGACCTGCGCGGCAGCCTCTCCAGAGCCGACGAGCGCGCGGCCAAGTCCGACGCGAAGATCGTCCTGGTCGGCATCCTGCCCACCCTCACCGAGGGGCACCTGGTCGAGGACAACCTGTCCACGAACGAGCGTTATCGGGTGCTCAACGACCAGATCGTCGGCGCCCGCGGCGAGGACATCGAGCTGGACATCCGGGGCGTCGAGCAGTTGCAGACGCACACCGACTCGATCGCCCCCGAAGCTGCCTGCACCAGTCTCCAGTTCCACCTCCAGGTCGCACCGGACAGCTTCGCCGACTACTGGAACGCCTCCCAGGCCATCGCCGGGGTGCAGGTGGCGATCGGAGCGAACAGCCCCTTCCTGTACGGGCGCCAGCTCTGGGCCGAAACCCGGATCGCACTGTTCCAGCAGGCCACCGACACCCGTCCCGACGAGCTCAAGGCCCAGGGCGTACGGCCCCGGGTGTGGTTCGGCGAACGGTGGATCACCTCGATCTTCGATCTTTTCGAGGAGAACGTCAGGTACTTCCCGCCGCTGCTGCCGATCTGCGAGGACGAGGACCCGGTGGAGGTGCTGCATGCCGGCGGCGTGCCCCAGCTCGGGGAGTTGAGGCTGCACAACGGCACGGTCTACCGGTGGAACCGACCGGTCTACGACATCATGAACGACCGGCCGCACCTGCGAGTGGAGAACCGGGTGCTGCCGGCCGGCCCGACGGTGGTGGACATGCTCGCCAACGCGGCCTTCTACTTCGGGCTGGCGCGGGGCCTGGCGGAGGCCGATCGCCCGATCTGGAGCCAACTCACCTTCAGTTCCGCCGAGGAGAACTTCCAAGCCGCCGCCCGACGTGGCCTCGACGCCGTGTTGCACTGGCCCGGGCTCGGCGACGTGCCGGTCACCAAGCTGGTGCAGGAGCGGTTGCTGCCCACCGCCGCGGCCGGCCTGGATGGCTTCGGCGTCGCCCCGGCGCAGCGGGACCGGCTGCTCGGCATCATCGAGCAACGCTGCCGTACCGGCCGCAACGGTGCCGTCTGGCAGACCGAGGCCGTGTGGGCGGCGGAGCGGCGGCACGGCATGGACCGGTCGGCCGCGCTGCACCACATGGTCAAGCGCTACGCGGAACTCCAGCGCGCCAACGAACCCGTCCACACCTGGCCGGTGCCCTGACCCCACCGCCGCCCGGCGACCGGGCTCAGTCGGTGGTGGTGGGGCGGGCGGATCGGCGGGTCGCGCGGGTACGCCGAACGCTCGGCGTCGGGTCCTCCGCGGCTTCGGCGGCACCGGAGAGATCCGGCTCGGTACGCGGCGCGGGCACCCGGGATGCGGCACCCGCACCCGCTGCGGAGCCCGTCCTGGTCGTCTGCGGTGCGGTGTCGGCCCTGCCGCGCCCGCCCACGGTGTCGACTGACAAGCCGGAAGTCGACGACTCGGAGTCGGGTCCGGCTGTCGGAGCCGGTTCGGCCCGATAGGCCGGGGCCGGCTCGTCGACGGTGGCCCGGGTCGAGTCGACCTGAGCAGCCGGGCGGAGGTCCGTCCTCGTGGCCGAACCAGCCGCACTCCGGTGGGCCGCCCGATTCCGCTCGGCGCGCTCGGCGAGGACAGCGGCGAGCACGGAGCCGCCGATCCCGGCGATCACCGCGTACGGGGCGACCAGTTGGGTGGAGAGCTGCGCGGGACCCAGCGTCGACCAGTGCGGCAGGGTGGTCAGGTAGGCGAGCGCGACGAGCAACGGACCGGCGGCCCCGGAGGCCGCGGCCCCGACCCGGTGCCCGGACGACCGGGCCGTCCGCCGGGCGGCAAGCACGCCGATCAGCAGCGCGGGCACGAGTGCCAACAGCGCGCCGGGCCAGTAAAGCTGGTCGGAGATCCAGTACCGCGGGTGGTCCGGATCAAGCTGCCACGTGCCGAGCTGGGCACCGGTCAGCCCGCGTCCGACGCGTACCCCGTCGATCACCGAGACCACCGCGAGCAGCCAGAGCCAGGCGGCAGTCGCGGTCACGTTGACCGCGGCGGCCCGGGAGCGAAGCGCCCAGCCGGCGACGAGCACGCCGATCAGGATGCCAAGCGTCGCCTGCACGGCGGCGGTCCGTTGCGGTGCCCCGGTGTCGGCACCGGTCGCGACCCGCGCGGGAACGGCGATCAGCAGTACGGTGACCAGTCCGCCGATCCCGGCACCGAGCGCCAGGACCACCCGCCGCAGCAGCCCACCCCGGTCGACGGACGGCGCTTCGGCCACCTGCGGCGATCGGCTGTCCGTCGGCTCCGGGCCCGTCGTGTCGGTGGCAGGTGGATCCGTGGCGGTCGCCGGGTCGGAATCCTCGGTCGCCTCCGGACCGGTCATCGGTGGCGTGGCCGTCGCCGGTGCACCGCGTTGATGGAGCCGCTGCGCGCAGACCGCGCCGAGGACCGTCGAGCTGGCGGCGAGCCAGGTGGCCCAGGCGAGGCCGTCGGCCCAGGCCGTGCCGGTGGCTGCGGCATCGGTGGGCGTCCAGGTGATGACGCCGAGCCCGTAGCCGAAGCCCAGTTGCGCGGCGCCCGCGCCGGCAGCGACCCCGATCGCGGTAGCGATCGACACTCCCCAGCCCTGTCTGGCCATGCCGGGCAGCGTAACGTCCCGTCGTCGGCGCGGCGAGTCGCAACGACCCGCCGGTATGGACGGACCGCCGGTGCGGCGGACTGGGCGGCGGGCGGTACGGTCGCCGGTGATGAGGCGGTGGGCGGTATGACGGACACGAACACGGGCCCGCAGGATGCCGCGGGCGGCGCGAACCGGGCCAGCATGTGGCTGGGTGGTGGGTTGGCCGTTGTGCTGCTCGCCGCGATCGGCGCGACCGGTGGCTGGCTGCTGGCCGGCGACGGCGACAAATCCTCGGGGGAGCCGCTGGCTTCCGCGACCACGACCAGCCCGCCGACCAGCCGGGCCACCGCACCTCGGCCGAGCATTGGCCGGACCACGCCGTCGGCCGTCCGGACCTCCGCCACGGCGACCAAGGGTGCCGGCCTGACAGTGCCACCGGTGCTCGGCACCGACTTCGTGCAGGCCCGGGACATGCTGCGCGAGCAGCGGCTGGGCTGGCGGTTGGTGTTCGGCGGCGGAGCCGGTCGTACGGTCGAGAGCACCTCACCGGCCGTGGGCACCGAGGTTGCCCGGGGCACGACTGTGCAACTTCAGGTGGCTGGGCCGGCGCCAGAGGCCGAGGTGCCGGACGTGGTCGGAAAGGACTGCGCCAAGGCCGTCGACGAGTTGATCGACGAGGGTCTGTATCCGCGGTACATCAGCGGGCGCAACGGAAAGGTCGCCCGGCAGGAGCCGGTCGAGGACGGCTCGGCCCGGTGGAACGACGAGGTCAGCATCTGGTGTGGCGCGGGGGCCCCCGAACAACCGACGACGAAGCCCACTCCCTGAGCTGAGGCCCGTAGCCGATCGTCGTCGCAGCCGGGGGCGGGCGCCGAGGAGGAGCGACGTGCCCGCGACCGGCGCGGCTCGGCACGCTGCTCCCCACCGATGGCCGGTTGGGCGACTAGGTTGACGGTCGAGGGCCATGACGCCCGTCCGGTTGGGGAAAGGACGTGCGATGAGCGACGACCGCCAGGAGCCTCCCGCCGGCGAGCACGACGACGACCGCACCCGCCCACTGCCACCGGCCGCCGACCGGGCGGAGTCACCGCAGCCGACCCGACCCGCCGGCGAGCCGGACGAGACGGCGCCCATCGACCGGACCGTCCCGGCTCGTCCCGCCGGGTCGCCTGACCAGACCATGCCGATCGATCGTTCCGCCGCCACCCCGCCGGGCGCGCCGACCCCGCCGGGCGCGCCGACCAAGCCGGGCGCGCCGGGCGCGCCGACTCCGCCGCCCCCGCCCGCCGACCAGACGACGCGACTGCCCGCGGAGCGGTCGACCTCGCCGTCGTGGTCCGGTCGGGCCGAGGTTCGGCCGCCCCGGCCGGATGAAGCCGCCGGGGAGTGGTACGTCGAGGAGCAGGGCGGTCGGCGATGGTGGCTGCCGATCCTGTGGGGTGTCCTCGCGCTGCTGCTCGCCGGCCTGCTCGGCGGGGCGCTCTGGTTGGTGCTCGCCAACCAGGATGACGACCGGGACGATCCCGGCTCCACCCCGTCCGTTCCGTCAGCAACTGCCACAAGTGCCGCGCCGACAAGCGCATCCCCCACCTCGGCCGCGCCGACGAGCGAGGCACCGAGCAGCCCGCCGGTCACCAGCGCGCCGGTCGAGGTGCCGGTGCCGCCGCTCACCGGCCTGCCGCAGTCCACCGCCGAGGGGTTGCTGGGCCGGCTCGGCCTTGCCTACCAGGTGGTGTACCGGCCGTCGGAGCTGCCGCCGGGGACCGTGGTGGGCACCGAGCCGGGAGCTGGCACGGCGGTGTCGACCGACGACGAGGTGTTGTTGATCATCTCTCAGGCCCGGCCCTCGACCGGGGTGAGCCCGACCGCGCCGAGCCCGACGGTGACGAGCACGCCCTGACCGGTGGTCACCACATTCGGCGGCGGGTGCCGACCAGGCCGAGGCCGGCCAGTGAGATGGCGAGGCCGAAGATCCCGGACCAGAACAGGGAGCGGCGGGTGTCCGTCGCGGTGTGCCCGGTCGGAGCCGCTTCGCCGAGGTGCTGACGGCCGTCGGACTGGCCGCCGGCGCCGTGGCCGGCGACCGATCCGGTCGGGTCGGTGACGCCGGCCTGGTTGCCCTGGGCGTCAGCGCCGAGCCAGGCGGGTTCCTCGGCCGCCGGTGGACCGTCGTCCGTCGGCGGGTGATCGTCGACCACGGTGATCTCCGGTGCGGGCACCGGTGCGGTCAGCCGGGTGGACGACATCGCCGGGTCGCGGACGAGGACCAGGGCTGTGACCATCGCCCCGAGGAGAGCGAGGAGGCCACATGCATAGGCGATACGGGAGCGGTGGTGCCGCCGCAGGGCGGGCTGATTGACCATGACCATCCCAGGGTCAGGGTCCTGGACGCGCGGGTGGAACGGTGCCGGGGTGGGCGTACCAATTCTATGGCGACGGCACGCCCACCGGCGGCGGATCGAGTCGGTCAGCCGACCCGGAGCGGGGTACGGGTGACCGGTCGCCGGGCCCGTACGGTGTGCGGGCGGGGCTCCGGGGCGGCCTGCAGTTGCTGCAAGCCGTCCCGCTGGACGAAGATCGACCGTCGGTTGACCGCGTCGCCCGCGGCGTTCAACTCGTAGCCGTCGAGCCAGAGCCAACCGTCGTAGGTGGGCCAGTCCAGCACCCGGATCACCCGGAACTTGATGGGCCTGAGGAACTGGACACTCGCCGCGCGAGTCACGAGCAGTACGTCACCGGTGCGGGGAAGCACATGGGCTCCTGGGGAGGATTGGCCGGCGGCTGTGCCGGCGGTGCCTGAACGGGGGACGTCTCGGCCGGTGACGGGGTCGTGCCTCGTGAACCGGTGGTGCGGATGGTGGTGGTCGGGCCGTACCTCGCTGGTGACGTGCCGCCACCCGACCACCACCCGGATGCTTCCGGGAACCGCGCCCGCCGCCGCAGCTTGCCGGCTTGCAGCGGCGGGGTCATTACCCCGGAGCACGTCTCGGTCGTGCCGGCCGGGCCCGCGCCGTGCCCGGCTTCCCCGCCTCGGTGGGATCACCACTGCAAGGGAGCGGATCGAGACGCTGAGTAACCCGTGCCATACGGACAGAGTGCATCAGGGACGTGCTTCATGCAAGTTGCACGTCGACTTTTGCCAATACGTGAGCGAGTCCCGCGAAAGGCCTATTGATGCCTTCCGCGTACGGACGGCACACTGGGAGCCGGTTTCGCCCGTCGCGGCCGGCCGAGGACCGGCACCACCCCCTTCGTCGCGAACGCCCGCCGGACGACGGTCGCGCCACCGGCGGGTGTCAGCCAGTGGCGCGTCGACCGGAGGTAGCCCGAGTGGGGTCGAGCAGCCAGCGGCGGGGACCAGCGACTCACGGGTTGCGCGATGAGTGAGCGGCGCAGTCCCACAATCAGAAGGCGGCGGCTCGGTGCCGAGCTGCGCCGCCAGCGTGAGTCCGCAGGGATCACCATCGAGGTGGTCGCCGAGCAGTTGGAGTGTTCCGCGTCCAAGGTCTCCCGGATCGAGACCGGGCACACCACCGCCACACCTCGCGACGTCCGGGACATGCTGCGGATCTACGGCGTGGTCGGTGCCGAGAGCGACGAGCTGGTGCAGATCGCCCGGGAGGCCAGACAAAAAGGTTGGTGGCATCCGTACAGCACGGTGCTCGTCGGCGCGTACGTCGGACTGGAGGCGGCGGCGAGTTCGATCCGGGCGTACGAACAGCAGGTCGTACCGGGTCTTCTGGAGACCGAGGAGTACGCCGGTGCGATGATCCGCGCGGCTCGGCCGGACTTCACCGCCGATCAGGTGCACCAGAGGGTGCGTGTCCGTCTGGGCCGTCAGTCGTTATTGACCCAGGACGATCCGGTCGATCTGTGGGTGGTACTCGATGAGGCGGTGGTACGTCGGCCGGTAGGTGGGGACGAGGTGATGCGTGGCCAACTCAAGCGGTTGGTCGAGGTGGCCGAGTTGCCGAACGTGACGCTGCAGATCCTGCCCTTCGAGGTGGGCGCGCACGCCGGCATGGACGGCACCTTCACGATCCTCAGCTTCCCTGAGCCCGGTGATCCGGATGTTGTGTACGCGGAGAACGCCACGGGTGGGCTTTTCCTCGAGAAGAGCGACGAACTGCAGAAGTACAGCTTCATCTTCGATCACATCCGCGCCGCGGCCATACGTCCAGAGGAGTCCGTCGCACACATCGCAAAACTGGCAGAGGAGCCGTTGTGGAAATGGCGACCAAAAGGTTCCCCGTGGACCTGACGCAGGCAGCATGGTTCAAGAGCTCGAAGAGCGGGCCGAACTGTGACAACTGCGTGGAGGTGGCGTACGTGACGGGGGCGGTCGGAGTGCGGGACTCGAAGGACAAGAAGGGCCCGGCCCTGGTTTTCGCACCGAGTGACTGGCACGCCTTCGTCGGCGGCACCCGAGGCGGTGCGTTCGGCGCGGTCTGACCGAGTGGTCAACTGAGGCCCCCGTCCGGATTCCCATCCGGACGGGGGCCTTGCCGTGTCCGGGGAGGGTCGGTCGGGTCGGGGGTCGGCGAGGTTCCGCCGGGATTCCCGTCGCCACAGGCGGCCCGTCTCGTTGAACTGGTCGGTACGGCGCAGGTCGACGACCCGTCGCACCGACCGGCAACCGAGCGAGGTAGGCGAGACGGATGACGACGATCGGGTCAGACAATCTCACCAACGGTCCGGGTAAACCGGAGCGGTTCGGTGGAAAGTACCGCGGAGCGCGTCGGGACAGCGTACTGACCGAGGTGGTCTCGACCGACCAGGAGATGAGTGGGCGGGACACGTCGGCCTCCGAGTCGGCGGATATTCCGCTCTCGCTGCCCTCGCTGGACCCGAACCCACTTGTGGAGCCGTCGTTTCCGCCCACCGGCTGGCCGATGGAGCCCAGCGGGTCGCTGGCCGACCATCCGCTGCTTCGCGGCCTGCTCATGGAGTTGCCGCCGAAGGGCAGCCTGCCACCGTCGGAGTGGCTGGACCGCTGGTTCGAGGCGACCAGGGCGATCCTGGAACTGCTATACGTGCAGGGGGCTGGCCGTCCGCGTTGATCGCGGAACGTCCGGCTGTGCCCGCTCGGCGAACCGGCTGTGCCGGAGCGCGTGCCGGACGCCGATGGCGATCACCGCGAGCGCGCCCACGGTGATCGCCGGCCCGGTGACACCCGGGTCGGCTCCGAGGTCGGTGCCGACCGCCCCGATCACCGCGGGCACCGTGGCCAGGGCGGTCACCTGTAACGGCAAGCCGACGAGCGGGTGGGCCGCGGCGGCACGCAGCCCGTGTGGCGCGGGCGTGCCGGGGGCGCTCGCGAACGCGCCCGCCCCGGCCCGCAGCCGGCGGATCCGCCGTACCGAGCAGACCGTCGCCACCAGCGCCGGACCGGCGGCCAGGGTGAGCCCGGCGGCGGCCCGGTCGACCGGCGCGCTGCCGGCACTGAACAGACCGCCGCCGAGCACGGCCGCGGTGAGCGCCACCCCGGTGAGGGTCAGCACCAGCAACCATCCGGTACGCCGGCGCAGCATGCGGGTGTTGCGCAGCCGGGGCAGCCCGTCGGCGACAACGCCGGCGACCAGCCAGACGGCGGCGACGGGAAGCAGGATGGTGAGGTGACTCTCCATGCTCGAGAGTCTTTCTCGAATCGCGCTGGGGCGAATCCGGGCCGGTCCCCTGTTCGTCCCGGACGCCCAGCCCGTAGGGGTCATCGCACGGAGATATGGACGTTCCGGCATGTCCAACTGCCCCGCCACTGACTTACCCTCAGCTAGATCGGCGAGCGTCGATTGATGTTGGGCCGGTGGTCACGTTCCACCATCGGTCAGAGGGAGGTAGGAGATGGGTCTTCCACGAAGGTCCGTACTGGTCGGGGTGGCCACGGCGACGGTGCTGGCCGTCGGCACGCCAGCCCTGGCCGCCGAACCTGCCGGTGTGGTCAGGGCCGCCGGCGGGGCCACCGCCGTGCCGGACAGCTACATCGTCGTTCTCAAGGACAGCGCCGTGGCCCGCGACCGGGTCGGCGACACCGCGAAGCGGCTCTCCGGCCGTCACGGCGGCACGGTGGCACGCACCTACGCGGCGGCACTGCGCGGTTTCGAGGTCACCGTGAGCGCGAGCGCGGCGGCGCGGATCGCGGCCGACCCGGCGGTGGCGTACGTCGAGCAGAACCACACCGTGTCCATCTCCGGCACGCAGGCCAACCCACCCTCCTGGGGCCTGGATCGGATCGACCAGCGCAACCTGCCGCTGGACAGCTCCTACACCTACCCCAACACGGCAAGCAACGTGCACGCCTACATCATCGACACCGGCATCCGGTTCTCCCACAACGACTTCGGCGGCCGGGCCACCTCCGGCTACGACGCGGTCGACGGCGGGGCGGCCGACGACTGCAACGGGCACGGCACGCATGTCGCCGGCACCGTCGGCGGGTCCTCGTACGGGGTGGCCAAGGCCGTCCAACTCGTCGGCGTACGGGTGCTGAACTGCTCCGGCAGCGGCACCAACGCCGGTGTGATCGCCGGCGTCGACTGGGTCACCGCGAACGCGATCAAGCCGGCGGTGGCGAACATGAGCCTCGGCGGCGGCGCGAACAGCTCCCTCGACAACGCCGTGCGCAACTCGATCGCCTCGGGTGTGACGTACGGCCTGGCGGCCGGCAACGACAACGGGGCGAACGCGTGCAACACCTCGCCGGCGCGTACCACGGAGGCCATCACGGTGGGCGCGACGACCAGCTCGGACGCCCGCTCGTCGTTCTCCAACGTCGGCACCTGCCTGGACATCTTCGCGCCCGGCTCGTCGATCACCTCGGCCTGGTACAACAGCGACACCGCGACAAACACGATCAGCGGCACCTCGATGGCCACGCCGCACGTGGTCGGAGCGGCGGCCCTGGTGGCCAGCGCCAACCCGGGCTGGACGCCGGCGCAGGTCCGCAACCAACTGGTGGCCAACGCGACGCCAAACGTGGTCAGCAACCCCGGCTCGGGCTCGCCGAACCTGCTGCTCTACGTGGGCACCGGCAGCACCCCGCCGCCGCCCACCGGCTGCACCGGCACCAACGGCACGGACGTGTCGATCCCGGACGCCGGCGCCGCGGTGACCAGCTCCATCACCATCTCCGGTTGTGGACGCAACGCCTCGTCGGCCTCCACCGTCGCTGTGAACATCGTGCACACGTACCGCGGTGACCTGGTCATCGACCTGCTCGCGCCGGACGGCAGCGCCTACCGGCTGAAGAACAGCAGCACCTCGGACAGCGCCGACAACGTGAACGCCACGTACACGGTGAACGTCTCCGGTGAGGCAGCCGACGGCATCTGGCGGCTCCAGGTGCGCGACACCTACTCGGCCGACACCGGCTACATCAACACGTGGACCCTGACCGTCTGACCGGTCTCCCACGACCGAGGCCCCACCCGGTCCACCGGGTGGGGCCTCGCGTCGTACGGATCGGGGTCAGACCGAGAAGGTTGCCGGCCGCTCGGTGGCCGGCGCCGGCGGGCGGGCCTTCCAGAGGCCGACCTTCTGGGCGGCGAGCCGGCTCAGGTAGGCCGGGTTGAGGATGACGTAGCGACGCCAGAGCCGCTTCGGCTCCAGGCCCAGACGCCAGAACCACTCCAGGCCGGCGCGCTGCATCCACGGCGGGGGCTGGCGGAGCAACCCGGCGTGGTAGTCGAAGGCCGCGCCGACCGCCATCAGCGGCATGTCCAGCAGCGGTCGCATGGCGTACGCGAAGACCTCCTGGCGCGGGCAGCCCAGCCCGACCAGGACCAACCGGGCGCCGCTCGACCGGATGCGGTCGGCGATCTCGGCGTCCTCACCCGGCTGGACAGCACGGAACTTGGACGGCTCCACCCCGGCGATCTTCAGGGCCGGGAACATCCGCTCCAGTGCCGGGATCAAACGGGAAAGGGTTTCCTCGGTCGAGCCGTACAGGTAGACCGGCAGCCCCTCGTCGGCGAAGCGCGACAGCACGTGCAGGGTCAGCGTCGGCCCGTAGACCCGGTCGGAGAGCCCGGCGTGGTGCAGCAGGTTGAGTGCCCACCGCACCGGCTGGCCGTCCGGCGTGACCACGTCGAAGGAGTTGAGCCGGGCGTTGTGCGCCGGGTCGAGCACCCCGGTCATCACGCCGTGCACGGCCAACGCGGTGAGCGCGAGCGGACGCCGCTCGTGCGCCGCGGTCACCACCGCGTCGGTCGCCGTCGCGTAGTCGGTGGCGTCGACCAGGACGCCGAGCACGTTGCGCTTGGTCCGCGCGGTCATGCCTTGGGTACCCACTTACCCACGTTGGCCTCGTAGATCTCCCGCAGGATCATCGGCACGTCGTAAGTGATCTTCCAGTCCGGGTACTGCTCCTCGAACCGGGCCATGCTGCTGACATACCACTGGTGGTCGCCGGTGCGGCTCTGCTCGACGTAGTTGATCCGCGCCTCGCGGCCGGTGATCTCCTCCGCGATCCGGAACGCCTCGATGTGGGAGGTGTTGGAGTGCCGGCCGCCACCGAGGTTGTAGACCTCAGCGGATCGCGGAGCCCGGAAGAACGCCTCGAACGCGGTGAGCACGTCACGGGAGTGGATCGCGTCCCGGACCATCTTCCCCTTGTAGCCGAACAGGTTGTATGTCCGGCCCTCCATCACGCAGCGCATCAGGTACGCCAGGAACCCGTGCAGCTCGGCCGCCGAGTGCGCCGGACCGGTAAGGGTGCCGCCCCGGAAGCAGGCGGTCTTCATGTCGAAGTAGCGCCCGTACTCCTGGACCATCACGTCCGCGGCGACCTTGGAGGCGCCGAAGACCGAGTGCAGCGAGTGGTCGATCGACATCTCTTCGGTGATGCCCTGGTACCAGCGGTGGTCCTCAGGAAGCTCGTACCGTGTCTCCAGCTCGACGAGCGGCAGGCTGTTGGGCCGGTCGCCGTAGACCTTGTTGGTCGAGCAGTGGATGAACGGGGCGTCGATCGCGTGCCGGCGGGTGTTCTCCAGGATGTTGAGCGTGCCGCCGGCGTTCACGTCGAAGTCCGTGTACGGCTCCTTGGCCGCCCAGTCGTGGCTCGGCTGAGCGGCGCTGTGGATCACCACGGCGATGTCCGAGCCGTATTTCTTGAAGACCTGCTCCAGGCCGTCCCGGTCCCGGATGTCCACCGCGAAATGGGTGTACGCGTTGCCCAGGTCACCAGCGAGCCGCTCAAGGCTCCAGGATGTGGAGCCGTCCTCGCCGAAAAAATACCGGCGCATGTCGTTGTCGATGCCGACGACGTCCAGACCGAGGCCGGCGAAGTGCCGGACCGCCTCGGAGCCGATCAGGCCACCCGACCCTGTCACCAACGCGACACTCACACGCCACTCCTGGTCCATCGGAGACAGAATCCATCGCAGCATAGCGTGACGTCCGGCCCGCCCCGATATGACGGAAGGGCCCCGCGGTAAGCGGAGCCCTCGTCGTCGGTGGGGATGGGGGGAGTTGAACCCCCACGCCCTTTCGGGCACACGGACCTGAACCGTGCGCGTCTGCCATTCCGCCACATCCCCGTGGCACAACCCGGAACACTCTAGCCGCCCCGGCCCCGCTGTCTCCAGCGGCCCCGGGAATACTACGCTGTCCCAAACGCTCGCCACGAACGATTACCGTTCGTGGCGGACGAAAGATTAGCACGGCAGTCCCGGCCCTTCCGAACGGGCCGAGAGCAGGTGGCCGAGCGGCGTGTGAGCTGCGCGCGCGCCGGCCGGATACCATCATGTCCTCGGGACCCGAGGAGGAGCCGGTGAGCGTGCTGCAACGCTTCGAGAAGCGTCTGGAAGGCCTGGTCGAAGGGGCCTTCGCCAAGGTCTTCAAAGGGGTGGTCCACCCCGTGGAGATCCTCAACGCCATGCAGCGGGAGGCCGAGGCGCACAAGGCGATCCTGGCCGGTGGGCGCACGTTGGTGCCCAACCGCTACGTGATCGATCTCTCGCCGTTCGACCACAGTCGGCTGGCGCCGTACGCCGCTGCGCTGGCCCAGGAGTTGGCCCAGTCGCAGGCGGAGTTCATCGGCGAGCAGGCCTGGACGGTCTATGGCGACGTGATCGTGGAGATCGAGCGAGGCGAGGGCCTGGACACGGGCATGTTCCGTGTCACAGCCGAGGTCTACACCGGCGGCGAGGTCGCCCCGGTGTCGGCACCCGGCTACGACGCCGGCCCGCCCGCCTACCCCGCGTACGACCAGGGTGGTGGCTACGGCCCTCCGCCCGGGCACGGTGGCGGTCGCAACGTGCGGCTGGTCTCCGGCGACGGTCGCACCTACCCCCTTCAGATGGGGTCGACGGTGATCGGTCGCGGTGATCAGGCCAACCTGCGTCTGCCCGACGTCGGCATCTCCCGGCGACACGCCCGGTTGGATTTCGACGGGGGCCAGGTCGTGCTTACCGATCTGGGGTCGACGAACGGCACCATGGTCAACGGGCAGCGGGTCTCCGCTGTCGCACTCAACCCCGGTGACATGGTGCAGCTCGGCACGACGACCCTGACCTTCCGCGTGGACGGCTGACCCGCCTTGCCGGAACTGGTCATCACCGTTGCCCGGTTCGGGTTCCTGATCCTGCTGTGGATCTTCGTATTCACAGTGGTCGGCGTGATCCGCCGGGATCTCTTCGCGGGCGCCCGCTCCGGTCGTCTGGTGGCCGCGCCGCGCGCGGTCGGCGCCTCGACGGGGCAGGCGGCCAAGCCGGCGAAGGTGAAACGGGGCAGAGCGGCGCATCAGCTGGTAGTGACAGCCGGTCAGCTGGCCGGCACCAGGATCACTCTCGGTGATGCGCAGATCACCATTGGTCGAGCTGAGGACTCCACCCTGGTCATCACCGACGACTACGCCTCCGCGCGACACGCCCGGCTCGTGGCGCGTGACGGGCAGTGGTACGTCGAGGACCTCGGCTCGACTAACGGCACGTACCTCGATCGCGCTAAGGTCACCGGACCAACCCCCGTCCCCCTCGGCGTGCCGATCCGGATCGGCCGCACTTCCCTCGAATTACGGCCATGACTCTGACCCTGCGCTATGCGGCCCACAGCGACCGCGGTCTGATCCGAGACGGTAATCAAGACTCCGTCTACGCCGGGCCGCGGCTACTCGCCGTTGCCGACGGCATGGGCGGCATGGCCGCCGGTGACGTCGCCAGCAACATCGTCATCGGTGCCATGGCGCCGCTCGACGAGGACGTCCCCGGGGACGCACTCGTCGACGCGTTGCGTTCGGCCGTGGGCACCGCCAACCAACAACTCCGCGACACGGTGGACGCCAACCCGCAGTTGGAGGGGATGGGCACCACGCTGACGGCGACCCTCTTCACCGGCAGCAAGCTGGGGATGGTCCACATCGGCGACTCGCGGGCCTACCTGCTGCGCAACGGCGATTTCGCGCAGATCACCAAGGACGACACGTACGTCCAGATGCTCGTCGACGAGGGTCGGATCAGCGCCGAGGAGGCGAGCAGCCACCCGCAGCGGTCGCTGCTCACCCGGGCTCTCGACGGCCGGGACATCGACCCGGAATACTCGGTGCGCCAGGTGTTGCCCGGCGACCGGTACCTGATCTGCAGCGACGGCCTGTCGGGTGTGGTCAGCGCCGAAACCATCGGCGAGACCCTGCGGGAGTACACCGATCCGCAGCAGTGCGTCGAGCGGCTGGTGCAGCTCGCACTGCGCGGCGGCGGACCGGACAACATCACCGTGATCATCGCCGATGCCACGGATCAGGACATCGTCGAGGCGAGCCCGATCGTCGGCGGTGCCGCCGCCCGGGACCGCGGCATGGCGACCTCGGCGGACGACTCCACTCCGGCCGCCCGAGCCTCGGCGCTCGCCGCACCACGCCCGGCCGCGCCCGAGGAGCCAGCGACCTCGGACGACGAACCGGACCGGCCGAAGCGCCGCCCGGTGCGGACCGCCGCCATGGCGTTGGCCCTGCTGGTGATCGTCGGTGGCGGGGCCTTCGCGGGCTGGACGTACACCCAACGGCAGTACTACGTGGGAGCCACCGAGGAGGGCCAGGTCGCCGTCTTCCGTGGCGTCCAGGGTCAGATCGCCGGGATGGACCTCTCCACCGTGCACCGCCGCAGCGGCACGCGACTGGACGACCTCACGGTCGCGGCGCAGGACACCGTCAAGGTCGGCATCCGGGCCAAGAGCGAGCCGGACGCCGAGCGCCAGCTCGCCGAGCTGACCAGCGACACCCCGACCAACCCCAACCTGAAACCGCTCTGCCCGCTCGATCCGACCGCCTCGCCGGGCGGCACGCCGACACCGGCCGACCCGCCGTCGAGCCCGAACGGCAGCCCGAGCACCATCGCGTCGCCGACCTCCAACGGGGTCGTCAGCGCGAGCCCGACCGTCGGTGCCACCGCCGCTGTCGGTGCGACCGGTTCATCCACCACGCCCGACAACACGCCCTCCGACTCGGCCACGCCGGCGCTCGACCCGGCCGCCTGCCGATCTCCTGAGTGAGCGTCGGCTGAGATCCCGAGGATTCCACCTGTGACCGTAGCGGCCACACCGGCACCCTCGCCCGCCACCGCGGGCGAGCAGTCCGGCGTACGCCTGGCGCGGTCGCGCCGCAACGCCGAGCTGTCCCTGCTTCTGCTCGCCATGGCGTTGGTGGCCGCGTACGGGGCGACAGTCGAGGCGAACCTGCTGGACACCGTCACCCCGGACTTCTGGATGCCCGCCGCCGCGCTCGGCGCGGTCTTCCTCGGTCTGCATCTGGTCATCCGATTCCTCGCCCCGTTCGCCGACCCGGCGCTGTTGCCGGCGGTGGCCCTGCTCAACGGGCTCGGGGTGGGCTTCCTCCGTCGGATCGACCTGGGCGAGGCCCCGGTCGCCGAGCGGGAGAGCCTGGCCATCTTCGCCGGCATCGGCGGGCGGCAGTTGGCGTGGACGCTCGCCGCGGTGATCCTCGCCGCCGGTCTGCTCGCCCTCATGCGCGACCACCGTTCGGTCTCCCGGTACGCGTACACCCTGGGGTTGGCCGGCATCGTGCTGGTGATGCTCCCGGCGGTGCTGCCGTCGAGCATCTCCGAGATCAACGGCGCGAAGCTGTGGATCCGGGTGGGTGGCTTCTCCATCCAGCCGGGTGAGTTCGCCAAGCTGGCGCTGCTTGTCTTCTTCGCCTACTACCTGGTCCGCAAGCGCGAGGTGCTCTCGCTGGCGAGTCGACGGTTCCTCGGCATCGACTTCCCACGTGGGCGTGACCTCGGTCCGGTGGTCGGCGTCTGGCTGGTCAGCCTCCTGGTCCTCGTCTTCGAGAAGGACCTGGGCACCTCGCTGCTCTACTTCGGCATGTTCGTGGTGACCCTCTACATCGCCACCGAACGGGTCAGTTGGCTGCTGATCGGTCTGGTCCTCTTCTTCGGCGGGGCCTACCTCGCCTACTTCCTCGGCTCGACGGTCGGCGGCCCGTTCGCCAACTTCTACCTGCGGGCAGAGATCTGGATGGACCCGTTCGCCGACCCGACCGACAAGGGCTACCAACTCGTGCAGGGGCTGCTCGCCCTGGGCACGGGTGGGCTCTTCGGCGCCGGGCCGGGCGGCGGCCAACCGGACATCCTGCCCGAGGTGCAGAACGACTTCATCTTCGCCGGCCTCGGTGAGGAGCTCGGCCTCTTCGGTCTCTCCGCCCTGCTTGTCGTCTACCTGTTGATCGTGGAGCGGGGGCTGCGGGCCGCGCTCGCGGTCCGGGACTCGTTCGGCAAGCTCCTCGCCGGTGGTCTCGCGTTCACCCTCGGCCTGCAGGTCTTCGTGATCGTCGGCGGGATCAGCAAGCTCATCCCGCTGACCGGTCAGACCACCCCGTTCCTGTCCGCCGGTGGTTCGTCGTTGATGGCCAACTGGTTGCTCATCGCGGTGCTGTTGCGGGTCTCCGACGGAGCCCGCCGGCCGGTCGGCGGGAGCGCCAGCAAGGCCGCCCGACCCACCGGTGGCGCGCCGGAGCAGCTACACGGTGCTCCCACGGAGGTGATCAAGCCGTGAACGCACCACTGCGCCGCGTCGGCGTCGTCGTCATGGTCCTGTTCGGTCTGCTCTTCGCGAACCTCAACTGGGTGCAGTTCCAGAAGGCCGACGAGTACCGCACCAGCGACTACAACGGCCGGGTCCAGGTGGCCGACTACAAGAACAAGCGCGGCAACATCGAGGCCGGTGGCACGGCCGTGGCCACCAGCAAGGAGACCACCGGCAAGCTGAAGTTCCTGCGCACCTACCCGGGTGGCGCGGAGTACGCGCACGTGCTCGGCTACAAGCCGGTCAACCTGGCGGAGCAGGGCATCGAGCGGGTGGAGAACGACTTCCTGGCCGGCACCAGCGACCAGTTGATCGGCGACCGGTTGAAGGACATGTTCACCGGCGACGACACCGGTGGCGGCAACGTGCTGCTCGCGCTCTCCAAGCGGGCTCAGGATGCGGCCTACAACCAGTTGCGTAACAACCAGGTGGGGGCGAAGCGGGGCGCGGCCATCGCCATCGACCCGCGCACCGGGGCGGTGCAGGCGCTGGTCTCCATGCCCAGCTTCGACCCGAACCCGCTTGCCAGTCACACCGGTAGCGAGGCGACCGCAGCGTTCAACAAGCTGGATCAGGACCCGGCGGGCCCCCTGAAGAACCGGGCGCTCAGCGAGACGTTGCCGCCGGGCTCGACCTTCAAGATCGTGGTTGCCGCGGCGGCGCTGGAGAACGGCATCAGCAAGACCACCCAGATCCCGGCCGGCCCCAGTTGGACGCCGCCCACCTCCGGCACCCCGATCCGCAACGCCGAACAGTCGATCTGCCCGCAGCCGAAGGTCACCCTGATGACCGCTGTCACCGAGTCGTGCAACACCGGCTTCGCGCAACTCGGCGTGCGGCTCGGCGCCGACACGATCAAGGAGAAGGCCCGGCAGTTCGGTTTCGAGCAGGAGGGCCTCACCGTCGGTCACCTCGGCGAGGACGGTCTGCCCACGGCGGCCAGCCGGACCGGTGACATGCAGAACCCGGACGGCAGCACCGACCAGGCCGCACTGGCCCAGTCCTCGATCGGCCAGAACAACGTCCGGATGACCCCGCTCCAAGGCGCCATGATCGCCGGTGCGATCGCCAACAACGGCAGCCAGATGCGGCCGTACCTGGTCCAGCAGCTGCTCGCCCCGGACCGGACCACCAGCTACTACACCGCGAAGCCGCGGGAGCTGCGTCAGCCCGTCGAGCCGCAGATCGCCGCCGACCTGCGCGAGATGATGGTCAGCGTCGTCCAGAACGGCACCGGACGGAAGGCCGCGATCAGCGGTTACACGGTCGGTGGCAAGACCGGCACCGCGCAGTCCGCGCCGGACCGGCCCGACCACGGCTGGTTCATCGGCTTCGCGATGGACAAGAACGGCACCCCGGTCTCCGCGGTCTGCGTGATGCTCGAGCAGGCCGGCCCCGGTGGCAGCGGCGAGGCAGCCCGGATCGCCGGCCAGATCATGCGGGCCGCCATCAACGACCCCGGGGGTCGCTGACATGCTCAGCCCTGGCGTCCAGCTCGGCAACCGCTACCGTCTCGACGAGCGGATCGCCAGCGGCGGCATGGGCGACGTCTGGCGCGGCACCGACCAGGTGCTCGGTCGGACGGTCGCGGTCAAGAGCCTGCTCCCCGCCCTGCTCGACGACCCGGACTTCGCCGAGCGGTTCCGCGGCGAGGCCCGCACCATGGCCACCATCAACCACCCCGGCGTGGTGGACGTCTACGACTTCGGCAACGACCAGCAGATCGCGTTCCTGGTCATGGAGTACGTCGAGGGCGACGCCCTGTCGTCCACGCTGAGTCGGGTCGGCCGGCTCACCCCGGCCCGGACGATGGCCCTCGTCGCGCAGGCTGCGGACGCGTTGCACGCCGCCCACGAGAAGGGCATCGTGCACCGCGACGTGAAGCCGGGCAACCTGCTGGTCCGGCCGAACGGCACGCTCGTGCTCACCGACTTCGGCATCGCCCGCTCCGACCTGGTCGGCCAGCTCACCGCCGCTGGTTCGGTGCTCGGCACCGCCTCGTACATCTCACCGGAGCAGGCCACCGGCGGCGTGGCCACCCCGGCGTCGGATGTGTACGCGCTCGGCGTGGTCGCCTACCAGTGTCTTGCCGGGCGGCGTCCGTTCGAGGGCGACAACCCGCTCGACATCGCCATGCGGCACGTGCGGGAGACGCCCCGGCCGCTGCCCGCCGACATCCCGCCCCAGGTCCGCGCGGTGGTGGAACGGGCGTTGGCCAAGGACCCGGCCGCCCGCTGGCCGAGCGCCGCCGCCCTCGCCGGGGTCGCCCGCCAGCTCAAGGCCGCGCTCTCCCAGCAGGCCAGGGCCGGTGGCAACTCCGGGCCGGTCTCCGCGGCGCCGTCCTCACCGGCCGCCCCCGGTCGGGCCCAGGTGCCGCAGGCGCATCAGCTACGTCCGCCGGGTGCCCGTCCGCCGGCCGCCGGGCTGCGGCCGACCGCTGTCGCGCAACCCCAGCAGCCGCGCCCCACCGCCGTCGCGCCGGCCGTCCCGTCCGCCCGTCCGCCGGCCGCACCGAACGGGTACCCGCGCGGTGCCGCGGCGGTGCCGTCGGCACCGCCCCGCCAGCAGCAACCGGCGGCGTACGCCCGGCAGGCCGTCCCGTCGGCGCCGTCCCCCGAGCCGCGGCGGTCCCGGCCCGGCATGGTGCTCCTCGCCATCTTGCTGGCCGTGCTGGTCCTGCTCTGCTCCGGCGTGATTTCCTACAACCTGAAGAAGCAGTCGCAGGCCGACGAACCCGTGGGGACGCGTGCGCGCACCGCGACGTCCGGCGCGCTGCGGCTCGACGGGCGCGACGATCCGACCCGGACGTCGTACCGTCGGGAGATACGACTCCAGCCGGGCGACGGCGGGACGACGACGAGCGAAGGACGACAGACGCGATGACAGCGCAGGCCCGCCTGCTCGGTGGCAGGTATCAGGTCGGCGAGCTGCTCGGCTACGGCGGCATGGCCGAGGTGCACCGCGGTCGCGATCTCCGGCTCGGTCGGGACGTCGCGATCAAGATGCTCCGGACCGACCTGGCCCGGGACGCGACGTTCCAGATGCGGTTCCGCCGGGAGGCGCAGAACGCCGCCTCGCTCAACCACCCGGCGATCGTGGCGGTCTACGACACCGGCGAGGAGACCGCGCCGACCGGCGAGACGCTGCCGTTCATCGTGATGGAGTTCGTCAACGGTCGGACCTTGAAGGAGGTCCTCGGCGCCGAGGGCCGGCTGCAGCCGCGTCGGGCGCTGGAGATCTGCGCCGACATGTGCGCTGCGCTGGAGTTCAGCCACCGGCACGGCATCATCCACCGGGACATCAAGCCCGGCAACGTGATGCTCACCCAGACCGGCCAGGTCAAGGTGATGGACTTCGGCATCGCCCGCGCGTTGGCCAGCGGCGCGACCACCATGACGCAGACCAGCGCGGTGATCGGCACGGCGCAGTACCTGTCGCCGGAGCAAGCGCGCGGCGAGGCCGTCGACGCCCGCTCCGATGTGTACGCGGCCGGTTGCGTGCTCTTCGAGCTGGTCTGTGGGCACCCGCCGTTCGTCGGGGACAGCCCGGTGAGCGTTGCCTACCAGCACGTACGGGAGACGCCGCCGACGCCGAGCGACATCAACCCGGACGTCACCCCGGCGGTCGACGCGATCGTGTTGAAGGCGCTGTCGAAGAATCCGCTCAACCGCTACCAGAGCGCCGGCGAGATGCGCGCCGACCTGCTCCGCGCCGCCGCCGGCCGGCCCGTGTTGGCGACCCCGGTGCTGCGCGAGGCGGAGACGGTGGCGATGGCCCCGGCCGGCGGTCGGGGTGGTTACCCGGCTCCCGCCGGTGGGCAGCAGACCGGGCAGATGGCCCGGGTGGGTGACCCGCGTCAGCGCAAGGCGTCCTCCTGGCTGATCGCGACGTTCAGCGCGGTCGGCGTGCTGGCGGTGATCGCCCTGGTCGCCGCCCTGCTCTGGAACCAGCAGCAGGAGAAGGCCAACAAGGCGGTGCCGAACCTCGTCGGCAAGACCCAGGCGGTCGCGGTCACCGAGATCCAGGCCGCCAACCTCCAGCCGAAGCTTGGTGACCCGGTCCGGGACAACGACTGTACGAAGGGCACTGTCGCCAAGCAGGATCCGCCGCCGAACACCCGGCTGGAGCAGTCCAAGACGGTGACCATCCAGCTCTGCGACGGCAAGCCCGACGTGAAGATCCCCCCCAACCTGGTCAACTCCCAGTACGAGCTTGTCAAGTCTCAGCTTGAGGGCCAGGGGTTGAAGGTCCAGGACAAGCAGGTGGACAACCCCGCCTCGAAGGGCACCGTGCTCAAGTTGACCCCGCCGTCGGGGACCACCGTCGCGCAGGACAGCACGGTGATCGTCGAGGTCTCCAAGGGCAACGTCAGCAAGGTGCCCAACGTGATCAACTCGACGCGGGACGAGGCCGCCCAGGAGCTTCGCGAGGCGGGTTACAAGGTCGAGTTCCGCGACGGTGACGAGGTGCCGGCGGACCAGGCCGGTCGGGTCCAGAAGCAGAATCCGGCTCCGAACACCGAACTGGCCAAGGACAGGACCGTGACCATCGAGATCGGCATCCCGGAGAAGGTCGTCGAGCCGCCGCCCTCCGGCACGCCGACCAGCACGCCGTCGGCCACGCCAACCACGCCCGGCACCGGGGGCGGCGTCGGTCTGCCGTTCCCGCCCCCGCCGAGCCGGCTTCCCGAGGACTAGGGCGGGTGGCAACGCCCCTGGCCGGCCGGTGGCAGGCCCAGGCGGCGGCATGAGTGACGCCGACGTGGCCGGCGTCGGCTCGGTGGTGAGCCGACGTCCTCGACGCCGCAGACGCGTGGTGATCCTCGGGGTCGTCGCGCTGCTGCTGTCCAGCCTTCCGTGGCTGTGGACGACGCTCGCCGCCCGCGGCCACGTGTACGCCGAGGCCGACGCGCCGGCCGCCGACGTGGTGATCGTCCTCGGTACCGCCGTGGCGGCCGATCGGCAACGGCCCGGTGACCGGCTCGCCGGCCGCCTGGAGACCGCCGCCGCGTTGGTGACCAGCGGGCGGGCCAAGGTCGTGCTCGTGTCGGGCGACGGGGGCGGCACGTCGGGTGACGAGCCCGCGGTGATGACGGCGTATCTGACCGGACTCGGTGTGGACGCGCGTCGCGTGGTGGCTGACCCGTTCGGCCTGGACACGTACGACAGTTGCGCCCGAGCGCGGGAGGTGTACGGCGTTCAGCGGGCCCTGATCGTGACCCAGTCCTTCCATCTGTCCCGCGCGGTGACGCTGTGCCGGCATCTCGGCCTCGACGTCGACGGGGTCACCGCACGGTGCGAGGGTTGCGGTCCGCTCCTGCTCGCCGGAAAGTCGGTCCGGGACTACTTCGCCAGCGGCAAAGCGGCGTGGGACATGGTCCTTGGTCGCCCGCCCGCGGTCCGCTCGCCCGCTGATCCGGCGGTGCAGGACGCGCTGCGCGGCTGATCCGGCCGGCGTGCTGACCGCTGATGGAGCGGCGCGGCCTCAGGTGGTGGCGAACGCCGACCGGCGGCGGGCGTCGACCTCGGCGGCCAGTGCGGGCGCGCGCTCCAACGCCTCCTGGTGACCGCAGGTGGCCAGCCAGTTGGCGAGCATCAGGTGGCCGCCCTCGGTGAGCACCGACTCGGGGTGGAACTGGACGCCCTCGATGGGAAGGGTCCGGTGGCGCATCGCCATCACCACGCCGGAGCCGGTCCAGCCGGTGACCTCCAGTTCGTGCGGGAGCGTGTCGGGCAGCACGGCGAGGGAGTGGTACCGGGTGGCGGTGAACGGGTCGGGCAGGCCGGCGAGTACGCCTACCGACTGGTGCCGTACCTCGGAGGTCTTGCCGTGCAGCAGCTCCGGCGCGCGCGCCACGGTCGCCCCGAACGCCTCGCCGATCGCCTGGTGACCGAGGCAGACGCCGAAGATCGGCAGTTCGCCCGCGTACTGCCGGATGACGTCCAGGCAGATGCCGGCCCGGTCGGGGCTGCCCGGCCCCGGGGAGAGCAGGATGCCGGCCGCGCCCACCCTGCCCACCGCGTCGACGTCGATCTCGTCGTTGCGACGGACCTCGCAGGCCACGCCGAGCTGGCCGAGATACTGCACGAGGTTGAAGACGAACGAGTCGTAGTTGTCGATCACCAGGATGCGCATGGTCACCTGCTCGGGGAGGGCGGCGCGGGGTTGTTCTGGTCGGTGTCGTACGGCAGCTCGTGCTCGTTGCCGGCCGGGGTGTCGCCGGTCACCGGGCCGCCGTCGCCCGATTCCGCGGGGACGCCGGACTCGACCTGCACGTCGTCGAAGGGCAGCAGGGGCTCGGCCCAGGGGAAGGCGACATACCAGAGCAGGGCCACCGTGGCGGCCACCAGCAGCACCGAGCCGATCAGCTTTCCGGCCAGGCCGAAGGGAAGTTTGCGCCAGATGAACGCGTACATCGGGTCAGCCTCCCAGCTCCGCCGGGCGGCCCGCCGACTTGGGTTGGGTGCGGTCCAGTTCGGCGTGGATGATCAGGCGTTGGTAGTTGTCGAACTTGGGGTTGCACGTGGTCAGGGTGAGCATCCGCTTGGTCGGCTTCTTGTCCGGTTCGCCGGGCACCGGCGCCACCACCTCGACCTGGGTGGGCCGGACGATCCGCGACCGCGACACCAGGTAGACGTACCAGTCGGTCTTGCTCTCGACCACGATCGCGTCACCCTCGTCCAGCTCGTCCAGCCGCCAGAAGGTTGCCCGGTTGCGGTGGCCGGCGACGGAGAAGTTGCCCACCTGGCCGGGCAGGGCGCTGCCCGGGTAGTGGCCCGGGGCGTAGCGGATGTCCTGCTGGGTGACGCCTTCGACAACGACCCAGTTCTTGTCGAGCTTGGGGATGTAGAGGCCGGCGAGCGGCTTGCCGTGTACCGGGGGCGACGGTTTGACGCTCGGGCCGGCCGACGGGACGACAGTCGGGTCGTCGGTCGGGCCCCACTCTTGGGTGAGTGCCCTGTTGAGGTCGTTCTGGTGGGCGTCGACGATGGCCGACTTGCCCCACACCTCGTAGCCGGCGAAGAGCAGCACCACCAGGCCGAAGGTGATCAGGATTTCGCCGGTGACGCGGACGCCGGTGCGGATTCGGGAGCCGAGCGACGGGCGGGTGAGCTCGGAGTAGACGCTCTTGTAGCCCTCGCCGGTCTGGTGCGGCCGGAGTTGGACCACCCGCTCGCCGCGCCGGGGCCGGGGCGGCTCGCCCGGGTGGTCGCCGCCACCGGTCGGCTCCTGGGGGCCTGCCGTGCGGGGGACGGCACCCATCAGCGCTGTCGAGTCCATTGTTGGTGGGCGGGTGGTGGGGGTCACGGTGGGGATCAACGCGGTGGCGGCCGGGTCGGCGACACGATCGGGCCCGGCGGCGGGGGCACGGCCCGGCCCGGTGGGCGGGACACGGCCCGGCGCGGCGGGCGAGGAGGTATCCGGGCCCGGAGCGGCCGGGCGCATGGGCCGGGCGGTGATCTGGGGGATGAACGCGGTCGGTGAGTCGGCAACCGGTGGCGTCGGAGGGCCGGACGGGGCCTGTTGACCAGGCGTGCCGGAGGCCGTCGGCCGGGTCGGCATCCGACCGGGCGTGCCCGGGACGGTCCCGGTGGCACCTGACGCGCCACCGGTGGCCGGCGCTGCCGGATGGGTGGGCGCGGCCCCGGGCGCCGGTCGGGTGGACGGGCCGGTGGACGCGGGGGGTCGGTTCGGGGCGTCGCCCGGGGCCGCGGGCCGTACCGGGCCCGGGTTGGTCGCGGCCGGCTGGCCGGGCGCCGGCGGACCGTCGGACCCTCCGTGCGGGCCGGATCGGGGGGCGGTGCTGCCTGGCCACGGCGGGGGTGCGTCGACACCCCGGTGACCGGGGGTCGGGTCGGCCGGGCGGGGAGGCTCAATCGTGGCCGGCGGGCGCGACGCGCTGGGCCGGGTGGGCAGCATCGGCTCGGGCCAGTTGCCGGCCGGCGTCGACCGGGCCGGCGCCGGCTCGGGCCGGTCGACCTTGGGCAGGAAGTCGGTCGGGTCGTCGGCCTGGTCCCGGTGCCGCCCGTCGCGAGGCTCGTCCGGCGCACTCACTCAGGCACCGTGGCCGAGCGTAGGGCGGTCGAGTCCTCGAATGCCGGGACTCGCACCGTGGAAGCCGTTTCCTTGTAGCCGAGCTGGTAGTCGTCGACCGCGTCCTTGAACCACTGGACTCCCTCAGAGCTGGCGAGGGCCTGCTGGAGGGCAGCGGGATCGCCGATCGCTACGATCTTGAACGGTGGGGAGTACACCCGGCCGTGGAGTAGCAGGGTGTTACCGACGCAGCGTACCGCGCTGGTTGCCAGCACGCGGACGTTCATGATTGACATGGCTTCCGCTCCGCCGGCCCAGAGCGCGTTGACCACCGCCTGCACATCCGCCTGGTGCACCACCAGGTCGTCGTTGTCGGCGTCCGACTGGGTCTGGTCGAGCTGCGGCGCGTCGTTCAGCTCGACCGTGACCCCGGGCCCGCCGAGGGCGGTGAAGCCGGCGGCCTGGAGGCTGCCCTGGGCGCGATCCTGCTGGTCCTTGATCGGGGCGTCCGAGCCGGCAAGCGTGTTGGTCCGTTGCTGGACCTCGTCGCGCAGCGTGGCGGCCCGGCGTTCGCTCGCCGCCACCTGCTCGCGCCGGTCCTCGATGAGCTGGTTGAGCTGCGGCCGGCGGTCCTCACGCAGAGCGGTGCCGCCAGCGGTGGTCGCGGTGGTGGTGAAGAGCAGCCCCGCCGCGGCGGCGATCAGGGGCACCCCGATCGACCAGCCTGGTCGGCGTTGACGCGGTCGCCGGGGCAGTAGCCCGGCGGCGGCCCGTCGGAGGACCTTCTGCCAGGAGGTTGCGCCGGATGTGTACTCCACCGAGCGTTCCTTCCGCGTGTCGGGGATCGGTCCGCCCCGGCTGGGCCGGTGATGCGAACAGTCCCGCCTTTTTCGGTCACTCCGTGCACCGGCCTGACCCCATTCATGGTCCGGACGGGCAATCGGGACTACGCTAGCTGTCGAACATTATTGGCCATGGACCGTCGCCCCCGCGCCCGGTTGTCAGGCCGGACGAGGTCGTCACCCCTCTGGAGAGCGTCGTGCCCAAGTCTCAGGTCCGTAAGAAGAAGGTGTACACCCCGCCGACGGACGTCCGTCCGACGACGGCGGCGTCGACGCGCAAGCCTAGCCCGGTGTGGTTGCCGATCACCGCGGTCGCCTTGATCGTCGTCGGCATCGGCTGGCTGGTGCTCTATTACCTGTCCGAGCAGGAGTACCCGGTCATGGCGTGGGGTTACTGGAACCTCGCGGTCGGCTTCGGCGCGATGGTCGCCTCGCTGGCGCTGCTCTCCCGCTGGCGCTGAGCCGGCTCGGGGTCGTCGCGTCGGCGGTCCCACGTCACCCCACCGTGCCCCTGCCCGGCAGGATCGGGTGGGGCCCCCTATGGTGTCCGCAGGCAGCGCGGCCTACTGCGAGATGACTCACGTTACTGCTGGGTAACCTTCGCGTAGGCTGCATTGCATGACCGAGCAGAGCGAGGTCATCAGGCAGCAGACCGGGGAGGCCAACTCGATGGGCAGCGTCCAGATCGTCACCACGATCCTCGCGGCCGCCATCACCGCCGTGGCGGTGTGGCTTGCGGTGCGTGCGGTCCTGAAGATGGTGGCAGTCATCCGGCTCGGGCAGCCCGCACCGGAACGGTTCACCGACAAGGCCGCCCGCGCCAGGACCATGCTCGTGGAGACCGCCGGTCACACGCGGATGCTCAAGTGGGGCGTGGTCGGTGCCGCGCACTGGTTCGTGATGGTCGGCTTCGTCGTGCTGTCGCTGCTGGTGCTCGAGGCGTACTTCGAGGTGGTCACCCCGACCGGCGGGCTGCCGATCGTCGGGCACTGGACGATCTTCGGCCTGGTCACCGAGGTCATCACCGTGCTGGGCCTGGTCGGCATCGTGGTGCTGATGGCGATCCGGCTACGCAACCGGCCGACCCGCCCGGGCGGGCGGTCCCGGTTCACCGGCTCGACGATGTGGCAGGGCTACTTCGTCGAGTGGATCGTGCTGCTGGTCCTGATCTTCGGGTTGGTGATCCGCGGCTTCAAGGTCGCCACCGACCACTTCGAGTACCCGATCTGGGCCACCCCGGTCAGCCACGCCGTCGGCGCGGTGCTGCCCGACTGGCAGGACGGTACGAGCGTCGCCGCGGCCATCAAGATCATTATTTCGATGACCTGGCTGATCGTCATCTCACTGAACGTCACGATGGGTGTCGCCTGGCACCGCTTCCTGGCGTTCCCCAACATCTTCTTCAAGCGGGAGCCGACCAGGCCGGCCGGCTCCGGCCTCGGTGCCCTGCGCCCGATGACGAGCCAGGGCAAGCCGCTCGACTTCGAGGAGGCCGACCCGGAGAAGGACCAGTTCGGCGTCGCCCAGGTCGAGCAGTTCACCTGGAAGGGCCTGCTCGACTTCAGCACCTGCACCGAGTGCGGTCGCTGCCAGTCGCAGTGCCCGGCCTGGAACACCGGCAAGCCGCTGTCACCCAAGCTGCTCGTGCTGAGCCTGCGCGACCACGCGTACGCCAAGGCGCCCTACCTGCTGGCCGGCGGCGGCAAGGACCTGACCGGCGAGGAGAAGGCCACCCAGGCGCAGCTCGCCCACCTGGACGTGCTGGCCCTGGCCGAGGCCGACAAGCCGTTGATCGGCACCGCCGAGGAAGGCGGTGTCATCGACCCGGACGTGCTCTGGTCCTGCACCACCTGCGGGGCCTGCGTCGAGCAGTGCCCGGTGGACATCGAACACGTGGACCACATCGTCGACATGCGCCGCTACCAGGTGCTGATCGAGTCGAGCTTCCCCTCCGAGGCCGGCGTGATGCTGCGCAACCTGGAGAACAAGGGCAACCCGTGGGGCGCCCCGCAGAACACCCGCGAGGACTGGACCAAGGGCCTGGACTTCGAGGTGCCCCGGGTCGGCGAGGTGGACGACTTCGAGTACCTGTTCTGGGTCGGCTGTGCCGGCGCGTTCGAGGACCGGGCCAAGAAGACCACCCGCGCGGTGGCCACGCTGCTCAACGAGGCGGGCGTGTCGTTCGCCATCCTGGGCGAGGGCGAGACCTGCTCGGGCGACCCGGCGCGACGGATCGGCAACGAGTTCGTCTTCCAGATGCTCGCGCAGCAGAACGTGGAGACGCTCAACGAGGCGTTCGAGGGCCGCGAGAAGGCCAAGCGCAAGATCGTCGCGACCTGCCCGCACTGCTTCAACACCCTGGGCAACGAGTACGGGCAGCTCGGCGGCGAGTTCGAGGTGGTCCACCACACCCAGTTGCTGGCCCACCTGGTCGCCACCGGCAAGCTCACCCCGGTGCAGCCGGTCGACGGCGGCGTCACCTACCACGACCCCTGCTACCTCGGTCGACACAACCGGATCTTCGCGGCCCCCCGTGAGGTGCTCGGTGACGCCATCGCCGGAGAGCTCACCGAGATGCCGCGCAACAGCGAGCGTTCCTTCTGCTGCGGCGCTGGCGGCGCGCGGATGTGGATGGAAGAGAAGATCGGCAAGCGGATCAACGTGGACCGGGTCGAGGAGGCCATGGCCACCGGGGCGAAGACGGTGGCCGTCGGCTGCCCGTTCTGCTCGACGATGCTCAACGACGGGGTCAACGGCAAGGGCGCCGGCGAGCAGGTCGAGGTCATCGACGTGGCGAGTGTGCTGCTCCGTTCGGTCAAGCCGGAGCAGCCGCAGGGCGGCAGGGAGACGGCCCCGGTCGGCGGCTGAGGCCGCGTACCCCCGGGTTCTGCACACCGACGGCGGCGGCCCTCAGGGTCCGCCGCCGTCGTGCAAGAATCTCGCCGAGGTGAGGCGACATCGACGGCCTACTCTTGACCACGCTGTTGCCCCTGGTCGGTTTCGTTGCGCTGACCGCGGGCAACGCGTTCTTCGTCGCGGCCGAGTTCGCCCTGGTCACTGTCGACCGCGCGGAGATCGACAGGCGGGCCGCCGCAGGCGACCAGGCCGCCCTGACGGTACGCGCGGCGCTGCGCGAACTCTCCTTCCAGCTCTCCGGCGCGCAGCTCGGCATCACCATCACCGCGCTGCTCACCGGCTACCTGGCCGAACCGGCCCTGGCGCGGCTGTTCACCCCGCTGCTGCGCCCGCTGGCCGGGGAGAGCACCGAGCGGTTCACCCCGTTCCTGGCGTTGGCCCTGGCCACGCTGCTGTCCATGCTCTTCGGTGAGTTGGTGCCGAAGAACGCGGCGCTGGCCCGGCCCATGCCGGCGGCGCTTGCCACCGCCGGTCCGATGCACACCTTCTCCCGGACGTTCGGCTGGCTGATCCGGGGGTTGAACGGCTCCGCGAACCGGCTGGTCCGGGCGCTCGGCGTCGAGCCGCAGGAGGAGCTGGCCAGCGCCCGCTCGCCGGAGGAGCTGGGCCTGCTGGCGGCCATCTCGGCTCGGGCCGGCGCGCTGCCGACCGACACCGCGATGCTGCTGCGCCGCACCGTCCGGTTCGGCGACAAGCGGGCCGCCGAGGCGATGACCCCCCGGGTGGACGTGGTCGCGCTGCGCGCCACGGCCACCGTGGCCGAGCTGCTTGAGCAGTCCCGGCGGACCGGGCGGACCCGGTTCCCGGTGTACGAGGAGACCCTGGACCTGGTGACAGGCGTGGCCGGGGTGCCCGACGCGCTGGGCGTGCCGCTTGCCGACCGGGCAACGACAGTTGTCGGTTCGGTGGCGCGTGAGCCGGTGTACGTGCCGGAGAGCCTCAACCTGGACGGCGTGCTGGCCGCGTTGAAGGCGGCCGGGGCCGACCTGGCCATCGTGGTCGACGAGTACGGCGGCACGGACGGCGTGGTGACGATCGAGGATCTCGTCGAGGAGTTGGTCGGGGAGATCGCCGACGAGTTCGACCCGGCGAGTGTGGATGACGCCGACCCGGTCGAGTTGACGGTGCCCGGTGGGGAACGCACCGTGCTTGTCGACGGGGTGCTCCGCTCCGACGAGGTGGCCGAGCAGACCGGCTTCCGGCTGCCCGAGGGGCCCTACGAGACGTTGGCCGGCTTCCTGATGGCCCAGCTCGGGCACATCCCGCTGGCCGGCGAGACGGTCGAGGCGGACGGCTGGGAGTTCACGGTGGTCGAGGTGGAACGGCACCGGATCGAGCAGGTCCGGGTGTTGCGCCCGGCGGAACCGGACGACGATGACTGAGCTGCTGGTGACCGTCCTGCTGCTGCTCGGCAACGGGTTCTTCGTGGGCAGTGAGTTCGCGCTCATCGCGTCCCGCCGAACGGTGATCGAGCCGTTGGCCGCCGGGTCGAAGCGGGCCCGGTGGGCGTTGTCGGCGATGAACCAGATCCCGTTGATGATCGCTGGCGCGCAGCTCGGCATCACGGTCTGTTCGCTGGGCCTGGGCGCGATCGCCGAGCCGGCGTTGGCGCACCTGCTGGAGCCTCCGTTCCACGCGGCCGGCCTGCCGGAGCGGGCGGTGCACCCGGTGGCGTTCGTGCTGGCCCTGGGCGTGGTGGTCTTCCTGCACACGGTCGTTGGTGAGATGGTGCCGAAGAACATCACGCTTGCCGGTCCGGAGGTCTCCGCGCTCTGGCTCGGCCCGGCGATGCTGGCGTTCTGTGTGGCCACCAAGCCGCTGCTGCTGGCGATGAAGTGGGCGGCCCGCCGGGTGCTCGCGATCTGGCGGATCGAGGCGTCCGAGGCGGTGAAGACGGTGTTCACCGCCGAGGAGTTGGCCGGGCTCGTCTCGCAGGCACGCACCGAGGGGTTGCTCGACGAGGAGCAGCACGCCCGGATCACCGGCGCCCTGGCCCTGCACAGCCGCACGGCCGCGGACGCCCTGCAGCCGTGGTCGACGGTGGTGACGGTGGCCGAGGACGTCTCGCCTGCGTCGCTTGAGGTGTTGGCGACCCGGACCGGCCGGTCCCGGTTCCCGGTGGTGCAGCGGTCGACCCGTCGGGTGCTCGGCTTCGTGCACGTCAAGGACGTGCTCGGGTACGCCGGGCAGGGCCGCCGGTCGCCGGTGCCGGCCGAGGTCTACCGGCCGCTGGCGGTGGTGCCGCCGGAGCGTACGTTGGCGGACCTGCTGCTGGCCATGCGCCGCGAACGGCGGCACATGGTGCTGGTCAGCGACGGCCGGCGCCCGCTCGGTGTGGTCACCCTTGACGATGTATTGACGGCAATCGTTGGTTGATGCGCCAATACCCTTGGTGTGCAAGCGGTCGCACGACAGTGACCGTTACTCCACTCGCCTTGATTACCGCCCCGCGCTTCCCTAATGTGGGGCACCGACCGCTGTGGGTCGTCTGCCTCGGCCCTTCCCTCACGCGAGGCGCCCGGCGGTCGGTTGCAAAGGAGTCGGTGCCGGTGGCAACCATGCCCCCTCATCGTCACGACCTGTTTGCGTCTGCTCGGCCGGGTGGTCTGCGCCGGGCTGGTCACCGTCTGCTCGTCCTGGTCGCCGCCGCCGTGGTCGGCGCGGGCCTGCTCGCCGCCCCGGCGCACGCCGCGCCCACGGTCGACGAGATCGAAGCGCAGATCGACAAGAAGTGGGAGCAGTTGGAGCCCACCATCGAGCAGTACAACAAGGTCAGGGCGCAACTGAAGGTCAATCGGCAGAAGTCGGCTGACCTGCAGAAGAAGATCGAGCCGCTGGCGTTGCAGAGCGAGCTGGCGCTCAACCGGGTCGGCGATCTCGCCTCCCGCTACTACATCTCGGGCCCGTCGCACGACATTGGCGCACTGCTGGTCAGCGCCAAGCCGGACACGCTCACCGAGCAGCTCACCATCCTCGACCGGCTGGCCGCGCAGGAGCGCAAGGAGGTCGAGGGCGTCCTCGCCGTGCGGGCCAAGTACGACGGCGAGAAGCAGAAGCTGGACACCCTGATCACCACCCAGACCAAGCAGCAGAACGAGCTGGCGGCGAAGAAGAAGCAGATCGACGCCGAGATCAAGCAGCTTGAGGCGTCGATGCCGAAGACCACGGTGGTGACCGCGGCCTGCCCGACCATCAACGGAGTGGTGAGCGCGGCCGCCCGTACGGCGATCAGGACCGCCTGCGGCAAGGTCGGCAAGCCGTACGTCTGGGGCGCCACCGGCCCGAACTCGTTCGACTGCTCGGGGTTGACCCAGTACGCCTACAAGGCGGCCGGGATCTACCTCACCCACCACACCGGTGACCAGTGGAACGAGGGGAAGGCCGTGGCGCGAGCCGATGCCCGCCCCGGTGACCTGGTCTTCTTCTTCTCCGGTCTGAGTCACGTCGGGCTGTATCTGGGTAACAACCAGATGGTGCACGCACCACGTGCCGGTAAACCGGTGCAGGTGTCGAGCATCAACACGATGCCCGTCGCCGGGTTCCGTAGACCCGGCTGATACACCTCGCGCGACACGACGGCCCCCGGTCACCGACCGGGGGCCGTCGTCGTTCTCAGCGGGGTGCGCCCACCGGGGACGGCAGGAGCTGCACGTCGGCCAGGTCGACGTACATGATGCGGTGGCCGAACTGGATCTGCGCGTACCGGTTCTTGCCGCGGATCACCGTCCAGTCACCGGGCGAGGAGCCGTCGAACGTGCTGGCCCGGTAGTACTCGCCCGGCAGCACCGCGCCGACGGCGTACCGCTGCCCGGCGGCCAGGGTGTACTGCAGTGGCGAGATCGTCTGGTAGGGCACGCCGGCCGGGTAGGCCGCCTGCTCCGGGTAGGCCCGTCCGTAGACCGGGATGGTGGCCCGGCCGGGCTTCGGGGTGGCCACCAGGCCGACGGTCCAGCTCGCGGTGGGCGCGGACGCCGGGTTGTGGAACCAGGCCCGTTGCCCGAGGTACCAGATCGCCGTCCAGTCACCCTGCCGGCCGGCAAGCGCGTACGTCTGCCCGGCGGAGGCGCGGGCGCCGTGATCGGACACCTCCATGGTGTTCGGGGTGCCGTCGGGGCGCAGCGCGATGTCGTTCACAAGTGGCGCGTCCGCGGCCGGCGCGGAGCGCAGCACCACAGCCGAGGAGCCGCGCGGCGCGCACGGTACGCCGGCGGTGACGCAGCCGACGAACGCCGGCTGGTTGGTGGCGAAGTCCGGGTCGATCCGGACCAGACCGGTGGCCGGGGTGCCGGTGTCCAACCGTGGGGCGTGCAGCAGCTCGAAGTAGTGGGTCCAGTCCCAGTACGGGCCGGTGTCCCAGTGCATGCCACGGACGTTCGCGGCGATGGTGCCGGGCACGTTGTCGTGGCCGATGATGTGCTGGCGGTCCAGCGGGACGCCCAGCCGCAACGCGAGATGACGGACCAGCTTCGCCGAGGTCCGGTACATCGCCTCGGTGTACCAGGTGCCCTGCGCCGCGAAGCCCTCGTGCTCCAGCCCGACCGCCTTGGCGTTGACGTACCAGTTGCCGGCGTGCCAGGCGACATCCTTGGTCTTGACGTGCTGGGCGACGTGCCCGTCCACGGAGCGCAGCGTGTAGTGCCAGCTCACGTAGGTCGGGTCCTGGACGAGTTGCAGGGTGGTGGCCCAGCTTCCCTCGGTGTCGTGGATGACGATGTACTCGATCTTCTGCCGGGCGGGCCGGTCGGACAGGTCGTGGTTGCCGTAGTCCCCGTCGCCGAACGCCGCGTAGGGCGCCGGGATCCACTCGCAGGAGATGGTCCGGGGGCATTCCAGCCCGTCCGGGCGGGCGAGCCGGCGCAGACCCAGTCGGTCCAGCCAGGAGCGCTCCGGACGGATCGCGCGGGCCGGCAGCGTGATCCGCTGGCCGTCGTCGGTCACCCGCGACTCGCCGGCGCCGATGGTGGTGAAGACCTCGTCGGCGAAGGCCGCCGCGGCGTCGGCGCTGTCCGCGCCGGCGTAGCGGGCCACCGCGCCGTACCAGGTGGCGGGGTCGGTGCCGGCACCGACCGGCGCGCCCAACTCCCGCTGGTACGAGGCCAGCAGCGCCGCCCCGCCCCGGATGTTGACGGTGGGGTCGGTGCGCAGCGCGTCGGGGGCCGCGCCGGTCAGGGCGGCGGCGGCATCCACGGTCTGCAACGCGGCGGCGGGTGGCGCCGGATCCTCGGCCGGCCGGGGGGCGGGTGCCAGCGCGGTACGGGAGTCGTCGCCGCGCGGGTCCTCGGTGCCGGTGTCGTGGTGGCCGCCCACGGGCAGCGCGGCCACGTGTCGGGCGTCGGTCAGGTGCATGGGGCCGTAACCGCCGCTGGTGCTGGGTGTGCCGGCGTTGCTGTCCCAGCGGGACTCCAGGTAGGACACGCCGAGCAGCACGTCGGTCGGTACGCCGTACTCGGCCGCCGCGGCGGCGTACTGCTGCTGACGGTCGGCGGTGGGCGCGGCGGCGTTGGCGGGTGGTGGGACCGCGGTCGCGGCGGCGACCACGGCGGCGGCGAGCAGTGCACGCCGGCCGGCGAGCAGGGTTGGATGGTGCATCGAACCCCCTAGATTTCGCGGGTGAAGATGAGGCCACCTTCGCGCCGGCCGGGAGTCCGCGTCAATACCTTTCCATGTATCGACTCGTCGGGAAAGAAATCTTCACGTACGGTCGGTGACCCTCTCCGATCGGTACGGAGTGTCACGGCCGCACGGGTTGCGGAGTGGTAACAAGCGTCTCTACTCTGGTCATTCGTCGGCCCGATAGCAGCTCCGTCCAGCCCGGGCGGTAACGGACCGACACCGCCGAGTCGTTTCCGAACGAACCGGGGACCCATGTCTCCCGGGGTGAATCCGCAACCACTGCGGTAGGGCGCCGACTTCCCGCCCGAACCCGTCAGCTAACCCGGTAGGCGGTCAGGAAGAAGGAGTACGGAACCCCGGTGGCACTCCATGCCCCGCGGCCGTCGTCCGAGCGGTCGGCAGCAGCCGGCCCCACGTCGATCGCGCCGCGCCCACGCTGGTCCCGCTTCACCACCGCGCTCGCCGCACTGGCCGGCGTCGCCGTCGTCCTGACCGGCAGCGCCACGGCGGCCCACGCCGACCCGTCCGTCGCCGAGATCGAACGCCAGATCGACGCCGACTGGAACAAACTCGAACCGGTCATCGAACAGCACAACGCCACCCGGATCGACCTCGCCAACAAGCGCAAGCAGGCCCAGGCGCTGGCCGCCCGGATCGCCCCGCTTGAGCGTCAGGTCGACGTCGCGATGGACAAGGTGAGTGCCCTGGCCGTGCGCGCCTACAAGGGCGAGAACGTGCTCACCGTCAACGCGGTGCTGGGTAGCCAGTCACCGAGCGAGGTGGTCGGCCAGCTCGAAATGCTCGACCGCTTCGCGCACAACCAGCAGCAGGACGTCCGCGAGGTGGCCGACCTGCGCGACGAGTTGGCCAGGCAGAAGGCGCCGCTCGACGAGATGGTGACCCAGCTCACCCGTACCGAGGCCCAGTTGGCGGCGAAGAAGAAGCAGATCAACGACGAGATCGACAAGCTGCAGAAGCTGCGCCTCAAGGTCTACGGCAGCGGCGGCGGCGGTCCGTTGCGCCCGGCGCCCTGCCCCGGCAGCTACCCCGGCGGCGCCGCCGGCACGGCCGTCAAGTTCGCCTGCGCGCAGATCGGCAAGCCCTACGTCTGGGGCGCCGAGGGCCCGAACTCGTACGACTGCTCCGGGTTGATGCTCGCCGCCTGGGCGAAGGCCGGGGTGTCACTGCCGCACAACGCCGCCGCGCAGAGCCGCGTCACCAAGAACGTCAGCAAGGCCGACCTGCGCCCCGGCGACCTGGTCTTCTACTACAGCGACATCCACCACGTCGGCATGTACGTCGGCGGCGGCTGGGTGGTGCACGCCTCGCAGGCCGGTCAACCGATCAAGATGAAGAAGGTCGACGACGGTCCGATCCACAGCTACGGCCGTCCCGGCTGATCGAGGGTGCCGACCGAAGGGCCCGTCGCGATTCGTCGCGGCGGGCCCTCGTCGTCACCTGTTCAGCGGGTGGGCCAGGTGCGCCAGTGCTGCCACGCGCGGCTCGGTGTCGGCCCGCGCTGCCCCTGGTAGCGCGAGCCGTAGACCGCCGAGCCGTACGGGTGCTCGGCCGGCGAGGAGAGCCGGAAGATGCAGAGCTGCCCGATCTTCATGCCCGGCCAGAGGGTGATGGGCAGGTTCGCCACGTTCGAGAGTTCAAGCGTGACGTGACCGGAGAAGCCGGGGTCGATGAAGCCGGCGGTGGAGTGCGTGAGCAGCCCGAGCCGCCCGAGTGAGCTCTTGCCCTCCAGTCGGCCGGCGAGCTGGTCGCCAAGTGAGATGACCTCAAGCGTCGAGGCGAGCACGAACTCCCCGGGGTGCAGCACGAACGGCTCCCCGTCGGGCACCTCGACCGCCGACGTCAGGTCGTCCTGCTGCATCGCCGGGTCGATGTGGGTGTAGAGGTGGTTGTTGAAGACCCGGAACAGCCGGTCCAGCCGCACGTCGATGCTGGAGGGTTGGACCAGGGTGGGCTCGAACGGCTCCAGGCCCAGCGTGCCGGCCTTGATCTCGGAGACCAGGTCGCGGTCGGAGAGCAGCATCGGACCACCATAGCGGCGGGACTCAAACCCGCCGGATTCGGTGCCGGTGACCAGCGCGTCGAGCTCGCTGCTCGTACATTTGTTCGATAGAATGCCCACATGGCTTCCTGGTCCGAATTCGCCGCCGACGAGCCCCGACTCGCCGACGGGATCCGCGTTCTCCTCCAGCAGTACGGGCCGGGCTTCGGCTACCTGGCCACGGTCCGCGCCGACGGCGGGCCCCGGGTCCATCCGGTCTCCCCGGTCATCACCGACGAGGGTCTGTTCTGCTTCATCATCGACTCCCCGAAGCGTCGTGACCTCGAACGCGATGGCCGCTACGCGCTGCACTCGTTCCCTCCGGAGGAGAGCGACGACGAGGCGTACGTGGCGGGCCATGCCCGTCCGGTGACCGATCCGGCGCGGGTCGCCCGGTTGGCGCAGGGCGCCCGCGCCGAGCCACGGGTCGACTGGCAACTGTTCGAGTTCACCGTCGACGTGGCGATGCTGACCCGCCGCGAGCAGCACATCGCTGGCGTCCCGGGCCTCGCGCCGGGTCGGCCGGCCGTTCGGGTCTGGCTCGACCCGCAGGCCCCGTCGGCGGCGGCCGCCGCGCCGCTCACCGTGCCGCAGACCCGCCCGACCCGCCGCAGCCGTGACGTCCAGTGCACGGCTGCCTGACCACGGCCCAGAGACAGCCGGTGCCGGCTCCGCGCTGACGGAGCCGGCATCCGGCTGTACGCCGGGCACTGCCCCGCGCCGCCCGGCACCGCCCTCGTGTGGTCTGGCACTGCCCCGCGCCGGCGGGCACTGCCCCGCCCCGCGCCGCCCCGCGTCGCCCCCCGCGCCGCCCGGCACTGCCCCCGCGCCGCCCTCGTGTCGCGTCGCCCCGGCTCGACCCGGCCTGCGGGCGGCCGCCCCGGCTGGATCGACTCGGTTTCGGTGAAATCGCGGTGTCCCGGCCGCTCGGACGCCCCGATTTTCAGGAACCCGAGTGGATCAACCTGCGCCGACCCGGGCAAGACGGGGCAGGGCGGCCAGGGCGGCGCGCGGGCAAGCGGCGGGTCGGGTGCCTGGATGCAAGGGCTCGACGACTCGGGTACAGTGGTGCCGCTTGCGGGTGTAGTTCAATGGCAGAACATCAGCTTCCCAAGCTGACAGTGCGGGTTCGATTCCCGTCACCCGCTCCACGCGCGGAAGCCCTGGTCAGGACCGATGGTCCCGCCAGGGCTTCCGTGGTTCTAGGTCATGCTGAAACGGGGCGCTGTGCCATTGGCCCGCCTCGGCGCCCGTCCCGTCGTCCTCGGCGCCCGGTCGCGTCCGACGCCTGCTCGGCTTGCGTCGGGCCGCCCTGACGGCCTTGTCGATCGCGTCGGCGATGACCTGGTCGGCCTCCCGATTGGCGTGCTGATAGATCAGCGCGGCGCGGGGACTGTCGTGGCCCATCCGGGCCATGATGTCTCGCAGGCTGGCGCCGGGCGCCCGCGACGCGAGCGTGTTGCCGGGTCCGGTGCGCGGGCTACCCGGCGGCGCAGCTGACGTTGTTGAGCGTGAACGCGATCGGCACCGCGTCGCTGGCCTGCCAGGTGCCCAGGACGCCGAAGACCACCGAGGCGCCCGGCGCCACCAGGGGGTTGTAGCCGAGGTTCCGGGCCGTGACGGTGGCACCGCTCTGCTGGGCGGTGGTGGACCAGGACTGGACGATGTGCTGGTCACCGGGGAAGGTGAAGCTGAGCGTCCAACCGTTGATCGGCACGGTGCTTGTGTTCTTGATGGTGATCTGGGCGGTGAAGCCTCCCGGCCACTCGCTCCCGGTGCGGTAGCTCACGGTGCAGGGCGCCGCCGGCGGCGGGTCGATCGGCACCGTGGCGGTCTGGGTGAGCTCGCCGCCGGTGGCGTCGTCCTCTAACCGGGCCGTGACCTCCAGACCGGTGGCCGTACAGCCGGAGGGCACAAAGTAACCCTCGTGCCAGCTGAAGGTCGCGCCCGGATCGACGGTGACCGCCCAGCCCGGCAGCGGGTCGAGGGCCGGGCAGCCGGTGGGGATGCCGGGGCTGGAGCCGACGAACCGGGCGTAGATCGCCGTGCCGACCTGTTGCTGTTGGGCGGTGCAGTTCTGCCCGACGGCCGTGGCCCTGACGGCCTGGCCCGGAACCACCCGGGGCGGGTTGAAGGTGAGCGACTGGATCTGGACGGTACCGGCGCAGGCGTCGGCCGGGACGGTCGCGCCGGCCAGGGCGGTGCCGGCCGGATCGGCCTGCGCCGCCGCTGCGGGGACGGCCAGTGCACCGGCGGCGCAGACGGCGGCCGCGGCGAGGGTCAGGAGCGTACGCAAGAGGGTCCTCCTGGGCGAGCCGGGGGATACGGGCGTCGCCAGTTGACCGCATCAATCAATGTCTGTCAATTGACCGGACGAAAGTCCCAACCAGGGCCTTCGACGTTCCAGGGGTCACGAGCGCCGGGCGGGCCATCCACGGGCCACTAGCCACGCTTCTTACCCTTCCTCTTGGGCCTGCCCGAGGCGCCAGCCGCGGGCTTGCTGGCCTTCCTTCGCTCGGCCTTTACCGCGTCGCTCACCGCCTGGGCGATGGCCCGATCGGCCTCCGAGGTGGCGTGCTGATAGATCATGGGCCGAGGAGGAGGCTGACCCTCAGCAGGACGTAGCTGTCGGCCTGCCAGAAATACGGCAATCACGAAGCTGCATATCAAGCAGCGCCCGGCGCGAGGTCCCCCTGCGAGAGGCCGTGTAGGGGGCCGCGAGTCGCGCAACCCATCCTCGACAGGGCATAGTGTCCCGCGGCGTCATCGGCCGATGTCGCCTGCCCGTGGAGAGGGTGGTAGGAAGTGACGACGCGCCTACGCGCCCGATGGGCCCGGGCCGCCGCATTGGTCGCGCTGACCGGGGGGACGCTCGCGGTGTCCGCGGCACCCGTGGCGGGCGCCCCGGCACCCATCAGCATCCTGAGCGTGTCGGCGGAGAACGTGAATCCCGGCGACAAGGTTCGCGTTCAGATCCGCGTCACGAACAACGGGAGTGGGGCCGAAACGGCCATCGTGGTGGTCAGTGGTGGCTTGCAATGCACCACCGGCTGCCGGGCGGAGCCGAACCTCAAACCCGGCCAGAGCCAGGACTTCCAGGCCACCGTCGTCGCGCCCCAGGTGAACGCGGGCGAGACTCTCGGTCTCAACATCTCGGTCGCCGTACGGCTCGGCGGGCAGAACAGCTTCGCCTACAAGATGGTCTACATTCACGGCCCAGGCACGTCGCAACCCGGCGCGGGCGCGCCGCAACCCGGTGCGGACAAGCTGTCGTCCGAGGTGGATGGGGTGTCCGGCCAAGTCCGCGACACCAACGGCAAGGCGATCGGCGGCGTGGCTCTGACCGTCCGGGACAGCGCCGGGCACGAACACCGTACAACGAGCGACCAAAGCGGCCGGTTCTCGATCAAGTCAGGCGCCGGCAAGACGATCGCCGAGGGCCGGATCACAGTCGTCGCGGCCCTGGACGGCTATCGCACCACCCGCACGACCGTACAGGGCTCCGCCGGTGACACCGCGAGCGTGCGGCTGACCTTGGCCGCCGTGGCCGCGCCCGCCAAGACCCCGCCGTCGCCCACCGCAACGGCGGCAGCGGACGAGGCTCCCGAGCCGGAGACCAGCGTAGCCGCGGCGGCACCCCCCGCCCTCGAAACTGTCAGCGACGAGGGCAGCGGTTCGCTGCCGTTCATCCTGGGTGGCCTGCTGGTCGCCGCCGGCCTGGGCGCACTGGCTCTGCTGGTGAACCGCCGCCGGAACACGCCGGACAAGCCAGCTCCGCACGCGGCCACTCAGCTGACGGCGCCGGCCGGAGCGGGCATGAGCGACGCACCGACCGCGGTGCTGCACACGAGGCCGCCGGCCGACGGGTTCCCCGGCCCGTACAGCGGGCCCCCGCAGGGCGGCATCCAGCAGCTCAGCCACGACCCATACGGCGGGCCGGCCCGCTAATACTGTTGCGGCGGTTCGTAGCTTCCGAGCGTGCTGAGTCGGCGGTAGTGGGAGTTACGGCGTGGAGGAGCGGTTGGTTCCAGATCAGGGTACGGCTCAGGATCACGTGTCCGTGTCAGACGACGGCTGTCACGTTCCCCTGTTCCTCGCGCACCCTGTACCGGTAGCGCAGTGGTGACACGCCCACCTCGCGCTTGAACGCAGTGCTGAAGGCGCTCTCGGACGCGTATCCCAGGTGGGAGGCAAGCGACCCGACGCGGACGTCGCCGTCGCGGAGGGCGCGTTGCGCGAGCAGCATCCGCCACCGGTTGAGATAGGTGACCGGCGGCATCCCCGCAACTGTCCGGAAGCGGTCGGCGAACGACGTGCGCGACATCGCCGCGGCACGCGCCAGCTCCTGCAGGCCCCACGGTTTTCCGGGTTCGGTGTGCATGAGGGTGATCGCCGGGCGCAGCCGTTCGTCGGTCAGCGCCCGTAGCCAGCCTGGAGGCAGCTCGGCTTGGTCGACGTAGGCGCGCAGCACCTCCAGCAGCAGGAGCTGGCCATGCTGCCGGATCGCGAACGCCGAGCCGAGCCGACCGCCCGTCGCCTCGTCGAACAGCCGGTCGAGGCTTGTCCGTAGGTTGCTGGCCGCTGCGGCCGATGCCCGGACGTGCGCCATCGGAGGGAGCGCCTGCAGCAGCAGTGTGCGACCAGCCTGGTTCAGGTCCACGCGTACACCGATGAGGACGTCGTCGGAGTGCCGGTCGGCGCCGGCGAGGCCGGAGTGGCGATCGGCCTCCTCCGGGACGACCACGCGGGGCGGACCGTCGCCGGTGCCGCCTTCGACCTGCAGCCACGACCGGCCGTTCACGATCGCGACGTCACCCGGCTCCAGCTCGATCGACCCGTCGACGCCGTCGGTGGTCAGCTGGGCGCTGCCGCTCACCATCGCGAAGAACTTCAGGCGATCCTGCACCGGCGCGCGCGACACCCACCGGCCGCTGGCTGCCAACCCGCCGGTCAGCAGCCCGCGCACCTCGACGAGGTCCAACACCTCGGACAACTGATCACCGGCCACTTCCGTACTCTCGCACAAGAAATCCGGACCGACAACCATTCAGAGTACGAGGGTTCGGGCGCACAGTGGTGCCATGACACAGAACATGACCCACCGGCAGCACCCCATCGGATCCGGCTTCACCGCGGCGTCGACGGCCGACGAGGTGCTCGCGGGGATCGAGCTGTCCGGCATCAACGTCGTCATCACCGGCGGCCACCAGGGACTCGGCCTGGAGGCGACCCGGGCGCTGAGCAAGGCGGGCGCATCCGTGACGGTGGCTACGCGTAACCCCAACCGGGCGGCGGCCAGGTTGACGGGCATCGAGCGCGTCGACACCGGCCGGCTCGACCTTCTCGACCCAGGCTCGATCGACGCCTTTGTTGCCCAGTACCTCGACTCAGGGCGCCCGCTGCACATCCTGATCAACAACGCGGGCATCATGGGTGGTCCCCTGGTTCGGGACGCCCGCGGGTACGAGTCGCAGTTCGCCACCAACCATCTCGGACACTTCCAGCTGACCCTCGGTCTGCTGCCTGCCCTGCGGGCCGCGAACGGCGCCCGGGTGGTCAACCTCACGTCCGGGGGGCACCGTCTTTCTGACATCCGCTGGGACGACCCGCACTTCACCAATGGGTACGACCCCATGGGGATGCTCGGATACGGGCAGTCGAAGACTGCCAACGTGCTGTTCGCCGTCGAGCTGGACCGCCGATGGGCCGCAGACGGAATCCGGGGCTACGCCGTGCATCCGGGCATCATCCACGGCACGAATCTGGGTCCCCACATCGCCGAGGGGATGGCGCGCACGGACACGTTGAGCGACGAGCAGCTGCGGGCCATGGGCCTGATCGACGAGTCGGGCCAGCCGGTCATCGACCCCGACCGCGAGCACAAGACGCCGCAACAGGGCGCCAGCACCAGCGTCTTCGCCGCGACCAGCCCGCTGCTGGCCGACATCGGCGGCGTCTACCTGAAGGACAACGACATCTCACCACTGGACGAGAACCCACAGCCCATCACCTTCGGCTCCGGGAAGCTACCCCCCGCCACCGTCGTGCCGCACGCCATCGACCCACAGTCCGCACAGCGCCTCTGGAACCTGAGCGAGGAACTGCTCAAGGCGTAACCAGGCGCAAAGCTCACCGCGGTCTCGGCGTGTCGAGTGACCCCACTCGACAGGTCGAGACCACAGTGGGGGTTCGATCCCGTCACCCGCTCCACCGCGAAGGCCCTGTCCAGGACGTGAGTCCCGGTCAGGGCCTTCGACGTCGCTGTCCACTCATCACCTGGGTGCGGACAGGTGTCCGTGCCGCGCTCGACGCGGGGGCCGGCACCGGTAGCTGGGGAGCAACCGCCGGCATGGCGAGTGAGCGGGATCTATCGGTAGTCGGCGAACACCCGACGTTGCACGCCGTCGACGGTGACCGGGCCGCCATGGGGAAGGATCCACTGCGGTCGGGTGTGGCCGAAGGGGATGCCGACGCAGACGACTGCCTCCGGGTTGTAGCGGGTCACCACGTCGACGACTGTGTCGCGCTGCTGCTCGCGAAGCCGCGCCCGATCGGCAGCCGGGGGTCGGCGGGTGTGGTCGGAGACCGGCGGACGGGCGACAAGCACCGCGTCGACGGCGCGGAGGAAGCCGCGTTCACCGAGTGAGCGGACGATCCAGCCGACCTCACGGGCGGGGAGAAGCTCCTCCGACGTCTCGATGACCAGCACCCCGCCCTGGAGAGCCTCGGGAGGAAGTGGGAAACGGCCCGCTGTCAGGATCCACTGGATGACTTCCAGGCACCCACCCCAGGTGGGGCCGGTGACCGCGCGACGGGGCCCGTACCAGCTCCACGGCTCCGTCGGTTCGCGTTCGCCGAAGGACTTCAACGCCCGCGGATCAGCCCAGTCGATCCCGACATCCTCGGACTCGCCCGGGTCGGTGATCTCCAGCCGCTCCCCGGTGAGCAACGCCGCTCGCAGCGACCGGACGTGGATGTCGTCCACGGCCGGCCCGGGGCCGAGGTGCACCTGGGAGGAGCCGCCGTAGAAGCTGGCGATGCCGAGGCCCCAGAGCCAGTGGTGCAGGTTGGTGTTGTCGCTGGTGCCGAGGAACGGCTTCGGGTCGGCTCGGGCGAGGTCGGCGTCCAGGTGCGGGATGACCGTGATCTGGTCGTCGCCCCCGACGACGGCGAGGATGCCGCGTACCTGTGGGTCGGCGAAGGCGGCGTTGATGTCCGCGGCGCGAGCTGCCGGGGTCGCACCGACCTGGCGGGTGGTCGGGTATTCGACCGGAACGAGGCCGGTCAGGTCGGCGAGCCGTCGCATGGCCTGCTGGTGAATCTCGGGAAAGGCGCCGGCCGCGGCGAAGGACGGCGAGAGGACCGCGATCTTGTCCCCGGGTCGGGCCTTGCGAGGACGAACAAGCTCATGCTGCATGTCGAGATCCAACCGGGCTGCCCGTCCGTACGCATCTCATTTCGAGACAGGTTCCAGGAGAACCACGGGGATCTCCCGCGTGATCCGTTGTTGGTAGGCGGCGTACTCCGACCTGACCGAAACCATCAAGCGCCAAAGGTGCGGACGCTCCCCGGCCGTGGCGGGGCGCGCGTACGCGCCGAAGGTCTCCGTGCCGACCTGCACCGTGACGTAGGGATCGGCGAGCAGGTTGAGGTACCACGCGGGGTGGTGGTCTGCGCCGCGGTTGGAGGCGGCAAGCACGTAGCGATCGCCGTCGCGTTCGTAGACGAGTGCGGTGCGACGCAGTTCGCCGGTCTTCCTGCCTCGGGTCGTCAGGAGCAGGTCGTTCACGCCGGGCCGTGGCCGGCCGCCGGTCTCCTCGAACCGGCGGATGTGCTCCGCGACCCAGGGATGTGGGCTGTCGTGGACCTCCGGCATCACACCTCCCGCACACTCGCGGCGGCCCGGTGGTGGCGGGGTGCCTCGATCTCGTCGACAAGTGCGATCGCGAAGTCGGCATAGCTGATCCGGCTTGCCGGGTCGCCGTGTTCGGCGATCCGGTAGTGGCCGGTGCGGGTGCCGTCGTGGTCGAAGTCGCCGGCGGGGGCCAGGTAGGCCCAGTCGAGGTCGGAGGCCCGAAGCTCGTCGAGGCCCGCCGCGTGACCCAGGTAGAAGGACCGGTACTCGTTCGGGTAGCCGGGCTGGTCCATCAGCGCGGCACCGGACGCCCCGGGCATGATCGAGGCGAGGCCGACCACCACCAGGCGACGTACACCTGCCTTGTCCAGGCCGGCGGCCAGGGCGCGCGACGACGTGGTGAAGAAGTCGTGCGGCGCTACGGACAGGTCGACGGCGGCGCTGACGGCGGCGTCGTGCCCGGCGGCTGCCCGCGCGACGCTCACGGCGTCGGTCACGTCGCCTGCCACCACCTGTACGTCGGTCAGGTCGCCGTGGCCTGCCGGGTTGCGCACCACGGCGGTGACCTGGTGGCCGCGCCGTCGCGCCTCGGCGACGGCCTGCCGTCCGGCCCGGCCGCCCGCGCCGAAGACCACGATCCTCATGAGTTACGCCCTCTCCTCGGCGGCCGGAGCCCACACGCTCGGCCGGTTCGCCGACGCTATCGAGGGTCGTGGTTACCACCGGGATACCAGTTATGGTTTGGCGATGAGGCAACCTCTGCCCGCCGACATGTTCGACGAGCTGTGCCCGTCCTCGCTCAACCCGATCCGATTCGGCGACAAGTGGGCGGCGCTCATCATCCGCTGCCTTGAGCAGGGGCCTCGCCGGTTCTCCGAGCTACGCGTGCCGCTGCGCCGCGTCACCCCCAAGGTCCTCACCCAGTCGCTGCGCTCCCTCGAACGCGACGGGCTGGTCAGGCGCACCGTCTTCGCCGGGGTCACCCCGCGGGTGGAGTACGAGCTGACGCCGGTGGGCCGCAGCATGCTCGAACCGATCGCGGTCGCCTGCGCCTGGACCGAACAGCACTGGGACGAGTTGCTCGACGCCCGCGAGTCGTACGACAACGACACCCGGCACAACCGCGCCGGGTGACCTCGCGTGCTCGCGGCCTCGACGCCGCGGCACGGTCAGCTCCCGACGTGGCGGTGGAAGGCGTGGTCGACCGCCCTGACAGCCGTCGGCGGAGCGGGCATCGGTGACACGGATACTTCTCATGTCCGTGGCAAGATCTGCCAGGTGCAGGTCGGGATGCTTGGTCCATTCGAGGTTCGCACGGACGTCGGCACCGTCATCGACGTGCCGGGTGCGCGGCTGCGCGGGCTGCTGACCGTCCTCGCGCTCAACCCGGGTCAGGTGGTCCCAAAGGGGACCCTCGTCGACTGGATCTGGGGCGAACATCCGCCCTCCGACGCGGCGAACGCCCTGCACCGCCTGGTTTCCCGGCTGCGCAAGGCGCTGCCCGACGGGTCGATCGAGGGACAGACCGACGGCTACCGGTTGATTGTCGAACCCGACGCCGTGGACGCCGTACGGTTCGAACGCCTCGTCGCCCTGGCTCGCGATGACGAGGGCTCGCAGCGGGGACGGCGGCTGCGCCAGGCCCTCGACCTGTGGCGCGGTGCGGCGATGCAGGACGTCGGTCTGGTCGACAGCGCGGCATTCGACGCGGTGGTCACCCGATTCGACAGGCTGCGCCTGACCGCCCTGGAGGACCGCTTCGACGTTGAGGTCGGCCTCGGCCACGGTCCGGAGCTGGTCGCGGAGCTGACCGACCTGGTGGCCGCGTACCCGGTGCGGGAACGGCTGGTCCTCGCGTTGATGCGGGCCCTCGCCGCGAGCGGCCGGGACAACGAGGCGCTGCTGGTGTATCAGCGCACGAGTGCGGCCCTGGCCGACGCGCTGGGCGTCGACCCCTCGCCGGAACTCTCGGCGTTGCACGTCGCGCTCCTGCGGGGCGAGGTGCAAGGGCGCGAGGTGCGACGGCGCGAGGAGAGCCGGAAGACCAACCTTCGCGCCGAGTTGAGCAGCTTCATCGGCAAGGACGAGGCAGTCGCCGAGGTCGGTGCGCTCGTCGCCGAACACCGGCTCACGACCCTGATCGGGCCGGGTGGCTCCGGGAAGACCCGGCTGGCCACGGAAACCGCGCGCAGAATGCTCGACAACCTGCCGGACGGCGCCTGGCTTGTCGAGTTCGCCGCCATCGGCGCGGACGGTGACGTGGTGCAGGCGACGCTCGCGGGGCTCGGGCTCCGGGACGCTCTGCTCGGCGAGGCACCGAGCATGGACTTGATGGACCGGCTCGTCGCCGCGATCCGCGAGCGGGATGCGTTGCTGATCCTGGACAACTGCGAGCACGTGATCGAGTCGGCGGCTGTGCTCGCGGACCGGCTGCTCGGGGAGTGTCGGCGACTGCGGATCATCGCGACGAGCAGGGAACCGCTCGGCATCACCGGTGAGGCGCTCTGGCCGGTCGCGCCGCTGGCCCTGCCGGACGTCGACGCCGACCCCAGCGAGATCGCAACCTCTCCCGCGGTCCGGTTGCTGCGGGAGCGAGCGGGCGCGGTGCGCAGGGATCTGGCGGTGGACCGTTCCACGTTGTCGACGATGGCGCGGATCTGTCGGGCGTTGGACGGCATGCCGCTGGCGATCGAACTGGCCGCCGCCAGGTTGCGCACCATGTCCATCGACCAGCTCGCCAGCCGGCTCGACGATCGGTTCCGCCTGCTGACCGGCGGCAGCCGTACCGCGTTGCCCCGGCACCGAACGCTGCGCGCGGTGGTCGACTGGAGTTGGGAGCTGCTGACCGACGCCGAGCGGGCGGTCCTGCGCCGGCTCTCGGTGTTCTCGGGCGGGGTGAGCCTGGAAGCGGCCGAACGGGTCTGCGCCGGCGGCGAGGTCGAGCAGGAGGACGTGCTCGAACTGGTCACCGCGCTGGCCGAGAAGTCGCTGTTGGTCGCCGAGAGCGACGAGGCCCTGCGCTACCGGATGCTCGGCACGATCAAGGAGTACGCCGCGCACCGGCTCGCCGAGGCGGGGGAATCGGACTCGGCGCGTCACGCGCATCTGACGTACTTCACCGACCTGGCCGCGACCGCGGAGCCGCAGCTTCGCCGCGCGGACCAGGTGAAATGGCTTGCCACTCTCGAAGTCGAGCATGACAACATCGGTTCCGCGATGCGCGGTGCCCTCGCTGCTGGCGAAGCGCACGCGGCCATGCGGCTGGCCGCGGCCGCCGGCTGGTACTGGTGGCTCGGTGGTCACCGGACCGAGGGCATGGAGTTGATCATGGCGGCCACCGAGACGCCCGGTGAGGTGAGCGACGAGATCCGGGCCACGGTGTACGCGCTCGTCGTGCTCTTCGTGAACTCGGGACCGGGCGACGAGCACCAGGCCGCGGAGTGGATTCACAAGGCATACGAGTTCAGCCGACGCAGTAACGGCAGCCACCCGGGGATGGCGCTCGTCGTCCCACTGGAACGCATGTTGCGAGCTCCGGACGCGATCCTGCCCGCATGGGAACCGCTGCTGGACGACGAGGATCCGTGGGTACGCGCACTGGGCCGCTTGCAGCTTGGCAAGATGCGGATCATTTTCGGCCAGGACGGTGGGGATGCGGAGGCGTATCTCGTGGCGGCGCTGGCCGAGTTCCGGGCCATCGGCGAACGGTTCGGGATCTCGTTCGCCCTCACCGAGCTGGCGGAGCTGATCGCCGTACGCGGTGAGTTCGCCGGTGCGTGCGAGCACTACGAGGAGGCGGCCGGGGTCGTCACCGAGGTCGGCACCGTCGAGGACATCATCCGGATGCGGTCCCGGCAGGCCCAGCTCTACTGGTTGCTCGGCGACGAGGAGTCGAGCGCGGCTGCCATGGCCGAGGCGCGGCGACACGCGGCGCGGGTCACGTGGCCTGGTGCGTTGGCGGTGCTGGCCCTGTCCCAGGCGGAACTCGCCCGCTGGCGTGGCCATGCCGACGAGGTGGCCCACCAGGTCGGTGTCGCGACGACCCTGTTGCGCGACGAGGCGAAGCAGGCGCACATCCGCGTGGTGACACACGACCTGCTCGGTTACGTCGCGGACGATCTCGATGCGGCGCGCAGACACCATGCCCTGGCCTGCGAGGCGGCAGCCTCGACGGGGCACGCACCCTCGATCGCGCGGGTGCTCGTCGGCGTCGCGGACCTGGCGTTGCGCCGTGACCAGCATGAGCTGGCCGCGCGGCTGCTTGCCGCGAGCACCGGTGTGCGAGGACGGCAGGATCATTCCCAGCCGGACGTGGCCCGGATCGAGCGGGAAGTACGGCGCCGCCTCGGCGAAGTGAGATTCGCAGAGGCGGCGCGAGAAGGCAGTGGGACGGACTGGAACCGGTTGGTCGCGGTCACGCTCGCTTCGTGAACGTGGAACGTGCCCACAGGTATCCGACGAGAGCGATGCCGACGCACCAGGCGAGGGCGGGGATCACGTCACCGCTGGACGGCGTTCCGTTGAGGAACCCGCGCAGGGTTTCGATGATCGGCGTGAAGGGCTGGTACTGCGCGAACTCGCGCAGCCCGGGTCCCATCTTGTCCGCCGGCACGATCGCGCTGCTGAAGAAGGGCAGCATGACAAGCGGTACGGAAGCCAGCCCCGCCGTTTCGGGAGACTTCGCGAAAAGCCCCAGGGCGACCGTGAGCCAGCCGGCGGCGAAGCCGAGCAGCACGATGACACCGATCACGCCGAGCCAGCCGAGGAGGCTCGCCGACGGACTGAATCCGAGCAGGAAGGCCACCCCGACCAGGGCCGCGATGGCGACCAGGTTGGTCAGTACGCTGGCGACGACGTGACCGGTCAGCACCGCACCTCGGGAGACGTGCATGACCTTGAACCGGTTGATGATGCCCTTCGTCATGTCGGAGTTCACCGCCGTCGCGGTGGCCCCCAGCCCGTAGCAGACCGCCAACAGCATCAGTCCCGGAGTGGCGTAGTCGATGTAGTCGACACCGACGCTGAAGGCGTCGCCGAACATGTACACGAACATCAACATGATCACGATCGGCATCAGGACCGCGTTGAACACCGAGGTCGGGTTCCGGGCGATGTGCTTGAAGTTGCGACGCAGCATGACGATCGAATGGGACTTGGCGCTCATTTCGCGGAAACCTCCTGGGTGCGGGTGCCCGTCAGGGCGAGGAAGACGTCATCGAGGTCCGGCGTCTGCACGGAGAACCCCTCGGCGGTGATCGCGTACTCGTCGAGCCGGTCCAGCAGGGCCCGCAGCGAGGCGGTTCCGCCGTCACTGGGAACCCGCAGGGCCAGCGCCTCGTCGTCCCGGGTGGAGTCGGTGAGCACCCGGGCGGCTGCGTCGAGTTCGGCGACGGTGGTGAAGCGGAGCCGGACGTGCGTGCCGGGGATCTGGCGCTTGAGCTCGTCGGGCGTGCCCTGGGCGACAACGCGCCCCTGGTCGAGTACGGCGATCCGGTCGGCGAGCTGGTCGGCTTCCTCGAGGTACTGGGTGGTGAGGAAGATCGTCACACCGTCGGCCACCAGGTCCCGGATGATCGACCACATCGTGCGGCGGCTGCGCGGATCCAGGCCCGTCGTCGGCTCGTCGAGGAAGATGATCCGCGGGTTTCCGACAAGGGTCATCGCCAGGTCCAGTTTGCGGCGCATACCGCCGGAGTAGCTCGACACCGGCTTCTGCGCGGAGTCCGTCAGATCGAACCGCTCCAGCAACTCCGCGACGACCCTCCCGCCGTCCCTGGTGGGCACCTGGCTCAGGTCCACCATCAGCCGCAGGTTCTCCTGCCCGGTCAGCAGTTCGTCCACGGCCGCGAACTGACCGGTGACACCGATCGCCGCGCGTACCGCCTTGGCCTGGGTGGCGGCGTCGTGGCCGGCGATGCGTACGGTCCCACCGTCGGCCTTCACCAACGTGGTCAGCACGTTCACCGTCGTCGTCTTACCCGCCCCGTTCGGGCCGAGCAGGGAGAAGATCGTGCCCGCGGGGACGTCCAGATCGATGCCGTCGAGCACGACCTTGTCCTTGTAGGCCTTCCGCAGTCCGGAGACCGCAATCGCTGAACTCGTCATGCAGCTACCATCGGCGGCCGGCCTGTCACCGCCCTGACGCGACCGTGACACGGCCCCTGACACGGACTTCGAGCAGGACTGCAACAGATTCGCCCCGACCGGCAATAGTCAGGTGTGACGAGCCAGATACGACCGTCTGACCAGGACCTGTGGTCGACCATCGCAACCGGTGACGAGGTCGCCTTCGGCCGGCTTTTCGACAGGTACGCCCGGGCGGTCTACAACCACGTGTTCCGGCTTACCGGCTCCTGGACGCTGGCCGAAGACGTCACGCAGGCGACCTTCCTGGTCGCGTGGCGTAGGCGCGGCGAAGCGGCGGTCCTGGTGGACGGGTTGGCGTTGCCGTGGCTGCTGGTGGTCGCCACGAACACGACCCGCACCGAGTGGCGCTCGGCCCGCCGGTGGTGGGCAGCCCTGCGGAGGTTGCCACCGGAGCGGGAGGCGGACGCGGACCCGGCCAGCGACATCGTCGCCCGGCTCGACGACGAACGGCAGATGACCAAGGTCTTGGCGGTGGTCCGCCGATTACCTCGCGCGGAGCGGGAGGCGGTTGCCCTGTGTCTGTGGTCCGGCGTGCCGTACGGCGAGGCGGCGACGGTCCTGGGCATCAGCGAAGGCGCGCTTCGTTCACGTGTGAGTCGCGCACGGGCTCGGCTGGCACGGATGGTTACTGACGGCAACAAGCAGGAGGATGAGCGATGAGGGACATTCTCGACACGCCCGCCGAGCGTGACCTGCCGCCCGGCACGGCGGTGCGAATGCGAGCGGACCTGATGACGTCGATCCGCCGGCCTCGACGCCGCAGGACGGTACGACTCGGGATCGCCACCGTGGCGACGGCCGCGGCGGTGGTGGCCGGCGTGGCGATGGTGCCGAGCGGGGACGAGGTGCAGCACCTGGCGATGGGTTCGAGTGAGCTGTCACCGACGCTGCACCAGGTGGTCAAGCAGTGCTTGGAGTGGAACACGCAGATGGAGCGGATTCCACTGTCGATGAACGATGTGGCCGTGGCCGCCGAGCAGGACCACCGTGGCGTGGTGCTGTTCATGACGGACACCGGATATTTCACCTGCGAGGTCTGGATGCAGCCGCACAGGGAGATCAGTGGGGGCGCCAACGGTGAACGTGTCTGGCCGCAACGGGACTGGTTGCCTGGACCGGTCCAGCGGCTCCTGGTCATGTCGACCGAAGTCGACGGGGGCGACGTCGCGGTGACCGGCCGGGTCAGCGCCCGGGTGCAGCGGCTGGTGCTGGAACACGGCGACGGGCAGACGACCGCGGCGCGGTTGGTCAACGGGGTGTTCGGCCTGCTCACCGATGATGCCAACGTCACCAGGAGCGCCGAGTTGGTCAGCTACGACGTCAACGGAGTGGAGATCGACCGGCGACCGCTGTTTCGTCCGTCGGACGAGTTCGATCACTGTTACGTGGACTCCTCCGGCACCCTCGTCTACGGCAAGCCGGGAGCTGACTGCCGACCCGCCGAGCCCTGGGGGCGATAGGCAGGCCGGGCGCACTCAGGTCACTGCCCGTGCCCGTCCGGCCGCGAAGCACTGCCCAACTGTGTGTGGCGGTTGAGGAGTTCCCGCAGCGCGTTGATTTCGGCGGTCAACGCGGCCTGCCCCTGCTCGGTGATCCTGATCCAGGTCTTGGGCCTGCGCCCGTGGTAGCCCCGGTCGATCCGGATCAGCTCCGCCTCCTCCAGCACGGCGAGGTGCCGGGAGAGGTTGCCTGCGGTGAGTTCGAGCGCGTCGCGGAGGTAGGCGACCTCCACCTGCTCGGCCTCGGCGGCGATGGTGAGGATGCCGAGTCGGTTGCGCTGGTGAACGGTGTCGCTGAGCCCGTTCGTCGGGTGCCCGCCGGTGCCGGTGCTCATGTCGACCTCTTACCGGTGGTGAAAAGAGCGATGATGCCACCGACGAGCAGGATCGGTGCGGGCAGCAGGGCCGCCAGCAGGAAGCTGTAGCGGTTCAGGTCACCCGGCTGGAGGTCCGCGGTCTGGAAGTAGGCGTTCACGAGGACGACCGCGACGACGTAGCACAGGGTCACGGCCGTCAGGCCGCGACTGCGTTCCAGTCGGGCCAGGACCAGTAGCCCCACCGCGATGACCAGGTGCGGGACCATACCGCGATGGGAGACGCCCAACAGCGGTGTGGTCACCCAACTGGTCGCGTTCGACAGCGCCGTCGCCGAGTTGAGCAACAGGAACCGCAGCACGATCGGCAGCACGAGCCCGACCAGCGTGCCGACGATGCCGGCGACGACGTACGCCCGGGTCGGCGTCTGCACACCCACCCGCGCGCCGTGCCATCGGTACCAACCGAGGCTGAGCAGGTAGCCGCCGATGAGCGCCACCAGCCAGTACCACCCGAGGGCCGCCGAGCGTTCGAGGAAGTCCCCGCCGAGGCCGGTCAACGCGGGATTGTCCCGGGTGGCGCGCAGGGCGGGTGATTCGACGGACTCCACGTACAGGGGTGCCGCCGCCACCATCAGGAGACCGGACAGCAGGAGCGGCAACCAGTAGGCGTGCCGGGTGACCCGGGTGCGCCGCCGGAGCGCGGCGACCGACGCGAGGAGTTCGCCGGGGGTGTCTCTGCTGTCCGGCGCGGTGCTCGGCTGCTCCGACACGGTGACCTCCAGGTCGTCTCCGAAACTGCAATACCAATAGGTTTGCATCGCAAACCAATCTGCGCAAGAGTTCCGTGGATGACGACGTCTGCCCGTATCGACAGTGGTTGTTCCGCCGGAGCCATGGCCCGACTAGGGTCCGGCGTGGAGGTGGTCCGTGTTCACCGAAGCCTTTCCGATCGTGACGACACCTGACCTGCCACGACTGATCGGGTTCTACCGGGACGTGGTCGGCTTCGAGCTGACCTACCGGTTCCCCGCCGACGGCGTTCCGGAGTTCGTCGCCCTCCGCCTGGGCAACAGTGAGCTCGGCCTGGCCGCCAACCCGGAGGCTGGCGGGCCGGCCGACGCTCACCGCTGGGAGCTGTGCGTCTACGCCGACGACTGCGACGCCGCCGTGACCGCTCTGCGCTCGGCAGGCGCGACTGTCACCGAGGAGCCGGTCGACCAGCCGTGGGGTGAGCGGTCCGCCCGGGTCACCGACCCGGACGGCAACCGCATGCTGGTGCTGTCCCGCCTGCCGTAGGGGCGGTCGGCACGACGGTCATCGTCGCCAGAACAGGAGATGGGTGACCCCGCTGGGGCTGGGCACCGACTCGAGGTGGAAGCGGTCGAGCAGTTCGTCCGGGCTGTCCCACAACCGCTCGCCCCGGTCGAGATCCACGGGCGCGACGGCGATGTGCATCGTGTCGACCAGGTCGGCCTCGATGAACTCGCGGACGGTGGCGACCCCACCACCGAGGCGGACGTCCCGACCGTCGGCCGCCTGCTTCGCCCGGGCCAGGGCCTCGGCCGGGCTGGCGTCGAGAAAGTGGAACGTGGTGTCGGACAGGCTGAACGACGGGCGCTCGTGGTGGGTGAGCACGAAGACCGGCGTGTGGAACGGCGGGTTGTCCCCCCACCAGCCCTGCCAGTCATGGTTCTCCCAGGGACCACGCTGGGGGCCGAACTTGTTACGACCCATGATCTCCGCGCCGATGTTGCACTCGGCGTCGCGGGTCAGGTAGTCGTCCAGGCCGCGGGTGCCGCCCGGCTCGGTGCGGTACACGAAGCTGGCGGTGGCGGCCCGCCAGGAGAACAGCGCGGTGGGGTCCGCGTGGCCGAAGGGCCGTTCCAGGCTCTGCCCCTCTCCGGTGCCGAACCCGTCACGCGACACGTTGAAGCACTGCACCCGCAGCAGTTGCGGCATGGGCATCTCCTCTCCGGGTTGACCTGTCGGATTCAGTTCGTGGTCACCGTCGAGCCACCGCCGCTGCCCCGATCGTCGAGCACGAGCGGCGCCCGACCGTTCACCGCGTACCGGATGTGGGTGACCTGCGGTGTGTGGATGACCCGGGTCGGCGTCAGCTCGATCGCCTCCTTCTCGCCGAGGTCGAGGTCCGCGTCGAGCAGCCGGAGACCGGTGCCGAGCACGACGGGTACGACGTGCAGCTCCAACTCGTCGAGCAGGCCGGCCCTGAGCACCTGCCGCACCAGGCTGCCGCCTCCGGCCACGGCGACGTTCTTGCCGCCGGCCGCGGCGCGCGCCTGCTCGACGGCGCTGGCCACGCCATCTGTGACGTAGGTGAAGCTGGTGCCTCCGCCGCGCAGCAACGGCTGGCGGGGGCGGTGCGTGACGACGAAGACCGGCGCGCGAAACGGCGGCTCCTCGCCCCAGGGCACCTCACCGCCGTCGGCCATCCGGCGTCCCATCACGTACGCACCGGCGGCCCCGAACGACTCGGCCACGACCTCGGAGTTGGTGTCCTGCTCGCCACCGGCGAAACCCAGTCGTTCACGCCACGCCATCGCCTCGGTCACCCAGCGGGTGACCCGGAAGAACCCGGCGCTCTCCGCCGAGTCCATCCAGTTGCCGTTCCCGTCGAACTGTGGGCCGGCGTAGAAGCCGTCCACCGACACCGACAGCTGTGCGGTCACCTTCGTCATCGCGCCTGGTCCTCTCCTCGGCTGACACCTCACCGTGGGTGTCGCTCACCGAGGAGTCGGAGCCGAACGCCAGCTCCCTACCGGGTCGGACTGTGACGCGCGTCACCTGCCGTTCGGTCCGGTGGGGAGGCTACGACCTTCGGTTGACGATCGCCGCCTCGATCCGCAGACCGAGGCCGGTCAGGATGAGGAAGGTGGCGAGGATGTGCGGCTCAAACCCGCCGTAGTCGGACGCCATGGTGATCAGCGAGGTCATGAAGCCGGCCACCAACGACACCGTGCCGAACGCTCGTACGGTGGCCACCCGCTGCGCCTGTACGTCCACAGCGGAACGGTAGCGGGAGCCACGGCCGCGTGGTGCCCTGCGCGGTGCCGCACCGAGTCAGCCCCCGAGTTGCCTGTTCAGCAAGGTGCCCGAGGGGCCGAAGCCGTGGCGGCGGTAGAAGCGCACCGCACCGTCGTTGCGGTGGTGGATGCCCGCGGACAGCCTCGTGATCCCGTTCTCGGTCGCCCACCGGTCAGCCGTGGCGAGCAGCGCCGAACCGACCCCGCGTCCCCGGGCCGTACCCGACACCACCGTGTGGATCTGTGCCGACGGCTCGGGGCGCAGGATCTGGTGCGGCGGCGGTTCGGGTAGGCGCAGCACCTCGACCATCCCCACCACCTGCCCGTCCAGCTCCGCGACGAGGATCGCGTCCCGGCCGGTCCCGTCGGCCAGCACGGTCGTGAAGTGGTGGGCGACCGTCTCGGGCTGCGGCAGTCGGTAGACGTCAGGGGCCAGCGCGAGGTGGGCCTCGGCGTTCGCCAGGCGCAGATCCACAAGTACCGGCACATCTGACAATTCCGCCGGTCGTACCGTCGGTCCGGTCCTCCGCATCACCGCGATGCTAGGGCACCTCCGGCGGGCACGACTAGGCTGGCGATCATGCGGATTGGCATCGTGATCCTGCCGGACCAGCGGTGGGCGGAGGCGCGGCGTCGCTGGCGGCAGGTCGACGAGTGGGGCTTCGACCACGCCTGGACGTACGACCACCTGGGCTGGCGCGACCTCGTCGACGGCCCGTGGTTCGACTCGATGTCCACGCTGACCGCCGCGGCCTCGGTGACCTCCCACATCCGGCTGGGCACCCTCGTCGCGTCGCCGAACTTCCGGCACCCGGCCGCGTTCGCCCGGCAGATCACCACCGTGGACGACGTCTCCGACGGTCGGCTGCTGCTCGGCCTGGGCGCGGGTGGCATCGGTTTCGACTCGGCGGTGCTGGGCGGCGAGACGCTGCCGCCGCGCCAGCGGGTCGAACGGTTCGCCGAGTTCACCGAGTTGCTGGATCTGATCCTCCGCGAGGACGGCACCACCTGGCGTGGCGACTGGTTCGCCGCCGTGGACGCCCGCAACAACCCCGGCTGCGTGCAGCAGCCCCGGGTGCCGTTCGTGGTGGCCGCCAACGGGCCCCGGTCGATGCGGTTGGTGGCGCGTTTCGGTCAGGGCTGGGTGACCACCGGCACGGATGCCGACGACGTGGAGAGTTGGTGGGACACCGTGTCGGCGCTGTCCGCGCGGATGGACCGGACGTTGGACGAGGCCGGCCGCGATCCGGCCAGCCTGGACCGTTATCTCTCGCTGGACGCCGCACCGGTCTTCTCGCTCAGCAGCGCGCAGTTCTTCGCCGATCAGGTGGGCCGGGCCGCCGACCTCGGCTTCACCGACGTGGTGACGCACTGGCCGCGTGCCAGCAGTTGGTACGCCGGCGACGAGGCCATCCTTGCGGACGTGGCGACGCGGTTGCTGCCCGAGCTGCGCGGCTGAGGTGGTCGCGTCAGGTGCCGAGGTCGCCGCTGGACACTCCGCCCTCGCCGCCGGAGACCAGTCGCAGGCGTAGGCAGACGATCGGGGTGTCGCTGTCGACCGGGGTGCCGAGCCGCGCCCAGTAGGCCGAGTGCCCGGCTCTCCACTCCTCGATCGAGCGGTCGCCCTCGCCCTCGGCGTGGGCGAAGTCCCAGGACACGTCCGCGAAGCGGACCACCTCGACCTCGGTGACCTCCACCACGCCGGCCAGCGCGTCGTCGTCGTCGACAATCGCCAACCGTTCGCCGACGTGCTCCAACTCCTCGCCCTGCTCCGCGTACTCGGCGAGCCGGCCGGCTGTCGCGGTCTTCAGACCGGCCAGCACGAGGGTGTTGAGGGTCGCCCGCAGCTCGCCGGGGGTGCCGAGGGCGAGGGTGCGCAGTTCACCGATCCGAGGCCACATCCTGCCGAGGCTAGGCCAGTGCGACCCATACCGCCGCCGCAATACGCCGTCAGGCTGGCAGATCCGCCGCGTTGATCAGGCCGGTGATCCGCAGGTCGGCTGCGACCTCGGGTGGGCAGTCGACGGCCACCACGGCGGTGCCCAGCACCTCGGCGCCACGCGCCGCGCAGATGTCGTAGAGAGCGTGGAGTTGAGCGCCGGTACGCACCCAGTCGTCCACCACCAGCACCCGGTCGCCGGGGCCGAGATGTCGGTCCCGCACGGCCAGGTCGACCCGCCGGCCCCGGTAGTCCGGTGGGCTCTGCGCCCAGGTGAGCGGCCCGGCCGGCAACCGCCCGTCGCCGGGTTTGTAGGCAGCCACGAAGCCGACCCCGAGGGCGGTGGCGGCCAACGGCCCGAGCAGCAGCCCGGTGACCGCCGGGGCGAGCACCACAGTCGGCCGGGCGGCCCGGTACGGCGCGACCAGGGCCGGTCCCAGCTCCACCAGCACCGCTGGGTCCCGCCACCAGCCGGAGATGTCGCTGACCAGGTGGCTGGTGCCCGGACCGGGGTCGATCCACTGGAACAGGGTGGACAGGCGTGCGGTCAGCTCGGCGGGCATCCGCTCATCCTGCGGCACCGGTGGTCGGCGCGTCGGCACCCGGGCCGGCCGGCCCACCCCGGGTCGGATGATCGGCTACACGTACCCGTGCAAATGCGGGCATACCACTATGATCACGTTGACGTCGGAAGTGCTTCTCTCGTTACGGTCCGACCCGGTTTGTTCAGACGACGAAAGGACCGGGCCGGTGGCAGCCAAGCACTCCCGTACCCGCATGTTCTCCTCCCCGGCGGGCATCGTGGCCACCGCGGCGGTCGGCGTCGCCCTCGCGGTCGGGGGCACGGTCGGTGCCGTCCAGTTGACCTCCGGCTCGGGCCAGTCGGAGCAGGTGGCCCTCGACCTCACCCCGACCACCGCTGCGAGCAGCCTCACCCCCAGTTCCCCGGCCGTCTCTCCCACCGCCATCCCCTCGCCGAGCGCGTCCGTCAGCCCGTCGGCCATCCGGTCGCAGCAGGCGGCCTCCCGGGGCAAGACCCGTACCGCGCCGCCGAAGCCCAAGCCGACCGCCAAGAAGACGACAGCGGCACCGAAGGTGCTGGAGAGCGGCTCGTGTGGGGCGTCGTTCTACTCCGACGGCCAGCTCACCGCCAATGGCGAGTCGTTCAACCCGAGCGCCCTGACCGCCGCGCACAAGACGCTGCCGTTCAACACCAAGGTCCGGGTGACCAACCCGGCCAACGGCAAGTCGGTGGTGGTGCGGATCAACGACCGTGGCCCGTTCATCGACGGTCGTTGCCTCGACCTCTCCCGGGCCGCGTTCGCCACCATCGCCTCGGTCGACGTGGGCGCGCTCACCGTCCGCTACGAGGTCCTCGGCTGACCGGGTCGGCGCGCGCCGATTCGGCCGGTCACCCGGGCCGGCCGGACAGAACCTTCTCGGACGACGGGTCAGGTTCATTCACCGGTTCACGTGGATCAGGCAAACTGTCTGTCGTACCCACGCGACTCCTCCAGCCGGGCCGTCGCCCGCTGAGCCCCGGATCCCGCGCCGGCCTCGGCGCGGCCCTTGTCCTGCTCGCGATCGTGTCGGCGGTGGAGGCGGCGGACGGCCGTTTCGCGCACTACGTCGCGCTGCTGTCGGCCGTACCGTTGCTGGCCGCCGCCGTGGCGTCCTGGCCGGTGGTGCTGGGGGTGGGCGCCGTGGCGACCCTGACCGGGGCCGGTTTCGCCCTGACCGAGCCGAAGATGTCGATGATCACCCCGGTCAGCGTGGTCTCGGTCGCGGTCACCACCGGATTGGCGGTGGCGGTGGCGTCGGTCCGGCAGCGGCAGGCGGAGCAGATCGTCGAGCTGACCAAGCTCGCCTCGGTGGCCCAGCAGGCGGTGCTGCGTCCGCTCGGGCCGCAGGTCGGCACGCTCTCGGTGGCGGGACGCTACATCTCCTCCACCGCGACGGCAGAGATCGGTGGTGACCTGTACGAGGCGATCGACACGCCCTACGGCGTCCGCATGATCATCGGTGACGTGCGTGGCAAGGGTCTGGACGCGGTTCGGCTGGCGAGCATCGTTCTCGGCTCCTACCGGCACGTGGCGTACGAGCGGGCCGACCTGCGCGCCGTCGTGGCCGACCTGGACCGCGCCGTGGCCCGCAACGTCGGCGACGAGGACTTCGTGACCGCGGCACTGGTCGAGGAGCGCGGCGGCACGCTCACCATCGTCAACTGCGGGCATCCGGCACCGCTGCTGCTGCGCCGGGGCGCGGTGATCCCGCTGGAACCACCGGCGCCGGCACCGCCACTCGGGTTCATGCCTGTGGTCCGCCCCCGGGTCGAGCGCCTGGAGCCGGGAGACCGGCTGCTGCTGTTCACCGACGGTCTCGGCGAGGCGCGGCGGGATGGTGAGTTCTTCCCCACCGCCGACCGCGCTTGGCGGCTGCTCGGTCACGGCACGGTCGCCGACGGGCTGGCCTCCCTGGAGACCGCCCTGATCGAGTGGGTGCACGGCCGGCTCGACGACGACATCGCCCTGGTCCTGATGGAGTACGTCGGTGCCCGCACCGGCGCGGCGGCGGCCGTCCCGAGTTGGGAGGTCGGCGCCGCCGAGAGCTGACCGGAGCGGGTGTGTAATCGCCGTCACTTGGGTGATCCGCTTGTCGCTGCCTACCCGCGAGTAATACAGTCGGGGTTACTGATCGGTAACACCTGTCCGGAAGCGGGGCCAGCGAGCATGACCCACTACAAGAGCAACCTGCGGGACCTTGAGTTCAACCTGTTCGAGGTCTTCGGTGCCGACCGGTCGTTCGGCCAGGAGCCGTACTCGGATCTCGACACCGACACCGCCCGCAGCTTCCTCGCCGAGCTTGACCGCCTCGCGCGCGAGGACCTGGCCGCCAGCTACACCGACAGTGACCGCAATCCGCCGGTGTTCGACCCGGCCACGCACACCGCGCCGCTGCCGGCGTCGTTCAAGAAGTCCTACCAGGCCTTCATGGACTCCGAGTTCTGGCGGCTCGACCTCCCGCCGGCGCTGGGCGGCACGAACGCGCCGCGCGCCCTCTGGTGGGCCCTCGCCGAGCTGGTGCTCGGCTCGAACGCCCCGATCTGGATGTACGCCTCCGGCCCGTCCTTCGCGCACGTGCTGCACGTCGAGGGCACCGAGCGGCAGAAGAAGTGGGCGAGGCTCTTCATCGACAAGCAGTGGGGCTCCACGATGGTCCTCACCGAGCCGGACGCCGGCTCGGACGTCGGCGCCGGCCGTGCCCGCGCGACCCAGCAGCCCGACGGCTCCTGGCACATCGAGGGTGTGAAGCGCTTCATCACCTCGGGCGAGCACGACCTGAGCGACAACATCGTGCACTACGTGCTGGCCCGCCCGGTCGGGGTGGAGGGCGTCGGTGGCCCCGGCACCAAGGGTCTGTCGCTCTTCGTGGTGCCGAAGTTCCACTTCGACGAGACCACCGGCGAGCTTGGTGAGCGCAACGGCGTCTACACCACGAACGTCGAGCACAAGATGGGCCTGAAGGTCTCCAACACCTGCGAGCTGACCTTCGGCGAGCACGGCGTACCGGCCAAGGGTTGGCTGCTTGGCGACAAGCACGACGGCATCCGGCAGATGTTCATGATCATCGAGTACGCCCGGATGCTCGTCGGCACCAAGGCCATCGCCACCCTCTCCACCGGCTACCTCAACGCCCTCGAGTACGCGAAGAGCCGGGTGCAGGGCGCCGACCTCATCCAGCAGGCGGACAAGACCGCCCCGCGCGTCACCATCACGCACCACCCGGACGTCCGCCGCTCGCTGCTGCTGCAGAAGTCGTACGCCGAGGGTCTTCGTGCCCTTGTCCTCTACACCGCCACCTGGCAGGACAAGGTAGCGATCGCCGAGGCCGCCGGGGACGAGAAGGCCACCAAGCTGGCCAAGCGGGTCAACGACCTGCTGTTGCCGCTGGTCAAGGGCGTCGGTTCGGAGCGGGCGTACGAGATGCTCGGGCACGAGTCCCTGCAGACCTTCGGCGGCTCCGGGTTCCTCCAGGACTACCCGCTGGAGCAGTACGTCCGCGACGCGAAGATCGACACCCTGTACGAGGGCACCACCGCCATCCAGAGCCTGGACCTGATCTTCCGCAAGATCGTCCGGGACAACGGCAAGGCGCTGATGGCGGTCGCCGGCGAGATCCAGGAGTTCATCTCCTCCGAGGCGGGCAACGGCCAGCTCAAGGAGGAGCGGCAGGCGCTCGGCAAGGCGCTCGCCGAGATCCAGAACATCCTCGGTGTGCTCACCGGCTGGCTGGGCGAGGCGCAGGGCGGCGACACCCGCGCGCTCTACAAGGTCGGGCTGAGCAGCCGGCGTTTCCTGCTGGCGATCGGCGACCTGGTGGTCGGCTGGCTGCTCCAGCGGCAGGCAGACGTGGCGCTGAAGGCGCTGGCCGGCGAGGTCACCGCCAGCGACAAGGCGTTCTACACCGGCAAGGTGGCCGCTGCCCGCTTCTTCGCCCGCGAGGTGCTGCCCCGCATCGGCGCCGACCGGCGGATCATCGAGGGCACCGACCTCGACATCATGGACCTCCCGGAGGAGGCCTTCTAGGTCCTGTGCTGGGTCGCACCACCCGGCACTTGCCACGGCCGGTGGGGCTTCTGCCCCGCCGGCCGTCGCCGTCTCCGCCCGGCGGCGGCACGTATTGGCCGAGCCCGGTCGGGTATGCCGCTGGCGTGGCGGGTAACCGTCGCGTGACCTCGAAAGGGAACGCCCAGAGCCACCGCACGGGGGAGTGCAGCGCACATGGGTGTAGGAAGCGGCATTTTTCTCATCGCGATCGGCGCGATCCTGACCTTCGCACTGAGGGCCAACGTCTGGTGGATCGACGTGCGGGCGGTCGGCTGGGTGTTCATCCTGGCCGGGCTGGCCGTACTGCTGACCACTGTCTGGTTCTGGCAGGACCGACGCAAGCGGGCCCGGACCCTCATCGTGGAGGAGAACCGGCTCTCCCATCCGACGGCGATGATGCCGCCGCCGCCAGACCCACCGCCACCAACCGCGCCGCCGTCCTGACGCCGGCAGGTACCCCCTGAGCCACCCGTCGATGATCGACGGGTGGCTCAGCCGCGTGCGGTGTGCCGTGCCGTGATCGGCGCTCCCGCAGGCCCCAACTCCGCCCAGGCGAACCGACCACGGTGCACCGCCAGCTCGGCGGTCCGCAAACCCTCATCGGGCGCACCCTCCGGATCGAGCAGGGCCGCGAGCAGCGAGATGCCCGGATTGTGGGCGATCAACAGTGCCGTGCGGGCCGCCGCGTCGACCGTACGGACCAGCGCCAACAACTCCTCCGGGTGGGCGTCGTACGCCCCGGGCTCGTAACGGACAGTCGGCCGAGGACCGGCCGGGCCACCCTCCGGCGGTGTGCCGGTCATCCCCATCGCCACCCCGTGCCAGGTCTGCCGGGTACGTCTCGCCGTCGAGCAGATCACCACGTCGGGCAGCAGGCCGTGATGCGCCAGCCAGGCACCAGCCGCCGCCGCGTCCGCTTCCCCGCGGGCACTGAGTGGGCGCTGGTCATCATCTGCCGCGTCGCTGCCCTGCTCGGCCTTCGCGTGCCGGAGCAACACAAGTGCCCGCGTCTCGGGGTCGGCGTCCGTCATGCCCCCAGCTTGCCCGATTGGCGATCTCCGTGCCTGGGTAAGTCGATGGATGCCGCACCCCTACCGACGGCCGCGGCGCGTCGTACGCCAGGTTAGAGCCGAGGAGCGAGACATGGGCATTGGTGGCAGCATCTTCTTGATCGCGCTGGGCGCGATCCTCGCATTCGCCGTGGAAGCCGATCTGGGCTGGCTGGACCTCTCCGTGGTCGGCTGGGTGCTGATGTTGGCCGGTGTCGCCGGTCTGATCACCACCCTCTACTTCTGGAACAGCCGCCGTCGCACGGTTGTCGCCGCGCCGGTTCGCGAAGAGCGCGTGGTGGCTGACCGGGTCGTGCCGGTCCAGGACAACCAGGTCGTGGAGGAGTACCGCGAGGTGCGTCGGCCGGGCCGGCCGCTCTGATCCTCGCCCGCGAACTCCGGGGCCCCGCAGCGTCGCGGGGCCCCGGCTCGCATGTCGGCCCGGCGGCTGGGCTCAGGCGAAGAGCGCGAAGTAGATCGCGATGTGGTGGCAGAGCGCCGCCAGCAGCGTGCAGGCGTGGAAGAACTCGTGATGACCGAAGACCGTCGGCCACGGGTTGGGTCGGCGCAACGCGTAGAAGACCGCGCCGACGCTGTAGATCGCGCCACCGACGATGAGCAGCACCAGTGCCGCGACGCCGCCGCCGTGCAGGATCTCCGGCAGCATGGCCACCGCCACCCAGCCCAGCGCCAGGTAGAGCGGCGCGGACACCCAGCGTGGCGCGTGCGGCCAGGCCATCGTGACCGCCACGCCGGCCAGTGCGCCACCCCAGACCAGGGCCAGCATCACGGTGGCCGGCCGGGGCGCGAGCAGCATCGTGCAGAGGGGTGTGTACGTGCCGGCGATGAACACGAAGATCATCGAGTGGTCGATCCGGCGCATCACCTGGTAGCCGCGCTCCGACCACACCCGACGGTGGTAGAGCGCGCTGGTGCCGAAGAGCCCGCACACCGTGACGCTGTAGATCAGGCAGCTGACCAGGGGCGCCCATCCCGGACGGGTGGCGGCGATCGAGCAGAGCACGACGCCGCAGATCAGGGCCACGAAGAAGGCGTACGTGTGTAGCCAGCCGCGCATCCGGGGCTTGCCGATGTCGACCGGCTTCAGGCGAAGCGGGGCGGAGGTGCTCACGTAGTCAGGTTACGGCACCGTAGGTTACTTGCAAGTAGTGGTGTTGGTGACGCCCGGCACCGTCATCGTGAACTCCGTACCGGCGCGACATCGGCGAGGATGAACGGATGCGGATCCGACCCGTCGGGGCGCACGCCCTGCTCCTCGACTGCACCGCCACCGCCGACGTCTCCGCAGCCGCGCTCGTGGAGGCGTGGCGGGCCGAGCTGTGGCGGCGTCGGGCGCAGGGTGAGCTGACCGCCGTCGAGATCGTGCCGGCGGCCAGCACGGTCCTGCTCGACGGCCTGCCCGACCCGAGCACCACTGCCGAGCAGTTGACCCGATGGTCGTCCGGCGTCGTCGCCGCCACCAGCCGCCCCGACGCGACCACAGCCGACGACGACGCGGCGGACGTGGTCGTGCCGGTCTCCTTCGACGGACCGGACCTGCCGGTGGTGGCCGAGCACTGGGGTGTGGACGAGCCCGTCGTGCTGCGCCGGCTGACCGGCACCCGGTTCCGGGTCGCGTTCTGCGGCTTCGCCCCCGGGTTCCCCTACCTGACCGGGCTGCCCGACGACCTGGCGTTGCCCCGGTTGGACACACCCCGCCCCCGGGTACCGGCCGGGTCGGTCGCCCTGGCCGGCCCGTACGCCGGTATCTACCCGAGCGCGTCCCCCGGAGGCTGGCTGCTGGTCGGCCGGACCGAGCTGGTCCTCTTCGACGTGGACGCCGACCCGCCGGCCGGGCTCGGACCGGGCACCCGGGTCCGGATGGTGGCGGCATGACCCGTCCGGCCGCTGTCGAGGTGCTTCGCGCCGGCGCGCTCACCACAGTGCAGGACCTGGGCCGGCCGGGGTGGGCGCACCTGGGCGTACCCCGCTCCGGTGCCCTCGACCCGGCGGCCTTGCGGCTGGCCAACCGGCTGGTCGGCAACCCGGAGCACGCCGCCGGCCTGGAGATCACCCTGTCCGGCTGCGCCCTGCGGCTGACCCGGGCCACCACGGTGGCGGTCACCGGGGCCGAGGTGACGGTCCAGGCGGGCGACCGGCCCGGCGACAGCGGACGACCACTCACCGTGCCGGCCGGGACGGTACTGCGGATCGGCCCGGCCCGTCGGGGCGTACGGAGTTGGTTGGCGGTGGCGGGTGGCATCGACGTGTCGCCGGTGCTCGGCAGCCGGGCCTCCGACACCCTGTCCGGGCTCGGCCCGGCTCCGCTGCGCGACGGCGACCGGCTGCCGCTGGGCGAGCCACTCGGGCCACCCGCGCCGGTGGACCTGACCGTCTGCTCCGCGTCGGCGTCGGAGCTGCACCTGACGCTGCGTACCGGTCCTCGGGAGGACTGGTTCACGCCGACCGCCCTCGACCGGCTGTTCGGCACCGCGTACACCGTCAGCCCGGTGAGCAACCGGGTCGGCGCGCGGCTCGCCGGCGCGGCGCTGCCCCGCGCGGTGCCCGGCGAACTGCCAAGTGAGGGCATCGTGCTCGGCGCGGTGCAGGTGCCGGCGAACGGACAGCCCCTGATCTTCCTCGCCGACCATCCGACCACCGGTGGATACCCCGTCATCGGAGTGGTCACCGACGTGACCCCGCTCGCGCAGGCCCGGCCAGGTACTACCGTCAGATTCCATGGACCTCAACGCTGACCTGGGCGAGGGATTCGGCATCTGGCGGCTCGGCGACGACGAGGCGCTGCTGAGCCTCGTCACCTCCGCAAACGTCGCCTGCGGTTTCCACGGCGGCGACCCGTCCACTATGCGGCGGGTCTGCGAGGGCGCCGCGCGACGCGGGGTCGCGGTGGGCGCGCAGGTCGGCTACCGCGACCTGGCCGGCTTCGGTCGACGGCACATCGCGTACGACTTCGCCGAGCTACGCGACGAGGTGACCTACCAGTTGGGGGCGCTTGACGCGTTCTGCCGGCTGTTCGGCACCCGGGTCCGCTACCTCAAGCCGCACGGCGCGCTCTACCACGCGGCCAGCACCAACGAGTCCCAGGCGGCGGCGGTGGTCGCGGCGGTCAGCGGCTACGACCCTGAGCTGCCGGTGCTCTGCCTACCCGGCTCGACGCTCGCCCAACTCGCCGTCGGCGCGGGCCTGCCGGTCGTCGCGGAGGCCTTCGCCGACCGTGCCTACCTGCCCACCGGGGCGTTGGTGCCGCGCGGCACACCCGGCGCGGTGATCAGCGACCCGGAGCAGATCGCCGAACGGGCGGCGCGGATGGCCACCGAACGGAGCGTGGTGGCGGTGGACGGCACCATCATCCCCTGCTCGGTCGATTCGATCTGCGTGCACGGTGACACCCCGGGCGCGGTCTCCGCCGCCGAACTCGTCCGCGCCAGCCTGATCGACGCGGGCATCACCCTGGCTCCCTTCGCGTGAGGTCGGAGGGGCCCGACCGGCCCCTCCGACCACATCACGCGTCCAGGCCGCGCAGCACCAGCGGCAGTCGGGTCACGGCACCGTCGACGACCCGGACCGGTACGCCCCAGTCCTGCCGGGTCAGGTGGCACGCCGCGTGTTCGATGTCCGCGTCGCACGTCGCCGCCTGGGCGGTCACCTGGAGCACCCCGGCGGTGACCTCGCCGTTGAGCACCAGTCGACGGGTCAGTTCGGTGCCCGTGCCGGCACCGTCCACCAGCAGCTCCGGTGGGGACGCGGAGACCACCAACCGGGTCGACGGCCCGAACGTCTCGTCCAGCTTCTGCCCCGGCGCGGGGGTGAAGACGATGTCCAGGGTGACCTCACCGGCCGCGACATCTGTCGGCTTGCGCTCGGTACGGTGCCGGGGACCGTCGACCGTGCTGGCCCCCGCCGCCGACAGGGCGCCCGGGGCGAGCCGGGTCAGCCGGTGCGCTGCGGACTCCACCACCAGCACCTCGCCGGCCGGGCTGAGCACCAGGTCGCTCGGCTCCGCCAACCCGTCCGCGACGGTGGAGACCTGGTTGGTCGCCGGGTCGAAGCGGCGAACCGCGCCGTTGTACGTGTCCGCGATCAGCACCGAGCCGTCCGGCAGCGCGCACACACCCAGCGGGTGTTGCAGGAGCGCCGACTCCGCCGGCCCGTCCACGTGCCCGAAGTCGAACAGGCCCTGCCCGACGGCGGTGCCCAACACGCCGTTCTCGACGTACCGCAGAGAGCTGGTCTCGCTGTCGGCGATCCAGAGCCGGGTGCCGTCGGTGGAGACGGACAGCCCCGACGGCTGCGCCATCCACGCCTCGGCCAGCGGGCCGTCCCGCAGCGCCTCGACAGTGGTGCCGGCGTACATGCCAGCGGTCCGCTTGATCGGGTCGAACCACCAGAGCTGGTGGATGCCGGCCATCGCGATGATCAGCTTGTCGTCGTACCAGGCCAGGTCCCACGGGGAGGAAAGATCCACCGCGAGCGCGTCGTGGGCGTGGTCGTCGACCTCGGCGCGCCACTGCCGGCCGCTGCCGGCCACGGTGACCACCTCGCCGGACTCCAGCCGTACGCCACGCAGCAGGTGGTTGACCGTGTCGGCCACCACCAGGTCGTAGCCGGCGACCTCGGCGACGTGTGTGGGCAGCAGGCACACCCCCTGCGGCTCGGAGAACGTCGCCGCGGCACCCGGCCCGTCGGCCCGGCCCCGCTCGCCCGAGCCGATCCGGCGCACCGGCGTCTCGCCGTCGGGGGCCACCTCGACCAGGGAGTGTCGGGCCGAGTCCGAGACCAGCAGGTTCCCGTTCGGCAGCAGCGCCGCCTTGCCCGGGAAGCGCAGCGCCGTTTCCGGGGCCGGCGGCGGGACGTACGGGCCGTCACCCCGGTGCAGGGTGCCCTTGGCCTCGTGGGTGGCGATCAGCTCGTCGATCAACCGGGCCAGCCCTTCGGCATGACCCTCGCCCGCCATGGTGGCCACCACGTAACCCTCGGGGTCGATCACCGACAGGGTCGGCCAGGCTCGCGCCGCGTACTGCTGCCACATGTCCATCTCAGGATCGTCGAGGACGGGGTGGTGCACCCCGTACCGCTCGACTGCCGCGACGAGCGCGTCGGCGTCCTTTTCGTGCTCGAACTTCGGCGAGTGCACACCGATCACGACGAGCACGTCGCCGTACTTCTCCTCCAGCGGGCGCAGCTCGTCGAGGACGTGGAGGCAGTTGATGCAGCAGAACGTCCAAAAGTCCGCGATCACGATCTTGCCGCGAAGGTCCTGCAAGGTCAGGTTCCGTCCGCCCGTGTTGAGCCACTGGCGGCCCCGCAGTTCGGGCGCACGTACACGCGCTGTCGTTCCCATGCCTGTCAGCCTGCCACGCCCCGGTCCGAACCGCCGTGAGCCGGACGACAGACCGCTGCCTACGTCTCGTTGATCAAGAGGTTTGCGTCAGCAGGACGGCTTCCGACGACGCAAACCTCTTGATCAACCCGGGCTGGGCCTGCTGGGGGCGTGGGGTAGGGGCTAACGGGCTTCGGCCCACCCGACGAAGCGGGGCGTCAGGTCGGGAAGCGCGGTGTCCGGATTGAGTTTGGCGAGGTCGGCCTCCGCCTCCTCCTGGACCTTCGTCATGTGCGCCAACAGCCCCGGTCGATCGTTGCGGTACTGGCCGAGGAGGCGCAGCTTCGCAGCCGAGCAGGGCCAGAGGATGCCGCAGTTGGGGCAGCGCCACGACGGGCGTAAGGGCTTGTGTTCGGGTCGGTCGTGCATCAGCCGACCCTCGCGGGAGTGCGCCGTAAGGGGCGACGAGGTTCGTTGGGTCGGCGTGGGGCCTGAAGCTGAACGCGCACCCCGCCGCGCAACACGAACAACTCGCGTCGGGCGACGGCTTCGCCCTTCGGGCCCAGCTCGTACCCATCGATCCACACCCAGCCGTGGTACGTGTGCCGGTCGGATAACTCGCGGATGACCCGGACAGAGATCGGTTTCATGAATTGCACGCTCGCGGCGGCCGTCAGGTGGACGATGTCGCCAGCTCTGAATCCACCCTCAGTCGTCACTGCGCCCCCAGCAGCCAGCGATGGGCAGGGACCGCGGTTTGGGCGGCTGGCGTTGAAGGGCGGAATGAATGGTCCCGGCGGCCGTGGGTTGAATGAGGCGGCTGGCACATCCGGGTTCGTGGGCGGCGAGGCGGACGCCTGCTCCTCTGGGTTTTCGTCTTGCACGATCTCTCCCTGGCTGACGTTGGGAGGGGCCGCCCCGTGAGTGCTCGCCGTCGGGGCGGCCCCGGTACGAACGCGTCCGCCGGGTTGGTGTGCCCCTACCGGCCGCGCCGTCTACGAAGAACCCTGCGGGCGGTGACGGGACAGAAACAGCCCGTAGGCGATATGGTCGCGAGACATTCCGCGCATCCGACGGGAGAGGCCGTGAACGACGCATTACGCGCCGCCCTCAGCGAGACGGGCCACACGATCGAGTCCCTGGCCGAGCGGGTCGGTGTTGACCGTAAGACGGTCGCGCGCTGGCTCAATCACGACCACATACCCCATCCGCGCCACCGGGAGGCGGCGGCCAGTGCGCTCCGGCGACCCATTGGGGACATCTGGCCGGACACTTCGAGACGTCGTGAGCCAATTTGGTTCCGGCCGTGGCAGGAGATCGAGCGCGACGCAATCTCGCTCCGGTCGTATCAATCGGTCGTTTTGCCGGGTCTGCTCCAAACCGAGGAGTACGCCCGAGCCGTGCTCGTCGGGGCCGACGTCATCGCGCGAGGCGACATCGAGCGGCACCTGGCTTCACGGCTTGCCCGGCAAAGCATCCTGACGCGCGACGACCCGCCCCACTTCACGGCCGTCGTCGACGAGGCCGTGTTGCGGCGACCCGTCGGCGGTCGGGCCACCATGCGCACGCAGGTTCAGGCGCTCCTCGTCGCATGCGAGGCGCCACACATTCGCGTCCACATCGTTCCGTCGTCGGTTGGCGCGTACGCCGGGTTGAACGGCCCGTTCGTCATCGCCGTCGGGCCCGGGCACCGAACCGCCGGCTATCTCGACAACCAGCTTCAGGGACAAGTCGTTACCGGGGCCGAAGACATCGCGGCGATACTGGCAGCGTGGGAAAACGTACGTGGCGAGGCGTTGTCCCACTGGCAATCGGTCGACCTACTTAGGGAGATGGCAAAGACATGGACCTGACCGGCGCGCAGTGGCGTAAGAGCACCCGCAGCAGCGGCAACGGCGGCGACTGCGTCGAGGTTGCCGACAATCTTCCAGGTGTCGTCGCGGTGCGCGACTCGAAGGACCCTTCGGGTCCGGCGCTGACCTTCCCGCCGGCCGCGTGGGTCGCATTCGTCGGCAAGGTCGCCGAGCGGCCGTAACCGACGCCAGACGAACGAGAGCGCCCGTCCCTGATGCCGGGGGTGGGCGCTTCACGCTGTGCGGGACGACGCGACTCCTGCCTGAGCCGCAGCCGGCCCAGGGGGTACGACGACGGCGGGGCCACGGTTGCCCGTGACCCCGCCGTCGGTGGAGTTACTTGGTGGCCGGCTTGAGGCAGAGCACCCGGTTGGTGCCGCTACCCGGCAGCACCACGTGGGGCTGCGTCGTGTCGGTGCACTTCTCCTTCGCGTCCACCTTGGAGACGATGGTGAAGGCGTCCGCCTCGCCGCAGTCCGCCGCCGAGGCGCCACCCTCACCGGACTGCTTCACGCAGGTGCCGACCGCCGGGTCGAAGGCCGGCGCGTCGTCCTTGCCGACCTTTCCGAGGAGCAGCAGCAGGCCGAGCGGCACCGCGAGGATGAGCACCGCCGCGATCAGTACCGCGGCCAGCACCCGACCGTTGCGGACCTTCGGCGTCGGTGGCTCGACCTTGGGCTCGTCGGCGGCGTCCGGCTTGAACGCGTCGAATCGGCCCTGATCCGACTGCCCGGGCTCCTGGCCCCAGGACGGCGCGGGCTGCTGCGGTGGCGGGAAGGCCGGCGGGAAGTTGCTGCCCGGCCCCGACTCGATCGCCGGCCCGCCGAAGCCTGGCCCGCCGGAGCCCGGTCCGCCGTAGTTCGGCGCGCCGAAGGTGGACGTGCCACCGACCGTGGCGGTGCCGGCGGCAGGCGAACCGGGGCCGCCGAACTGGTCGGCCGGCCGCTCGGCACCGCCGTGCGGCCGCGTGCCGTTCACCGGTCGGTTGTTGCCGGGCGCGTCCACGAAGGACGGGACGCCAGGCGGGAACGCCGGCGGTGCTGACGGGGCCTCACCGTACGCGTTCGGTGCGGGCTGCCGGTCGCCGAAGCGCGGCTCGGCGGCGGGCTCGCCGCCCCAGCCGGGGCCAACCTGCCGCTGCGGATCGTTCTGCCAGTCCGGTGCGGCCTGCCGCTGCGGGTCGTTCGGCCAATCCGGTGCGGCCTGGCGCGGGGAGTCGTTCGGCCAGTCCGGTGCGGCCTGGCTCGGCGAGTCGTTTTGCCAATCCGGTGTGACCTGGCGCGGGGAGTCGTTCTGCCACTCGGGTGCACCCTGACGCTCGGCACCCGGGTCGGCCTGGAACGCCTCCGGCTCCGGCTCGTTCTCCGGCTCGGGTCGAGCTGGCCGACCGTACACCCGAGGTTGTGGTGTGGCCGTGCCAGTCGGACGGATGGCCTGGTCGGTCGGGGGCATCACCCGGCTGGCCAGCGGCACCGAAGCGCTTGCCGTGGCCCGGGCCGCCGCGCCGGCTGCCGACTCGGCGTCCGACACCGGCACCACCGCGCGGCCCGCTCCGGACTCCGGAGAGGTACGCGGTGCCGGTACCACCGCGCCACTCGCGGCGGCGTCCTCGGCGCGGCCCCAACCGGCCGGGTCCGCCTCGTGCTGCGCGGCGTTGTCCGGTGTTTCCCGCTCGGCGTACGCGGGCTGCTCGGGGATCGGTGCGAACTGGGCCTGGGGTGCGTAGTCGGCCGGCGGGGCAGCCGCCAGGCTGGCACCGGGCACGCGCTGCTCCTGAGGGGGCAGCGGCACCGCGTTCGCCGGTGAGATGCCCGGCGCGGGCCCCGGTTGGTAGGCCGGTGCCTCGTCGCCCCGGTCCGCCTCCCAGCCCCCGCGGGCCTGCGCGGAGGCTTCCGCCTCGGCGCGACCCCACACCTCGCCGGGTGCCCACGGCTCGACCTCGGACGGGCCGTCCTTGCCGGGCACGCTGACGCTGGCGCGGGAGGGCAGGCTCTGTTCCGCTGGCGTCCACCCGACCGGCTCCGGTCGCTCGGCGGGCTGGTCCTGCGGCGAGAGCACCCAGTCGGGCTGCTGCGGACGGCTCTCGGCCTCGCCCCAGGCGGCCGGCTGCGCGGGCTGGTCCTGCCGCGCGTCGCCGTCACCCCACCCGGCGGGCTGCGCCTGCTGCTGCTGAGCGGCCCATCCACCGGAGCGGGCCGGGTCGTCCTGTCCGGGCCAGTTCGTCGCCGGTGCCGGCACCTGGGCCGCGCCACGGGCCGCGTTGGGCTGGGGGGCCTGGCCCCACCCGGGGGCGGGCTGCTCGGCCGGTTCGGCGGGCTGACCCCAGGTCGGCGGCGACTGCTCCGCCGGCGTCCACACGGGCTGGTCGTCGCGTCCCGGGGAGGTGGCGGGCCAGCCGCCGTTGCCGGGCGTCTCGTCCTGCTGAGCGCCGCCGGGCCAGTTGGCGGCCTGCTGCGGCTCGGCCTGCTGCGCCTCGGCTCCGCGCCACTCGGCGGTGGGCGGGTTGGTCTGCGCCGTGCCGCCCCAGCCACCGGCGTTGGCCGGATCTTCCTGGGCGGGCCAGGCGGTGGTGGCCGGAGGCACCTGCGCGGCACCCCGCGCCGGCGGCTGGGCCTGCGCCCAGTCGGGCTGCTCGGCGGCGTTCGGAGTCCAGGTGGGTGCGGGTGTGCCCTGCTCAGCCGGCGTCCAGCCCTGCTGTTGCGGTGCGGCCCAGGTCGGCTGCGCCGGGGCTGGTGCGCCGTCACTGCCGGGCCAGGTGCCGGGCTGCTGCTGCGGCGGCTCGCTCACGCCACCGCCGGCCGCCCACGCCGGCTGCGGCGGGTCGTTGGGCTGCGCTGCCGGGGCGGCGCCCCAGGCCGGCTGCGGCGGGTCGTTGGGCTGCGGGGCAGCGGCGGCGCCCCAGGCGGGGGCCGGCGGTTGCTCGGACTGGGTCGCCCATGCCGGCGTCGACGGGTCGGGCCGCGCCGGTGGCGGGGGCGCCCAGCCCAGGTCGGGGCCGGCGGCGTTGTGGCCGTTGTCCGGCTGCGCCGGGCGGTCGCCGTACGGCGCCGGTCCGCCGGCGCCCGGTGACACCTCGTCCGGCTCATGGCCGGTGCGGTGCGGGCCCTCGGACGTCATGGGTGCGCCTCCTCCATCACATGTCGGCTCGCCGGTGCCGATCGGTCTCCTCGGCATGGCTGCCGGCGTCGCCGGCGTACCGCTGTGCCGGCTCCCCGCACGGTATCGGGTGGTGGCACGGCACGTCCAAGGAGCACCGGTCGTCACTCCCCGTGGCCGGTCGGTGTCGAGCAGCTTCGGTTTGCTCGGCCTCTGCCGGGTCGGCGGGCGGCGACCGAAGCCCACCGTACCGGGCGCTGCGGCAGGGCGGAATCCCGGTGGCGGGTGGCCGGGAACGCCGAAGGCCCACCCGGTGGGCCGGGTGGGCCATCGATCTGGAGGAGGTGAGGAAGTCGTGGAGCGTCAGCTCATGTGACGCTGGGCGATGACGAGGAGTTCCTCGCGAACGGCCGGCGAGTTCGCCGAGCGCAGCGCGTGCTCGATGGCACGGGCGCGGCGGGTGGCGTCGCGGTGGTTGCGGATTCGCTCGATCATGCTCATTGGTGGGTCCCCCTAGCTATTCGGTTGTCAGCCCCTGATGCCTCTATTCAACAGCAGGACCCCGCCAACTTCCATCGATTATTAGGTGAGTTGGGACACCTGCCTAACAATCAAAGGTCAACAGACCGTCTGACCGACGCTTCCGTCGTCTAAACGACACGGCCGGTGTGCCGGGCGTTAACCCGTGGCACACCGGCCGTGGCTGGCGTCTCCGAACGATCAGGTCCAGGCGAGCAGCGCCGCCTCCGGATCCGCGAGGAAGTCGCCGACGTCGCGGAGGAACTTCGAACCCAGCTCACCATCGATGATCCGGTGGTCGAAGCTCAGCCCCAGCGTGGTGACCTGACGCACCTTGACCTTGCCCTTGTGCACCCAGGGCATCTCCCGCACCGCACCGAAGGCCAGGATCGCCGACTCGCCCGGCGGCAGGATCGGCGTACCGGTGTCCACCCCGAACACGCCGACGTTGGTGATGGTCAGGGTGCCGCCGGACATGGCCGCGGGCGAGGTACGCCCGGACTTCGCCGTCTGCACCAGGTCGGTGAGCGCGTCCGCCAACTCACGCAACGAGAGTCGGCCGGCGTCCTTGACGTTCGGCACGATCAGACCGCGCTCGGTGGCCGCCGCGATGCCGAGGTTGACGTACTCCTTCACCACGATCTCGTCGCCGGCCCACGTCGAGTTGACCATCGGGTGCCGTCGTACCGCCAGCAGCACCGCCTTCGCCACCAGCAGCAGCGGCGAGACCCGCACCTCGCGCCACTCCCGCCGACCCCGGAGTCGGTCAAGTGCCTTCATCGCTCGGGTCACGTCGACGGTCAGGAACTCCGTCACGTGCGGGGCGGTGAACGCCGAGCGGGACATGTTCTCGGCGGTGAGCTTTCGGACCCCCTTGACCGGGATGCGTTGCTCCCGGTCAGCGCCGAAGCTGGGGGCCGTCGTCGCCGCGAGAGGTTCCGCCACCACGACGGGACTGTTCACCGCCCGCTGCACGTCCTCCCGGGTGATCGAGCCCAGCGGCCCGGACCCGGTGAGCGTGCTCAGGTCGACGCCGAGGTCCTTGGCGAGCTTGCGTACCGGCGGCTTGGCCAACACGAGCCCGCCCGTCACCGGACCGCCGTTGCCGTTACCGACCGGCTGCGGCGTGACCGGTGCCGGCGTGACCGGTGCCGGCGCGACAGGCGCCTCGGCCTGCGTCGGGACGGCACCCTTGCGGGGCCGGCGCTTCGCGGCGGTGGTACGCGGGCCGTAGCCCACCAGCACCGCCGTCCGCCCGCCGGGGGCGGCACCGCCGATCAGGCCCGGCTCGATCATGCCCTCGGCCGGGGCCAACTCCACAGCCGCCAGCGAAGCCGCCGACGGAGTGGGGAGATCGCCGGTGGGCGTCGCCGTCGTCGACGGCGTCTCCAGCGGGCCGGCACCCGGGTCGGTGTCGATCGCGATGATCGGCGTACCGACCTCGACAGTGGTGCCCTCCGGGTGGTGGATCGCCTGCACCTGCCCGGCCCACTTCGCCGGGATCTCCACCGCCGCCTTGGCCGTCTCGACCTCGACGATCGGTTGGTTCAGCTCGATCGTGTCACCGACCTTGACCAGCCAGGCCAGGATCTCGCCCTCGGTCAGCCCCTCGCCCAGGTCGGGCAGGTTGAACGTCTTGATCCGGGACATGTCGCTCACCAGCCGAAGGTGCGGTCGACGGCGTCGAGCACCCGGTCGAGGTCGGGCAGGTACTCCTCCTCCACCCGGGCGGCCGGGTAGGGGGTGTCGAAGCCGGTCACCCGCAACACGGGCGACTCCAGGGAGTAGAAGCACTCCTCGGTGATCCGGGCGGCCAGCTCGGCACCGAGGCCGATGTTCGACGGCGCCTCGTGCACCACTACCGCTCGACCGGTGCGCTTCACCGACTCGTACGCCGCCGCCAGGTCGAGCGGGGAGAGTGAACGCAGGTCGATGACCTCCAGCTCCCGGCCGTCCTCCGCGGCGGCGGTCGCCGCCTCGAGGCACGTCCGCACCATCGGCCCGTAGGCCAGCACCGTCACGTCGGTGCCGGGCCGCACCACACGGGCCGAGTGCAGCGGGTACGCCTCGGACAACGGCGCGTCCAGGTCGACAGGCCCCTTCTCCCAGTAGCGCCGCTTGGGCTCCAGGAAGACGATCGGGTCGTCCGAGGCGACGGCCTGCTGGATCATCACGTACGCGTCCTGCGGGTTGGCGCAGGTCACCACCTTCAGGCCGGCCGTGTGCGCGAAGTACGCCTCGGGCGACTCGGAGTGGTGCTCGACAGCGCCGATGCCACCGCCGTACGGGATCCGGATCACCATCGGGATGTTGAGCCGACCGCCGGAGCGGTAGTGCATCTTCGCCACCTGCGACACGATCTGGTCGTACGCGGGGTAGACGAAGCCGTCGAACTGGATCTCGCAGATCGGCCGGTAGCCGCGGATGGCGAGACCGACAGCGGTGCCGATGATGCCGGACTCGGCAAGCGGGGTGTCGATCACCCGCTGGTCGCCGAAGTCCTTCTGGAGCCCGTCGGTGATCCGGAAGACGCCGCCGAGCTTGCCGACGTCCTCGCCCATGATGATGACCTTGGGGTCGTTCTCCAGGGCGCGGCGCAGACCGGTGTTGAGGGCCTTGCCGATGGTGAGCGTCTCAGTGGCCATCAGTGGGCGCTCCCCTCGAAGGACTCCATGTAGCGGCTGAACTGCGCACGCTGCTTGTCGAGCAGCGGCGACCCGTTCGGGTAGACGTGGTCGAACATCGTCACCGGCTCGGGGTTGGGCATGTCGAGCACCCGCTCGCGCAGGTGCACCGACTCGCGGCGGGCCTGTTCGTCGACCTCGGCGAAGAAGGACGCGTCGGCGATCTGCTGCTTCTCCAGGAAGGCCTTGACCCGGGTGATCGGGTCCTTGGCCTGCCACGCCTCGACCTCGCTGGCGATCCGGTAGCGGGTCGGGTCGTCGGAGGTGGTGTGCGCGCCCATCCGGTAGGTGTACGCCTCGATCAGGCTGGGGCCCTGCCCGTGGCGGGCGTTGTCGAGCGCCGTGCGGGTGACCGCGTACGAGGCGAGCACGTCGTTGCCGTCCACCCGTACGCCGGGGAAGCCGAAGCCGGCGGCCCGCTGGTAGAGCGGGACGCGGGTCTGCCGCTCAAGCGGCTCGGAGATCGCGTACTGGTTGTTCTGGCAGAAGAACACGAGCGGGGCGTTGAACACGCTCGCCCAGACGAACGCCTCGTTCACGTCGCCCTGGCTGGTGGCCCCGTCGCCGAAGTAGGCGATCGCCGCCTCGCCGTCGTCGGTGCCGGTCTTGCCGTCCATGGTGATGCCCATGGCGTAGCCGGTCGCGTGCAGGGTCTGCGCGCCGATGACGATCGTGTACATGTTGAACTTGAACTCGTTCGGGTCCCAACCGCCCTGGTCGACACCGCGGAACAGGCCCAGCGGCATGATCGGGTCGATGCCCCGGCAGTAGAGGACGCCGTGCTCCCGGTAGGTCGGGAAGGCCATGTCCTGCGTCCGCAGTGCCCGTCCCGACCCGACCTGCGCGGCCTCCTGGCCGAGCAGGCTGGCCCAGAGGCCCAGCTCGCCCTGGCGCTGGAGGGCGGTCGCCTCGGCGTCCAGCTTGCGGACCAGCACCAGATCGCGGTAGAGGCCGCGGTATTCCTCGTCGGTGAAGTCGACGCGGTATTCGGTGCCGTCCGGCCCGGTGACGCTGTCGATCCGCTCGCCGTCGGGGGTGAGCAACTGCACCAGCTCGGGGTCGCCGGCCGTGCCCTTCTTGGAGCGGGGTGCCGCCCGCCTGCCGCGGGTGGTGCCCCCGGGGTCGCCCTTTGCCATCGGTCTCTCCCTGTCGTGTCTGCGTCGGCACCGGGGGGTCACCCGGCCACGCAACTCGTGCGCCTGCCCGGCTCTTGCCGGACCGGTTCCTGGCGGCCGCGCCTAGCCCCGGTGGGGGTTGCCGCACGGCGTGAGCCGGGTTCTGGCCGAACCCGGATCGGGAGCGCCGGCGCCGGGCCGCGCCTGCCGCGAGGGTGCGCGGAGGTCACGGCTGCGTTGCCGTCGTGCTCCATATTCGCAGAGCAGGTGAGCGCGCCCACAGTACGCCCGGCCCGGATTCCGACAGCCCACCCTTTGCCGCTGTTTGTCGCCCTCCTACCGGCCTGTGGTTCCGAGGCGTTCCGGCGATGATTCGTCACGGTTCGGTCAGCCCGGCGTGTCGACACGCGGTGGAGGTTGGCTGACGGACGGTAACTGGGCCAGGCTGATTCCCGCAGGATTACGTCTATCGGGTTATATGCGGCTTTCATGCCTGACGCGCGAGCCCGGCGGCGATGGCGGCCAGTCGTTCGCGTGGGCGTCCATGTCCTCCGACAGCCGACGACAAGGGGTGTGCGGTGCACGAGCCAGGTGATGGTCCCGGCACACCGGCGCTCGGCCGGCATCGGTCGGCCGGTGGCTACCGCCGGGTGGTCGGTGTCCACCGCGCCCCCGGCGCGGGCGGCCCCTCCCGGGGCTATCTGCTCACCGTCGCACTGCTGGCCGGCACCGCGTCGATGCCCATCCTCGCCGCGATAAGCGCGGGCTCGGCCACCCCGGGCAGCACCGCGCTGCCCGACAGCAGCACCCCGTTCATTCCGACTCCGTCGATCGGGCCGGTGGTGATCCCGATGCCGATGACCAGCCAGCCGGCGCTCCCGCCACCCGGCACACCAAGCGTCGGCCCGACCAGCGGCTGGCTGCCCGCCGCTCCCCGCCGTACCTCGGAGAGGCCCGCATCGGAAACGGTTACCGGCCCGGGGCCCGGCCGGCCGCCGACCTACCCGCCGCTGGCGCCGAAGCCCACCCGCGGCACCTGGCCGGCCGTCCCCCCGCCCGGTCCGCCGCCACCGCCGACCACCGGTACGCCGACCGACCCCCCGGACCCCGACCCGACCGACCCTGACCCCACCGAACCCGATCCGACGGATCCCGACCCGACCCCGACCCCGACGATCGACCCGACGCCCACGACGGACCCGACCCCCACCACGGAGCCGACTCCCACGATGGACCCGACGCCCACGATGGACCCGACGCCCACGCCGACGGACGTCCCCACCGCGACCGCCGTGCCGACCAGGGCGCCGTCAGTGCCGGTCACCACCCCCGGGCCACCCGCCGCCCCGGCCACACCGACCAGCCGGCCCGGCCCAGCGGTCCCGTCGCCCACGGGCGTTCCGCCGACGCCCCCGATCAGTCGTTCCCCAGTGGCCTGACCGACGCACCCCGCGGTGTCCGCGACGGTACGGTGACCGGTGCCGGCGGTGCGCCGGCGGAGGCACGTACCGGAGGGGGTGGCGTGGGCGGCGGTGCGGGACTCCGCCCGGTCACGACCCGGCCCGGCCCGGGGCTGCGGCTCGCCCGGCTGGTCACCGAGGTGAGCGCGCCGGCCGTGCTCGTGTCGCTGCTGATCGTCACCGTGAGCTGGCACAGCGCGCGCCGACCGGGTCAGGGCCTGGTCTGGGGTCTGCTCGCCACGCTCTTCGTCATCGGCATTCCGTTCGCCTACGTCGTCGGCGGGGTACGCCGTGGCCGCCTCACCGACCACCACGTCGGCCGCCGGGAGCAGCGCCGTGCGCCGCTGCTGGTCGGCCTCGCCTCGGTGACGGCAGGACTCGCCCTGCTCATCGTGCTCGGCGCGCCCCGCCCGGTGCTGGCGCTGGCCGTGGCCGGGCTGGTCGGTCTCGTGGTCAGCGTGTCGGTGAGCCACTGGTGGAAGATGTCGATCCACTCGGCGGTGGCCGCCGGCACACTTGTCATCCTGATGCTGACCTTCGGGACCCGGCTGGTCGTCGCCGCGCCGCTGCTGGTGTTGGTCGGCTGGTCCAGGGTGCGGCTCAGGGACCACACGGTGTCGCAGGTGCTCGCCGGTGGTGTGCTCGGCGCTCTGATCGCCGCGGGGGTCTTCGGCGCGCTGCGCTGACCGGAACTGCTCGCGACCGGGGCCCGCCGCTGGGGCGCGGACCCGGGACGGGCGAGGTGCCGCCCGCCCCGGAAAACCGTCAGGCGCCGTCGTCGGCGAGGCGGTGCCGGTTCGCCTCGATCCAGGCGTCCAGAGCGGCCGGGTCGTCCGGGTCAACCCCGTCGGCCATCAACTGCGCCACCGCGGCGGTCGCCGGGCTGCGCCGCTCACCCGTCGAGTAGAGGCGGGCGAACTCCGGCACCATCTCCTCGATCGCCTCGTCGGTACGCGTCGCCGCCGCCTCCGGCAGCCCGCGCTGGCGTGACGCGTACCGCGCCCAGGCGCGCAGCACCCGGGGCAGCATCGCCGCGTCGTCCATGTCCAGCACCGCCCGGCGGTGCACCCAGTCGAGCAGGAACAACCCGGACACCGCCGGGCTCCACCGCATCGGATCGCCGTCCGGGAAGCTCGCCGAGTGGTCGAGCACCAGGCTCAGGCAGAAGTGCAGTGAGGCCAACTCCGCCCCGTCGACGGAGTCCAGCCCGAAGCGGGCAGCCTCCGGCGCGGCGAGGAACTGCCGGACCAGGTCGGTGCGCTCGGCCGCGGAGAGCGGCTCGACCGCCGCCGGGCCGGTCGGGTCGGCCGCGGTGGGCAGCATCGCCAGCCGGGCACCGACAAGCGCCCGGTCGGTCGCGAGGGAACCCTCGCCCGGCAACTCGCTCAGGTCGTCGGTCACCGCGAGGTGGCGGGCCACCTCGCCCCGCAGTCGGGCCGGATTCTCGGTACGGAACCAGGTCAACTCGTCGTCGGCGCACATCTGCCGGACCTGGTCCAGGATCCGTTCCGCCGGCCCGCCGACGAAGATGTCCTTGGTGATCCCGATGTTGTGATCCACCAGGGCCACCAACGCGTGCTCGGCGCCACCCGACGCGTCGTCGTAGGCGAAGGTGGCGAGATAGGAGGTCTGGTCGCCGTACACGTCGCCGTACGCCCAGGTGCCGGTGAGGTGCACCCGGCCGAGCTGCCCGGACCAGGCGGGCGCCTGGCTGCCCGGACGGACCCGCTCGGTGCCCTCGGCGTTCGGGACGAGCGCGGCGAAGACCTGCCGGATGGTCGTGGCCGCCGCGATCCGGCGGCGGGCGGTGGCGGCGAGGAACCCGGTGACGAACTCCCGTACGGCGGTGTCGCGGTCGGTCTCCGCGATGGCGTAGACACTGCCCAGAAGCGCGCTGCCGAGCATCTCGGCGTCGAGGGCGGACTCCAGCTTGGTCACGTCGCGTGCGGCGTGCAGCACCGCGTCGTAGGGGGTCTCAGGCGTGGCCATGCTCCGACCCTACGCCGCCCAGGGCCGATGGAGAGCGGTAGCGAGCCGCGCGGGGCGTCAGCGGCGGGCGGCGTCCCGCAGCGCGTCGCGCGCCTGCGCGTACGAACCGAGCACGGTCCGCACCGGCGTCAGCACGTACTCGTCGCCGACCAGTGCGACCTTCGCCGTCAACCGTTGCTCGGCGCGGGCTCGGGCACTCCGGGCAGCCCAGCGCACCACCGGCCGGGTCAGCGCCGCCACCAGCAGCCCGGCCAGCAGGCCACCGAGCAGCAGCAGGGTGGGCAGCGGCACCTGACCGACCGTCGGGTTGTCCAGCGCCGGCAGGCCCAGGGCCCGCAGCGCGTACCCGAGCACCAGCCAGCCGAGCCCGACCACGGCGGCGAGGGTGACCAACCACTGCACACCGCCGACGACCCGCCACCACAGCGGTCGACGGCCCAGGCCGAGGTCGGTGCCGGCGATCGAGCGGTCCAGCGCGTCCGGCAGGTCACCGAGGCGGGACCGGGCGGCCGAGGTCACCGCGCCGGGCCAGGCGGCGGGCAGGTCGGCGGCTGCCCGGTCGGCCACCGCGCGGATCGCCAGGCCCAGCGCCGAGCGCTGGGCGGCCGACGGTTCCGGGACCGAGGTGGCCGCGACAAGGCTCTCCGCCGGGTCGTCCCGGTCGCCGCTCGGGCCGGGCAGGTGCAGCCGACGCAGCGGGTCGGGTCGCAGCCGCCGCCAACCCCGGACCACTGGCCATCCGGTGGCCGCGCCGGCCCGATGCCGGTACGCCTGCTCCACCGCGTTGGTGACCGCGGGCACGCCGGCCGCCCCGGCCAACGCCCGGTTCAGCCCGTCGACCGTCGAGTCGTCCGGTCCCTCCGCCGGGCGGGCCGAGCCGACCAGCTCGTCCAGGCCTGCGACAACCGTGTCGACGTCACCCGCGAGTCGGCGAAGCGCGGCCTGCCGCTCGGCGACGGTCCGCTCCAGCGCGCCGCGCAACCCCACCATGCCGGCCGGGTCGATGGCGGTGGTGGACAGCAGCGGCACCCCGGTCAGCCCGTCCGTGTCGAGCAGGCGACGCAGGTCGTCCAGGACCCGGGGCACCTCGGCCGGGGGCAGTCGGTCGGCCTGGTTGAGCACGACCACTGTGACGTCGCGGTGTCTGTGGAACTCGCGCAGGTAGCTGTCGTGGATGACCCGGTCGGCGTACTTCTGCGGGTCGACCACCCAGACCACCTGGTCGACCAGGCCGAGGAGCCGGTCCACCTCCAGGCGGTGGGAGCGCTGCACCGAGTCGAAGTCGGGCAGGTCGAGCAGGACCAGCCCGTGCAGCGCCGTCTCGTCGTCCGCGTCCAGGGCGCTCTCCCGGACGAAGCGGTGCCGGGGCAGCACGCCGATCCAGTCGAGCAACTGGTTGGCGCCCGACAACTGCCCCCACACGCAGGCGTGGGTGACACCGGTGGTGGGCCGGCGAACCCCCACCGGTGAGAGTTCCAACTGGGCCAACGCGTTGAAGAGGCTCGACTTGCCACTGCCGGTGGCACCGGCCAGTGCGACCACTGTGTGGTCCCGGGACAGCGTCAGCCGGGTGCCGGCCCGCTCGACCAGGGTGTGCGCGGGCACCAGCTCGGCGTCGGGCAGCAGGCCGTCCACCGCGGTCAGGAAGCGCCGCACCGCCTCCAGTCGGGCGATGAGCGCGTCGGCGTCCACCCGCTGGTCACCGCGGAACGCCTCGCGTACCCGGCCGGTGATGTTGGTCACCGGGAGCCCTCCTCGTCACGGGCCGGCTGGGTGTCGCCGCCGGCGGACAGGCCGCTGCGGTGCCGGGCCAGCTCGACCCGGCCGGCGGCCCGGCGCAGCCTGTCGCCGGCGTCCTCGGCGGGGCGGGCGTCCGCGGTGCGACTGAGGAACCGGTCGGCCTCCGCGTCGAGCAGCGTCCGCACCCGGGCCAGCAGGTCGGTGCGGGCCTTGGCGGCCAGGGTACGCACCGCCTGGTCGCCGAAGATCGCCTGGAGCACGGCCTGCGCGGCGACGGTGGTGCCGGCCCCGGTGGCCAGCTCCAGCCCGGTCGGGATGAACGCGGTGGAGGCGAAGACGGCGATCATCACGGCCAGGCCTGTGGCGTTCACCGCGTACGCGGCGGTGCGGGCCACGAACCGCTTGTCGCCGCCCTCGACCCGGACCAGCTCCAACACCCCGCGCTGCCAGTCCCGGACCATCCGTTCGGCGCGCTCGCTCAGGTCGTCGCTCGGGTGGGCGAGCGCCGGATCGAGCAGTCCGCTGCCCGCCGGGTGCGCCTTCCATGCCGTGTACGCCGATTCGGCGGCCTCCGAGGCCACCCCGCGCAGCAGCGTGACCAACTGCGACTCGATGGCGTTGCGCAGCTCGACGGCGGGTGCCGGCCGGCCGGTGACAGCGGCCACGACCCGGTCCCGGAGTCGGCCGATCCGTGCCTCAAGCGTTCGGAAGAACTCCCCGGTGCCGACGAACTCCTGCCAGCGGGCGAGCACCTCACCCCGGAGCAGTCGGCCGTCCTGAAGCCCCTGTTCGACGGTGCGCTCGGCACCCCGGTACGCGGCCCGGACCCGTTCGTCCAGCTCGGCGGCGGCGGTGACCTGCTCGTCGGCGGCGTCGGCCAGCTCCTCGACGGCGGGGTGGAGCGCGGCCAGCGCCCCGTCCAGCGTCTGGCGGACCACCGCCGAGCGGGCGTCCGCGTCGCCGGCCAGCCGGGCGAACCAGTCGGCAAGCGAGGCGGTCACGCCCTCGGGCAGCAGCCCCTGGCCGTCGACCCAGGTCTCCGGCAACACGAACAGCGGTGCCCGGCCGAGGTCCTGCTCGGCGAGCATCTCGGCGAGATGCGCGGCGATCTCGTCGCTGGCCTCGGCGGGCACCCGGTCCAGCACCATGGCGATCACCGCGCCGCGCGCCCGGGCGCTGCGCAGCAGCTCCCAGGGCACCGCGTCGGCGTACCGGGCGGCGGTGGTGACGAAGAGCCAGAGGTCGGCGGCGGCCAGCAGTTGGGTGGCGAGCGCCCGATTGGCGTCGACCACCGAGTCGATGTCGGGCGCGTCGAGGAAGGCCAGCCCGGCGGGGAGGGCGGGGGCGGTGACGAGGTGCAGCGCGCGGGGGTCGTCGCTCGGCTCGGTGGTGCGGGTCAGGCCGGGCAGCAGGTCGCCCTGCCGGAACCACGCCGCGTCGGACGGGTTGCAGACCAGCACCGGGGAGCGGGTGGTCGGTCGGAGCACGCCGGCGGCGCTGACCCGGGCCTTGACCAGGCTGTTGACAAGCGTCGACTTGCCCGCGCCGGTGGAGCCGCCGACCACCACGAGCAGCGGGGCGTCCAACCGGGCGAGTCGGGGCAGCAGGTAGTCGTCGAGCTGGTCGGTGAGGGCGGTGGCGGTGTGCCGGGCGGGGCCGGCGGAGGGCAGCGCGAGGGGGTACCGGGTCGCACCGATCGCCTCCCGGAGGCCCGACAGGGCGCCGGGGAGGCCGTCGTCCCCGGTGGTGGCGGGCGGCTCCTCCGCGGCGTCCGGCGGACCGGTGCGGGCTGCGACGGCGGGCGCGCCGGAACGGGTGGCGGAATCGCCGTGCGTCGTCACCGCTAAAGCGTGCCCGACCGATGCAAGAGAAGACAACCGGACGGTAGTAACGGCTGGGTTGCGTCGGGTTGACTCAACTCGACTTGACGATTCGCCAACGCGTGGCACTATTGAGTCAAGTTCACTCAACTTGTGGTGTGGCCCGCTGCGGGCGGTGCCCGCCAGGCAGCAACGGGCAGCGCCCGTCACCTGCACAACCTTACGAAGCGAGGAAGCGAAGATGGCACGTGCGGTCGGTATCGACCTCGGCACGACGAACTCCTGCGTCAGCGTTCTCGAGGGCGGTGAGCCCACCGTCATCGCCAACGCTGAGGGCTCGCGGACGACCCCGTCGATCGTCGCGTTCGCCCGCAACGGGGAGGTGCTCGTCGGTGAGGTCGCCAAGCGCCAGGCGGTGACCAACCCGGACCGGACGATCCGCTCGGTCAAGCGCGAGGTCGGCACGAACTGGTCCGTCGACATCGACGGCAAGAAGTACACCCCGCAGGAGATCTCGGCCCGGACGCTGATGAAGCTCAAGCGGGACGCGGAGGCGTACCTGGGCGAGCAGATCACCGACGCGGTGATCACCGTCCCGGCCTACTTCAACGACAGCCAGCGCCAGGCCACCAAGGAGGCTGGCGAGATCGCCGGCTTCAACGTGCTGCGGATCGTCAACGAGCCGACCGCCGCCGCCCTGGCGTACGGGCTGGACAAGGGCTCCAAGGAGCAGACCGTCCTGGTCTTCGACCTCGGTGGCGGCACCTTCGACGTGTCGCTGCTGGAGCTGGCCGAGGGCGTCATCGAGGTCAAGTCGACGAGCGGTGACAACCACCTCGGCGGCGACGACTGGGACCAGCGGATCATCGACCACCTGGTCAAGACGTTCCGTGGTGAGCACGGCATCGACCTCGGTCAGGACAAGATGGCCCTCCAGCGCCTCCGTGAGGCCGCCGAGAAGGCCAAGATCGAGCTGTCCGCCGCCACCACCACCAACATCAACCTGCCGTACATCACCGCCGGCGCGGCCGGCCCGCTGCACCTCGACGTGACGCTCAGCCGCGCCGAGTTCCAGCGGATGACGCAGGACCTGCTGGACCGCTGCAAGGGCCCGTTCGAGCAGGCCGTGAAGGACGCCGGGATCAAGATCTCCGACGTCGAGCACGTCATCCTGGTCGGCGGCTCGACCCGGATGCCCGCCGTGACCGACCTGGTCAAGCAGCTCACCGGTCGCGACCCCAACAAGGGCGTCAACCCGGACGAGGTCGTCGCCGTCGGCGCCGCCCTCCAGGCCGGTGTGCTCAAGGGTGAGGTCAAGGACGTCCTGCTGCTCGACGTGACCCCGCTGAGCCTGGGCATCGAGACCAAGGGCGGCATCTTCACCAAGCTGATCGAGCGCAACACCACCATCCCGACCAAGCGCTCCGAGGTCTTCACCACGGCGGACGACAACCAGCCGTCGGTGCTGATCCAGGTCTTCCAGGGTGAGCGCGAGATCGCGGCCTACAACAAGAAGCTCGGCACCTTCGAGCTGACCGGCCTCCCGCCGGCGCCGCGCGGCGTGCCGCAGATCGAGGTCGCCTTCGACATCGACGCCAACGGCATCGTCAACGTGCACGCCAAGGACCTGGGCACCGGCAAGGAACAGAAGATGACGATCACCGGCGGCTCCTCGCTGCCGAAGGACGACATCGAGCGGATGCGCCGGGACGCCGAGGAGCACGCGGAGGAGGACAAGCGCCGTCGCGACGACGCCGAGACCCGCAACGTGGCCGAGGCGCTCCAGTGGCAGACCGAGAAGTTCCTCGCCGAGAGCGGCGACAAGCTGCCCGGTGAAAACCGGGAGCAGCTCAACGAGGCGCTCGGCGAGCTGCGCGGCGCCCTCGGCGGTCAGGACATCGAGAAGATCAAGTCGGCGCACGAGAAGCTGGCCCAGGTCTCCCAGCAGGCCGGTTCGCTGCTCTACTCGCAGCAGGCCGAGCAGGGTCAGCAGCCGGGTGGCGAGGCCGGCCCGGGTGCGACCGGCGCCCAGCCTGGCCCGCAGTCCGGCGGCGCCGACGACGTGGTCGACGCGGAAATCGTGGACGAGGACGGCAAGAAGTGACACTCGGCCTCCGACACGTGTCCACGGCGAAGGGGATGAGGTAGCCGCATGACGCAGAAGCCACGAGCCGCCGACCCGGGCGACACCGGGTCGACGCCGGGTGGCTCCGCGCCCACGGAGCCGACCACCGGCGACGGGGAGCGGGTCGTCATCCGCAACAAGCGCAAGCTCGTCGACACGGCGGAGCCGGAGGGCACCGCCGCCGACGCGGAGACCGGTGTGCCGGCCGAGGGCCTGGTCGAGGATGCCGAGGTAGTGGTCGACGAGATCGAGGTCGAGGTCAACTCCACCGACGGGCCGGAGCCGTCCGGCCCGCCGGTGGTGGATGCCCCGGCACAGCCGGTGGACGGCGTCCCCACGGGCACGTCCCTCGGCGCCGAGCTGGAGGCGCTCCGGGCCGAGTTGGACGAGCGGACCCGGGACGTGCAGCGGGTGTCGGCGGAGTACGCCAACTACCGCAAGCGGGTCGACCGCGACCGCAACCTGGTGCAGGAGCAGGCGACCGGCTCGGTGCTGGCCGCGCTGCTGCCGATCCTCGACGACCTGGACCGGGCTCGGGAACACGGCGACCTGGTCGGGCCGTTCGGCACGGTGGCGGAACAGCTCACCACCGCGCTCGGCAAGTTCGGCCTGAACGCCTTCGGTGAACAGGGCGACCCGTTCGACCCGACCCGCCACGAGGCGGTCGCGCACCAGACCTCGGCCGAGGTCACCGAGCCGACCTGCGTTCAGGTCATGCGGCGCGGCTACCAGCTCGGTGAGCGGCTGCTGCGCCCCGCGCTGGTCGCGGTCGCGGACCCGGAATAGTGCGAAGCAGTGACCGGGCCGTCTCGCCCACCGCCGCGCGGTGGGCGGGACGGCCGGGCCGCGACGGTCGAAAGGGGGTGGACCGGTGAGTTCCAAGGACTGGATCGAGAAGGACTTCTACGCCGTGCTCGGCGTGGACAAGGCCGCCTCCGCGGATGACATCAAGAAGGCGTACCGCAAGGTGGCCCGGGAGTCGCACCCGGACCACAACCCGGGTGACGCCAAGGCGGAGGAGCGGTTCAAGGCCGCGTCCGAGGCGTACAACGTGCTGTCGGACTCCGGCCGCCGCCGCGAGTACGACGAGATGCGCTCGCTGTTCGGCTCGGGCGCGTTCCGGCGCAACGCCCGCGGCGCGGGTCAGCCGGGCGGCATGCCGTTCGACGTCTCCGACATGTTCGGCGGTGGCGGGGGCGGCGACCGCCGCTTCGGAGGCACCGGCTTCCAGGACCTGTTCAGCTCGATCTTCACCGGCGGTCAGGGTGGTGGGCAGGCGGCGCCACGCGGTCCGGGCCGTGGCCGGGACGTGGAGACCGAGGTGGCACTTGACTTCGGCGACGCGGTGCGCGGGGTGACGCTGCCCCTGACGCTGCGCGCGCCGGGCGTCTGCGAAACCTGCCACGGCAACGGGGCCAAGCCCGGCACCCAGCCGCGGACCTGCCCGGTCTGCCACGGTGCCGGCGTGACCACCCGCAACCAGGGGTCGTTCAGCTTCTCCGAGCCGTGCCGCAACTGCCAGGGCGTCGGCACTGTGGTCGAGGAGAAGTGCCCCGAGTGCCACGGCAGCGGCGGTGTCACCAAGACACGCACCATGAACGTGCGCTTCCCGGCCGGCGTGGCCGACGGTCAGCGCATCCGGCTGACCGGGCGCGGTGAGCCAGGCGAGCGCGGCGGTCCGGCCGGTGACCTGTTCGTGCACGTCAAGGTTCGGCCGGACGAGCTGTTTGGGCGTACCGGTGACGACCTGACGCTGAGCGTGCCGATCACCTTCGCGGAGGCCGTGCTCGGCACGGACCTGCGGGTGCCCACGCTCGACGGCGCGGTGACCCTGCGGGTCCCGCCGGGGACGCCCAGCGGCCGGGTGCTGCGCGCCCGGGGCAAGGGTGTGGTTCGCCGCGACGGGCAGGCCGGCGACCTGCTCGTGACGTTGGACGTGGTGGTGCCGGCCCGGTTGTCCGACGAAGCGCGCACCGCGCTGGAGGCGTTCGCCGAGCAGAGCCCGCCAGCGTCACGGGAACATCTTGAGGCGCGGGTGCGTCGGGTCAGTTAGTCCGGTGGAAGGGACGCGGAGGTGAGCGGGATGTCGGGCGAGTTCCTCGGTTCGGGTGACCCTGCCTACGAGGCCAAGGTGCTGATGATCTCGGTTGCGGCGCGGATGGCGGGGATGCACCCACAGACCCTGCGCCAGTACGACCGACTGGGGCTGGTGCAGCCCGGTCGGGCCGCTGGCGGCGGGCGTCGGTACAGCGTCCGCGACGTGGTGCTGCTGCGCGAGGTGCAGCGGCTCAGTCAGGACGAAGGGGTCAACCTGGCCGGCGTCAAGCGGATCATCGGGCTGGAGCGGCTGCTGGAGCAGGCGCAGCAGCGGGTGGCCCGCCTGGAGGCGGAGCTGGACGCCGCCTACCGGCGGGTGGCCGAGCTGGAGTCACTCGCCCGCTTTCCGGGACGTGACCTGGTGCCGACCAATCGCACGTCCACCGCTCTGGTGGTCTGGCGACCTCGCCGTACTCCCGATCGTTGACCTGCCGCTCACCCGACGCTGTCTCTTCGGCCCGGACCGCACCGGATTCCCCGGCGCGGTCCGGGCCGCTTCGGTTAGCCTGTTGATACGGGTGCAATCGGCCTATTTCGGACCTACCCGCGTGGCGAGGGGGAGCGATGGCGGAGCCGGCGAAGAAGGTGGCCCAGCAGACCGAGGACCGCTTGGAGAACCTGGCCGAAACCGTCCGCAAGAAGTTCGACAAGGTGACCGAGGGGACCTACCGGGACCGGATCGTCGCGGGCCGGTTCGCCGAACAGGGCGACCACGGCGGCGACAAGAACCGAGCCGAAACCGAACACAAGCAGGACTGACCGGTGACCACGTGCGGGCCGGGACCCACGGGGGGTCCCGGCCCGTTCGTCGTCCCGAGTGGGGGTCCGGGCCCGCACGTCGTCCCGAGTGCGGGCCGGGACGCGGACCCGGGGGCGTTGTTTCCGCGACGAATGCCCTACCTCTTCGCGGGCCCTTTGGAGCTGAATCGTTTACGACATCACGCCGCGGCTCTGTCGCGATCGATCCGAGCGGGCCGGCGTGAATCGATCCGAGCGGGCCGGCCCGACTCGTCTACGACATCAGCTCCATAGGGGCGCGAACATCAACCCCGCCCCGCCGTCGATTGCCGAAAATCCAGCTCAGCCGAGGCGGCGGTTCTCGCGGACCAGGCCGCCCTCGCACCAGTCCCGGTAGACGAAGAGGTCCGGGCGGGCCAGCAGCACCCGCCCGTTGTGCGCCCAGATCTTCATCAGCTCGTCGCCGTCCCGCTCGGCCTGCTCGACGAGCTTGCGGAAGCGGCGCTTGGGATGGGCCCGGAAGTTCGTCCGGATGCCGTCGGCCGCGTAGATGTAGAGGCAGTGCAGGGCGAAACGCCGGGCCGGGCAGGTCGGATCCATCGCCAACTCGAAGAGTGTCAGCACCAGTCGATCGCCGGAGACCAACAGGTCCCAGTCGGGTGGCATCGAAGCCAACGGCACCGAATCGGGCTTGTACGCCCAAGCTCGCAACTCCGCCGGACTCGGATCGACGGGGTTGGCGAAGCCGTGGAACGTCGACTCCTGCACGCTCACCGGCCAACCTTCCGCTCTCGCCCGCGTGTGGCAACGCTGCCTACGGACCCTGGCTGCTGCGGCGAAACGGTAACGCGCCGTCGGGTGCTGCGGTAGTACCCGCGAGGAGCAATTCCGCAACTGTTGGCGCGGGCGGGTCCATTGCATCGACAGCGCGGCAGATGATGCCCCTATGACAGTCCACGTTCAACGGTTCCAGCGAGGTGCCGAGGCCGAGTTCGTCACGGGGCTGGAATGGCTTTTCGCCCCTCCCGGTCGCCGTCCCGAGGATTGGGACCACGACCGCGCCGTCACGCGGACCGCGCAGATACTCGCCGACGGAAACGTCGCGCTCTTCGAAGCTCGATCGCAGGAGAATCAGTTGGTCGGCGTGGCAAGCGTCTACCTGGACATCCTCTCGGTGCGCTTCGGCCGTAGGGCTTCCATCGAAGATCTCGCCGTGCACCCCGAATGGCGCTCCCGGGGCGTCGGCTCCAGCCTCCTGGCGGCGGCCAGGGCGTGGGCGGACGAACAGGGTGCCGACTACGTCTTCCTGGAGTCCGGCCTCGCCCGCACCGAGGCGCACCGCTTCTACCTCCGCGAGGGTGCGACCCACGCGGCAGCGGCGTTCAGGTGGACCTCAGGGCAGTGAGTCGACGGCCGGGGTGGTCTTCCGCCGCTGGGCCGCCGCGCGGGTACGCAGCCACCGCTTGAACCACGGGAAGTCCGGCAGCCGGGCGAGGATCGGCCCGGTCACCACGGTGATCAGGACGTACGTCGCGGCCAACGCCGCCAACCGCGGCTCGACGCTCCCGGCGGCCACCGCGAGCCCGGCGATGACTATGGAGAACTCACCGCGAGGTACGAGTGCCAGGCCGGCCCGCCATCGACCGGGTTCCGCGATGCCGACCCGGCGGGCGGCGAGGTAACCGGTGAGCGTCTTCGTCGCCATCGTGACCACCGCCAGCGCGAGCGCCGGCAGCAACACCGGCGGGATGTCCCGTGGGTCGGTGACCAGGCCGAAGAAGACGAAGAACACCGCGGCGAACAGGTCCCGCAGCGGGGAGAGCAACTCGGTCGCGTGGTGCGCCACCGGGCCGGAGAGCGCGATGCCGACCAGGAACGCCCCGACCGCCGCCGACACCTGAAGCTTCGCCGCGAGGCCGGCGATCAGCAAAGTCAGACCGAGTACGCCCAGCAGCAGCGCCTCCGGATCCTTCGCCGACAGGGCGGACGAGATGAGGTGGCCGTACCGGATGGCGACGACGAGCACGAGCAGCACGGTGCCCACCGCGACGGCGAGTGCGATGCCGCCGCCGAGCAGGCCGGTGCCGGCCAGTACGGCGGTGACCAGCGGCAGGTAGAGCGCCATCGCCAGGTCCTCGATGACCAGGACCGAGAGGATCACCGGGGTTTCCCGGTTACCGAGTCGGCCCAGGTCGGCGAGAACCTTGGCGATCACCCCGGAGGAGGAGACCCAGGTGATGCCGCCGAGCACCAGGGCGGCCACCCAGTCCCAGCCGAGCAGCAGGGCGAACGCCGCGCCGGGCAGCGCGTTGAACACGCCGTCGATCAACCCGGCCGGGGCCGCCGAGCGGAGGTTGCCGACCAGCTCGTTTGCCGAGTATTCCAGGCCGAGCATCACCAGCAGCAGGATGACGCCGATCTCGGCGCCGACGGCGAAGAACTCCTCGCTGGCGGCGAGCGGAAGCAACCCGCCGTGCCCGAATGCGAGCCCGGCGAGCAGGTAGAGAGGGATCGGTGAGAGGCCTACCCGGCGGCTGAGCCGGCCGAGGACGCCAAGCAGCAGCAGCAGCGCGCCGACTTCGACGAGCAGTGTGGTGGAGTCGTGCATCCGCCTCAGCCGTCCGGGTCACTGTCGGCGAGGATGGCGGACACGCCGTCGAGACCCCTGCGGGTCCCGACAACGACCACCACGTCGCCGGCCGCGAAGCGGAAGGAGGGGAGTGGCGAGACGATCACTTCGCCTTCGCGCAGCACCGCCACGATGGAGGCGCTGGTGCGGGTACGCGCCTTGGTGTCGCCGAGCTTCCGGTTGACGTACGGCGAGCCGGCCGTGATGGCGATCTGCTCGGTGAGCAGACCGGCGGCCTGCTCACGCAGCCCGGAGAGCTGGCCGAGCATCAGCGACGCGCCGAGGATGTCGGCAAGCGCCTCAGCCTCGTCGTCGGTCAACGGAATGTCCGCCTGGCAGGAGTCGGGATCGTCGGGATCGTAAAGAACGAGATCCCGGCGGCCGTTGCGGTGGGAGACCACGCCGAGCCGACGGCCGGATTCGGTCACCAGGTCGTGACGCACTCCGATGCCGGGTAAGGCAACCTGTTCCACGCGTACTCGCACGCGCCAAGGCTACCGCTCGGTGAACAAAAGGCAGATCTTGGAAGCGTCTGGTCTCTCCGGGCGTGATCGACTCGGTTTTCACGAAGTCGCGGTGTCCGGGCGGTCCGGATACGCCGACTTTCGGAACGCCGAGTGGATCAACCGGGCGAGGGGCTCGGCACGCGCAGCGGGGCGGGTCCGGACGTGGAGGTGCCCGCCCCCGGTGGAGCGGGCGCGGGCACCGACGACAGGGCCGGTCAGCGGAGGCTTGCGAAGAACTCGCGGATGTCGCCGACCAGGACGTCGGTGGCCTGGTGGGCGGCGTAGTGACCGCCGACGTCACCGCGACCCTCGACGTCGTTGTCGTAGGCGGTCCATCGGGCGATGTTCGCGTGGTCCCGATCGGCGAAGCGGCGGATGGACTGGAAGTCGCCGGGGAACATGGCGAGCGCGGTCGGCGCGGTGGTCGGCTCGGTCGGCGGTTGCCCGGCGTGCGCGTCCTCCCAGTAGAACCGGATCGCCGAGGCGGCCGTGCCGGTGAACCAGTAGAGGGCCACGTTGGCCAGGATGAAGTCGGCGTCCAGGCTCTCGTCGAAGAGTTGCGCGTTCCAGGCGAGCAGACCAACCGGGGAGTCGGCAAGCGCGTACGCCAGGGTCTGTGGCTGCTGGCTGTGCACCTGGTTGAAGGAGAACTTGTTCTCGTAGAACCACTGGAGGTGCGCGAGCGCTGCCTGGTCCGCCTCGGAGAGGCCGGCGAACTCGGCCGGGTCGCCGGAGGGGAACGAGAAGAGTTGGGTGACGTGGACGCCGAGGATGTGTTCCCGGTCGATCCGGCCCAGCTCCGGCGCGACCATCGAGCCGGCGTCGTTGCCGACCGCGCCGTAGCTGTCGTACCCCAGGCGGTTCATCAGCTCGGCCCAGGCGCGGGCGGTGCGGAAGCGGTTCCAGCCGGCGCTGCGGGTGGGTCCGGAGAACCCGAAGCCGGGCAGCGACGGGATGACCAGGTGGAAGGCGGGCGCGGCCGGGTCGCTGGGCTCGGTGAGCGGGGCGATCACGTCCAGGTATTCCAGGACCGAGCCGGGCCAGCCGTGGGTGAGCACCAGGGCTGTGGCGTCCGGCCGGGGCGACCGGACGTGCAGGAAGTGGATCTGCTCGCCGTCGATCTCGGTGACGAACTGGGGGTGGGCGTTCAGCCGGGCCTCGACGGCCCGCCAGTCGAACCCGTCGCGCCACCGCTCGGCGAGAGCCCGCACCCGGTCGGCGCTCATCCCGTAGGTGTCGCCCGTGCCGGGCAGCTCGGCGGGCCAGGTCGTGCGGCCGAGCCGGGCGGCCAGGTCGTCGAGGTCGGTCTGCGGGATCTCGACGCGGAACGGGCGGATCGCGGTGCCGGTCATCTCGGAACTCCTTCGGAACGGAATGTTTCGTTCTGCAATCACAGTAGCAGACCGGAACGATCCGTTCCACTGGTAGACTGGGTTCATGCCGACAACCCCCGGAAAGACGGCCCCCGGCAAGACGCTTGCCGGCCGCCGTGCCCAGGCCGCCCGCAACGACGAGGTGATCCTCGACGCCGCGCGCGCGGTCTTCCTCGACGACCCGAAGGCCCCGATCGCCGCCGTCGCCGAACGCGCCGGCGTCGGCATCAGCGCGCTCTACCGGCGGTACGCGGGCAAGGAGGACCTGTTGCGTCAGCTCTGCCACGACGGGTTGCGCCGGTACGTCGCCGAGGCCGAGTCGGCCCTCGCTGAGCCGGACGACTGGTCCGCGTTCGCTGGCTTCCTGGCGCGGGTGGTCGACGCCGACGTGCACTCGCTCACCGTTCACCTGGCCGGCACCTTCACCCCGACCGAGGAGATGGGCCGGGACGCGATGCGCGCCAACGAGCTGGCAACCGCCCTGTTCGAACGGGCCCGCGCCAGCGGGCGGCTTCGCCCCGACGTGGTCGTACCCGATCTGGGGTTGCTGCTGGAGTCGTGCGCGGCGGTGCGCGTACCCGATGCGGAGCGGACCGGGCAGTTGCGCCGCCGCCAGCTCGCGGTGCTGTTGGCGGGCCTGTCGACGGTGCCGGACGCGGACCCGCTGCCCGGCCCGCCCCCGGCGGCCGGGGAGTTCGACTGGCGGTGGCGTCCTCGGGAGTGATGGGCGTCACGCGCTAAGGTTGAGTGGAATACGCTCAACTCTGGTTGTGTCCTTCTCAGTGGACAACGCCGATCCGGGGGAGCCCATGAACACCGAAAGACTCACCACCAAGAGCCGCGAAGCCATCACGGGCGCTGTCGCGCTTGCCAACCAGCGTGGTCACGCCACCGTGGAGCCCTGGCACCTGCTGCTGTCACTCCTGGACACCGATGGCTCGACCGCCACCGGTCTGTTGCGCGCCGTCGGGGCCGACCCGGCCGAGCTGCGCCGGGCCGCCCAGCGCGCGGTCGACGCCCTGCCGGCCGCCCGCGGTTCGAGCATCGCCGAGCCGACGTTGGCTCGGGAGTTCGTCAACGCCATCGGCGCCGCCGAGCAGATCGCCCGGCCGTTGGGCGACGAGTACACCTCCACCGAGCACCTGCTCGCCGGCCTGGCCCGCGTCGGTGGCGCGGTGTCCGGCGCGCTGACGACGGCAGGTGCCACCGAGGAGGCCCTGGTCGCCGCCTTCCCGACCGTCCGGGGTGGCGACCGCCGGGTCACCACCGCCGACCCGGAGCAGACCTACCAGGCCCTGACCAAGTACGGCGTCGACCTGACGGCCAGCGCCCGGGACGGCAAGATCGACCCAGTCATCGGCCGGGACTCCGAGATCCGCCGGGTCATCCAGGTGCTCTCCCGGCGTACCAAGAACAACCCGGTGCTGATCGGCGAGCCGGGCGTCGGCAAGACCGCGATCGTCGAGGGCCTCGCCCAGCGGATCGTCACCGGCGACGTGCCCGAGTCGCTGCGCGACAAGAAGCTGATCTCGCTGGACCTCGGCGCGATGGTCGCCGGCGCGCAGTACCGGGGCCAGTTCGAGGAGCGCCTCAAGTCCGTCCTGGAGGAGATCAAGAACTCCAACGGGCAGGTCATCACCTTCCTCGACGAGCTGCACACGGTCGTCGGCGCCGGCAAGGGCGAGGGCTCGATGGACGCCGGCAACATGCTCAAGCCGATGCTGGCCCGCGGTGAGCTGCGGATGGTGGGTGCCACCACGCTCGACGAGTACCGCGAGCACATCGAGAAGGACCCGGCGCTGGAGCGTCGCTTCCAGCCGGTGCTTGTCGGCGAGCCGACGATCGAGGACACCATCGGCATCCTGCGCGGGCTCAAGGAGCGCTACGAGGTGCACCACGGCGTACGGATCACCGACGCCGCGCTTGTCGCCGCCGCCGCCCTGTCCGACCGCTACATCACCGACCGGTTCCTGCCGGACAAGGCGATCGACCTGGTCGACGAGTCCGCGTCCCGGCTCCGGATGGAGATCGACTCCCGGCCGGTCGAGGTGGACGAGATCGAGCGGGCGGTCCGCCGGCTGGAGATCGAGGAGATGGCGCTGGCCAAGGAGCCGGACGCCGCCTCCGCCGAGCGGTTGGAACGGCTGCGCAAGGAGTTGGCCGACAAGCGCGAGCAGCTCACCGTGCTCTCCGAGCGCTGGCAGACGGAGAAGAGCCACATCACCAAGCTCTCCACCGCCAAGGAGGAGTTGGAACGCCTCGGCGGCGAGGCCGAGCGGGCCGAGCGGGACGGTGAGCTGGAGCGCGCCGCCGAGCTGCGGTACGGCCGCATCCCCGCCCTCAAGGTCGAGTTGAGGCAGGCCGAGGAGGAGCTGGCCCAGCTCCAGGCCGACGGCGCGATGCTCAAGGAGGAGGTCGGCGCGGACGACATCGCCGCGGTGGTCGCCTCCTGGACCGGCATCCCCGCCGGCCGGCTGCTGGAAGGCGAGACGGCCAAGCTGCTGCGGATGGAGGAGTCGCTGGGCGGCCGGGTGGTCGGCCAGGTCGAGGCGGTCGGCGCGGTCTCCGACGCGGTCCGCCGGGCACGGGCCGGTATCGCCGACCCGGATCGCCCGACCGGCAGCTTCCTCTTCCTCGGCCCCACCGGTGTCGGCAAGACGGAGCTGGCGAAGGCCCTCGCCGAGTTCCTCTTCGACGACGAGCGGGCGATGGTCCGGATCGACATGAGCGAGTACGGCGAGAAGCACTCGGTCGCTCGCCTGGTGGGTGCCCCACCCGGTTACGTCGGCTACACCGAGGGCGGCCAGCTCACCGAGGCGGTGCGCCGCCGGCCGTACTCGGTGATCCTGCTCGACGAGGTGGAGAAGGCCCACCCGGACGTCTTCGACGTGCTGCTCCAGGTGCTCGACGACGGCCGGCTCACCGACGGTCAGGGCCGCACCGTGGACTTCCGCAACGCGATCCTGATCCTCACGTCCAACCTCGGGTCGTCGGTGATCGGTGACCTGACGCTCGCCGACGAGCAGCGCCGGGAGGGTGTCCTGGCTGTGGTCCGGTCGCACTTCAAGCCGGAGTTCCTCAACCGGCTGGACGACATCGTGGTCTTCGCCTCGCTGCGCGGCGACGACCTGCGGACCATCGTCGACATCCAGCTCGACCGGATGCGGCGGCGCCTCGCCGACCGCAGGCTCGGCCTGGAGATCACCGAGTCCGCTCGGGGGTGGCTGGCCGAGCACGGCTACGACCCGATCTACGGAGCCCGCCCGCTGCGTCGCCTGGTCCAGACCGCAATCGGTGACCAACTGGCGAAGGCTCTCCTGTCCGGCACGATCCGGGACGGTGACACCGTCAAGGTCGACCTGGCCGACGCGAAGGAAGGGCTGGCCGTCATCGCCGCCTGATCCGTCGTACCCGGGCCGATCCCGCCTCGCCGGCGGGGTCGGCCCGACCCGTCCTGCACCCCCACCGGCGATCCACCGGGACGCTCCGTAGCTGCCGCGTCACCAGAAAATGATCAGTTTCCGCAGGTGCGCGGGGTTGTTACCGTTCCCGCCGACGCACTTGGGGAGGTGGTCGGCATGAATGGTTTCGTGGCGTACCTGGTGGCGACGCTGGGGTGTCTGATCGGAGTCGCCGGGATCGTGGTGGCGGTGGTGGCGGCGCGCAAGGGCCGCAAGGCCACCCGGCCGGCGGCACCCGCAGACCCGTTCCGGGACACCGACAGCGACGCGCTCCGCGGCGACCCGCGCACGCTCAAGCCCGGCGACATCGTCGAGATCCGCCAGGTGTCGTACGCGGTCCGGGGCTCGGTGCAGGTGAATGAGGGCGGCTGGAGCTGGGCCGAGCACCTGCTGGACACCGTCGAGGGCGACAAGCGCTGGCTCTCCGTGGAGGAGGACCCGGACCTGGAGTTGGTGCTCTGGACCGCCGAGCCGGCCGCCACGATCACCCCGGGTGCGCCCACCCTCGACTTCGCCGGCCGCCGCTACTCCTCGGAGGAGTCCGGTCAGGCCCGCTTCACGGCCACCGGCAGCACCGGCCTCGACCCCAGTGGCACCCTCCGGTACCACGACTACCGGGCCCAGGGCGGTGAACGGCTTTCCTTCGAGGCGTACGGCCAGGCCGGCTGGGAGGTCGCCCGGGGCGAGGAACTGCACCGCGCCGACGTGATGGTGTACCCGCAGGCCGGGCCGGAGGCCAGCTGACGTGTTGGTGAACCTCCACACCCCGTACGTCGACACCTGCGCCGCCGACCTGAGCCTGGCACTCGGCGGCCCGGAGCGCCCCGCGCTGCACGTCCGCGACCTCACGCAGCCCGGGGACGTCCGGCTACGGCTGCGCCTGCTCGGCGCGTCCCACCAGGTTGTGCTTGTCGACCCCGGCGGTGCGGTCGGACTCACCGAGACGGTCGCCTGCCTGCCTGGTCGGCCACCGCATCTGCCCGGCACCCTGCACGACGAGGCGGGCGGCTACCGCTTCACCGCAAGCGTGCTGCGCCCCGCCGACGGTGAGTTGCACAGCCGCATCGCCGCGCTCCGCGCCGACCTGGCCGACGACCCGTACGCCCTGGTCGGAGTCTTTCCCGGTGACCCGGACGCGGTCACCGCGCTGGCCGTACGCACCGACCTGCCGCACGGGTCGGTCGGCTGGCGTACCTGGCACGCGTACCCCCAGACCAATGAGCTGGTCCTGACCGAGACGGTGGTGGCACTGCGATGACGTACCGACGCTGGTTCGTGGTGGGCGCGGCGACGGCCGTGGTCGGTGTGCTGGTCGCGGCCTTCGCGCTCGTCAACGGCACCTTCTCCCCGCGCGACTACGTGCAGGACAGGTACTCACGAGCGGTCAGCCGGGACATCGGCCGGGAGGCCACCGCGTACACCTCGACCAAGTCACCGACCGCTGTCGCCAAGGAACTGACCGACGCGTGGAAGCCGTCCGACCGGTACGCCGACAACAGCGGCGTCTACCTGCGCTACGACGACGACTCGGTGGTGATCCTGCCGATCGCCGCCGGCTCGGTGATCCTGCTCGAAGGCATGGACACCGCTCACCCCCGCTACCACTCGACCGTCGGGTCGTACTGGGGCTGGGGACGCGGCAGCAGCGTTCGGGGCGGCGGCCCCGGCACCGGCAAGTAGCCCGACGACCCACCCCTTCACCTGGAGCCCTCCGTGCAGAACCTCGTCACCGATCTGCTGGCCACCCTCGCCTTCGGCGCGGTCGGCGTCGTCCTCATGGGCGTCGGCTACGGGCTGGTCGACCTGACCACGCCTGGCAAGCTCCACGAACTGATCTGGACCGAGCGCAACCGCAACGCGGCGCTGCTGCTCGCGTCCAACCTGCTCGGCGTCGGCACCATCGTGGTCGCGGCGATCGTCGCCAGCGACGACGACTTCGCCCTGGGGCTGGTCGGCGCGGCGGCGTACGGGATCGTCGGCCTGGTCATCATGGCCGCCGCGTTCCTGCTGCTCGACGCGGTGACCCCGGGTCGGCTCGGCGAGTTGCTTGTCGACCCGGAGCCGCACCCCGCCGTGTGGGTGTCGGCAGTGGTGCACCTGGCTACCGGCGCGATCATCGCCGCCGCGATCCTCTGATGACCGGGAGACCGCGGCCGGGCGGTGCCGGCCGGCCGTACCCGGGGGAATCGTGAGCACCGGGGTGCCGCCGGTGGTCGACGGCGGCACGGACGCCCGGCCGCACTGGCGGCTGGCCCGCGCGGCGGTGCTGCTCGCGGTCTTCGTCTGCGCCGCCTGCGGACTGGTCTACGAGCTGGCCCTGGTCGCGCTCGGTAGCTACCTCATCGGCGACACCGTCGGGCAGGCGTCGATCGTGCTCGGCGTGATGGTCTTCGCGATGGGGGTCGGCGCGCTTGTCGCGAAGCCGCTGCAGCCCCGGGCCGCCGCTGCGTTCGCGGTGATCGAACTGACCCTGGCCCTGCTCGGTGGCCTGTCCGTACTCGGCCTCTACGCCGCCTTTGCCTGGCTCGACCTGTACGGTCCGGCGCTTGTCGGCACCGCCTTCGTGCTGGGCCTGCTGATCGGCGCGGAGATTCCGCTGCTGATGGTGATGCTGCAGCGCATCCGCGAGCAGGCCGCCGGCAGTGCGGTGGCGGACCTGTTCGCCGCCGACTACGTCGGCGCGCTGCTCGGCGGGCTCGCCTTTCCGTTCCTGTTGATCCCCGTCTTCGGCCAGCTCAAGGGTGCACTGGTGGTCGGCGCGGTGAACGCGGTGGCCGGTCTCGCCCTGGTCTGCACGGTGTTCCGGAGGGAGCTGAGCCGCCGGGCCCGGCTCGTCCTCGGCGCCGGCTCCGTCGTGGTGGCGCTCAGCCTGGGGTACGCCTGGGTGACTGCCGCCGACTTCGAGGTGACCGCCCGGCAGCAGCTCTACCGGGACCCCGTGGTGCACGCCGAGCGCTCCCGTTACCAGGAGATCGTGCTGACCCGGTCGGTGCGCGAGGTCGGCCACGCCGACACCGACCTGCGGTTGTTCCTCAACGGTGATCTCCAGTTCAGCTCGGTCGACGAGTACCGCTACCACGAGGCGCTGGTGCATCCGGCGATGCGCGGCCCGCGCGGCGACGTACTGGTTCTCGGTGCCGGCGACGGCCTCGCCGTCCGGGAGATCCTGCGGTACCCCGACGTCCGCCGGGTGACAGTTGTCGACCTCGACCCGGCGGTGGTGGCGCTGGCCCGAACCGTGCCGCAGCTGAGGGCGCTCAACGGCGGCTCGCTCGACGACCCCCGCGTACGGGTGCTGAACACTGACGCGTTCGGCTGGCTGCGTACCGCCGCCGAGCGCTTCGACGTGGTGGTCGCCGACCTGCCCGACCCGGACGAGACGGCCACCGCCAAGCTCTACACCGTCGAGTTCTACGCGCTGATCAGGTCGGTGCTCGCCGAGCAGGGGCGGCTGGTGGTGCAGTCCGGCTCGCCGTACTTCGCGCCGCGCTCGTACTGGTCGATCGATGCGTCGGTGCGGGAAGCCGGCTTCGCCACCGTGCCGTACCACGTCGACGTGCCGTCCTTCGGCGACTGGGGTTTTCTGCTCGCCACGGCGGGAACCGTCCCGCCGGTGCTGGAACTGCCGGCCGACGCGCCCCGGTTGCGGTTCCTCGACCCGGGCGTGCTGCGGGCGGCGGCGGCCTTTCCCGCCGACCGCGCCCGCCTGAACGTGCCCCCGAGCACCCTCCTGCAACCGAGGGTCCTGGACTACGCCCGCACCGAGTGGCGCGGCTACTGACCCCACCACTGGCGCCTGAACAAGGCGGGCCGCGTCCGGAGAGTGTCCGCTCATGGCGCAAACCTCTTGATCAACAGGGTGGAGTGGGGGCGGGCGGGGAAAGGGTGGAGGCATGTTTGGGATGCGCAAGGGTTGGGAGCGCGAGTTGGGCGCCGCCGTCGACGAGTTGGTGGCGGCTGACACGCTCGCCTTCGGTGGGGTCGGCTTCGCCGGCCAGGTGTTGCCGGTGACGGAGGCGTACGAGCGGGTTTCGGCAGCCGCCGCCGACCACCCCGAGGAGGTCCGCCGGCAGCTCGACCGGGTGCTGGCCGACGGCACACCCGCCGGCCGGGCGTACGCGGCCACGCTGCTGGAGCGGCTCGACCCGGCGGCGGCCCGAGCGGCCTGGGCCTCGTTGCGGGACGACCCGAGCGAATTCACCACGTTCGTCGGCTGTGTGATGGACCGCGAAACCCTCGGCGACTACGCCAGTCGGCGGCTCGCCCCATCGTGATCCATCTGCGGACACGGACGAACCACCGCCCACCCGGCCGTCCACAGTGCGATCGTGCACAACAGGCGATGCCACCGCTGCCGTCGGTAGCTGAGCTGTCGGTCACGGTACGGGTCCCACCGGTGCCGAAGGTTGTTACCGTCTGCGCCGAGGTCCCTGGGGAGATGGTCGGGTGGGCAGGTCAGTGACGTACCTGGTGGTGGCGCTTGTCGTACTCGCGGCGGTCGTCATCGTGTTCGTCGTGCGGGGCCGGCGGCCGACGGCGGCCCGGCCCGGCGGGCGAACGTCGGACGGCCGGGCGGCGGAGCCACCGCGGGGCGACCCACTCCGCCTGGGCCTGGGCGACCGGGTACGGATCCGCAATCGGGAGTACGCGGTGAGCGGCACGATCCGCCTGGTCGAGGGGGACTGGAGCTGGGTGCAGCACCTGCTCGACGACGGCTCCGGCACCCGCTACCGGCTCTCCGTGGAGGACGGCGCCGAACTGGAGCTGGTGCTCTGGACGGCTGAGCCGGGCGCGAGCGTGACCCCGGGTGCCCCGACCATCGACCTCGGTCGGCGGCGCTACACCTGGGCCGAGACGGGGCAGGCGCGCTACACCGCCACCGCGGAGACCGGGCTGCCGTCGGCAGGGACGATGCGCTATCACGACTACCAGTCCGGCGGCGCGGCACGACTCTCCTTCGAGGCGTACGGGGAAGAGGGTTGGCGAGTGGCCCGCGGTGACCTGCTCGACCCCGCTGACCTGACGATCCTTCCCAGACCACTGGAGCGCTGAGCCCGAGCCGGGTGGGCGTGCCGACTTGTTACGGCATGCCGAAATGGCCGGTTGCCGATACGGTGTGGGCGCGATTTGAGGGAAGGAGAATCATGGTCGATTCCCAGAGCGTGCCGGCCCGTCAGCGGCCATCCATTGTATCGATCTCCAGCTATCTGCTCTTCCTGTTCCTGGCCTGCCAGGTGCTCACACTGATCGTCACGCTCAGCACCATCGGTGCGACGCGCGACGCGATCCGAGCGGCGTACGAGGGCAGCAACGTCGACGGCGCCGATCAGGTGGGCGACGTCTTCCTCGCCATCGGCGTCGGCAGCAGCATCCTGCTGTTGCTGCTCGCGATCGTGCTGGCTGTGCTGGCCCTGTTCAACAACCAGGGCCGCAACGGCGCCCGGATCACCACCTGGATCGTCGGCGGCATCATGGTCTGCTGCGTGGGCGGCGGTCTGCTCAGCAACGCGGCCGGCGGTTTCACCGGCAGCGGTGACGCCGGCGGCGACGGGCCGAGCGCCGAGGAGATCCAGCGTCGCCTGGAGGAGGCGCTGCCCTCCTGGGCCCAACCGGTCAGCCTGGTGCTCGGCGTGATCAGCCTGATCGCGCTGCTCACGGCGCTGATCCTGCTGGCGCTGCCCAAGGCCAACCCGTTCTTCCGCAAGGCCACCGCGGCCTGGGAGCCACCGACCCCGGGCGCCAGCTACCCGGGTGCCCCGCAGGCCCCGGGTCAGCCCGGTTACCCGCAGGCCCCGGGTCAGCCCGGTTACCCGCAGGCCCCGGGCCAGCCCGGCTACCCGCAGTCGTCAGGTGAGCCGGGCTATCCGTCGAGTGCGGAGCCGAGCTACCCGCCGCCACCGGCGGACCGCCCGGACGACACGCCGCCCGCGGACCGGCCCGGGTCCACCCCGCCGTCGACGAGTTGACGGCCCGGTAGGCACGACGCCGACGATCCCTCCGAGTAGGTTGCAAGCCGACGCCTACCGGAGGGATTCGTCGTGTCGTACCCCGAATCGGCATCGGCCCGCCGGCCCGCCGTCGTCCTGTCGGCCGCAACCGTGCTGTGGGTGATGGCGGTGGCCGCGCTCGCGTACACCGTGGTCGACCTGATCGTGCTGGGCGGGACGGTCGACGCGTTCCGCTCCGCCGCCCGGGACACCTCGGCCAGCCCGGAGCAGATCGACGACGTGGTGACCCTCATCCGCGCGTCCGCCGTGCTGTCCGCGGTGGTGGCGGCGCTCTCCGCGCCGGTGCTCGCCGGCCTGGCCCTCGGGCTGCTGGCGGCTCGCAACGGCGTCCGGGTGGCTACCTGGGTGGTCAGTGGGCTCGGCGTGCTCGGCGGCTGTTGCAGCGTGGCGGTGCTCATCGGTGAACGGGCCGCGCCCCTGCAACTGGGTGCCGACGACAAGGCTCTCGCCGAGTTGCTGGGCCTGGTCGGCGACGCGTACCCGTCCTGGTGGATCCCGCTCAACGCCGGGCTTTCCGTCGGGCAGGGGCTCGGTTACCTTGTAGTAGCTGCGCTGCTGGCCCTGCCGGCGGCAAACGCCTGGTTCGGTCACCGCCGCTCGACCGCGCCGCCGCCACCATCCGCGCCACCCGCGTTCACGTCCGCCCCGCACCAACCGCCGTCGGCGCCGCCCGCGCCCCCGTACCCGCCCAGATGAGGACAGCCCCGTGCCGCTCGACCCCACGACTGCCGAGCGTCGAGCCCTGATCACCGGGGCCACCGCCGGCATCGGCGCGGCGTTCGCCCGGCGGCTGGCCGCCGACGGATGGCACCTGGTGCTCGTCGCCCGCGACGCGGCCCGGTTGACCGAGCTGGCCGGCGAGTTGGGTTCCGCCCACGGCCGCGAGATGGAGACGATCCCGGCGGATCTGTCCACCGACGACGGGTGCGCCATCGTGGAGCGACGGCTCACCGACGGCGGCCCGGTGCACCTGCTTGTCAACAACGCCGGGATCAGCTTGAACAAACCGTTCCTGCGTTCCACGGCGGAGGACGAGGCGCGCCTGTTGCGGCTCAACGTGCACGCGGTCATGCGACTGACCCTGGCGGCGTTGCGACAGATGACCGAACGCCGAAATGGGGCAGTGATAAATGTCTCTTCGGTAGCTGGGTTCGGTACGGCCATGCCCGGTTCGACGTACTCGGCCAGCAAGGCGTGGGTCACCAACTTCAGCGAGTCCGTCGGTCTGTCAGCCCGACCGTTCGGGGTCCGGGTGATGGCCCTCTGCCCCGGCTACACCCGCACGGAGTTCCATCAGCGGGCCGGCATCAACATGTCGAAGACGCCCGAGTGGCTGTGGCTGCGGGCCGAGGATGTGGTCGCCGAAGCCCTGCGTGACCTGGGCAAAGGCAAGATGGTCAGTGTCCCCGCATGGAAGTACAAGGTGGTCGTCGCCGGCATGCGGCATGCGCCGCGTCGACTGCTCCAGGCGGTCGCCCGGGACACTCGCGGTCGGATCGGTCGCGACGAGCGCTGAGCCTCGACAGGCCCGTCGGCCCCCGGAGGCCGGTGCGGAGACGTTGGCGCGCCGCTGTCACGACAGTCGCTGAGCGTAGTCGAACATCGCCAACCATCGGTCCCTCGCCGGGCTGGTCAGGGTGGACCCCACACACGCCGTTCAGACTTGCGCAGTAACCTCTATCGCCATGGGGGACCACGACGACCTGCGTAAATTCATTACCGACCTGGCCGTGGTCCACGGGCGGGTCGTGCTCTCGTCGGGGCGGGAGGCAGACTGGTACGTGGATCTGCGGCGCGTCACGCTCCATCACCAGGCCGCTCCTCTGGTCGGCCGGGTGTTGCTCGACCTCACCGCCGACTGGGATTACGCCGCTGTCGGCGGCCTCACCCTGGGCGCGGATCCCGTCGCGCTCTCGATGCTGCACGCCACCGCTCCGACCGGTCGTGCCCTGGACGCCTTTGTGGTGCGCAAGGCGGGCAAGGCGCACGGTCTGCAACGGCGGATCGAGGGACCGGAGGTGGCCGGCCGCCGGGTGTTGGCGGTGGAAGATACGTCCACGACGGGCGGAAGTGTGTTGACCGCTGTCGAGGCGCTTCGCGAGGCCGGAGCGGAAGTCGTGGGCGTGGCGGTTATTGTTGATCGAGGGGCCGGCGACGCGGTGCGAGCCGCCGGATTGCCTTACCGGGCGGCCTATACGTTGGCTGACCTCGGCCTTGTGGCGTAAAAGTTTGCCGATTCGGATCTGCTGATATGCAGGCGGATCGATGCTGCTGGTGGAAGGATGGAATACGTGGGAACTGCGTTGGCCGAAATGACTATGCCTCAGATCTCGCCGCTTAACGGCGAGCCGATCGAACGTGCCGATGCCGAGCGTCTCGCCGGGGTCCTCAAGGCCCTTGCGGATCCTGCTCGGCTGCGGCTGCTCAGCCTGATCCAGTCGGCCCCAGAGGGCGAGGCGTGCGTCTGTGACCTGACGGCGCCGCTCGGCCTCTCTCAGCCGACGGTCAGTCATCACCTGCGTATCCTCACCGAGGCGGGCTTGCTGCAGCGGGAGAAGCGCGGTGTCTGGGCGTACTACAGCCTGGTCCCGAGTGCGATCGCGACGATCGCCGACCTGCTGACCCCGCCGCGTAAGCGGGCCACCAAGAAGGCCCGCTGACGTAGGCACTGCACGCCGTCCCGCGCCGGGACGGCGTCCGGTGGCGAGCCAGGGGTGGCGTCACCGGTGGGTAACACCTGCTCGTCCCCGGCCGCACCGCCGGAGGCCGGGTTCGACATGCCGACGGCCGACCCCCGCACCAGGGGGCCGGCCGTCGTCGTCGTACGTGGGCTCAGTGGTCCTGGCCGTGCTCCGGGCGGTGCCGGCCGTGCTGGTGCCGGTCGTGGTCGAACGCCTCGCGGGCCGCCTCCACCGCGCCGGCGGCGCTGGCCGTCGCGACCACCGCGACCGCCTCGCCGCGCTTGCGGGCACGCCTGTCGCGGAGGAACTCGAAGAAGATCGGCAACACCGAGATCAGGATGATCAGGGCCACCACCGGCAGGATGTAGCGGTCGATCTTGTCGCCGATGGCGTCGTAGATCTGCTCCGCGAGCAGGTAGCCGATCAGCAGGATGCCGTCCACCCAGAGGACCGCGCCGACGATGTTCCAGACCAGGAACTTCCGGGCCGGCATGCCGAGCGCGCCCGCGACCGGGTTGAGGAACGTCCGGACGATCGGGATGAAGCGCGCCAGCACCACGGCCTTCGCCGGGCCGAACTTCTGGAAGTAGTACTCGGCCTTCTCCACGTACTCCTTCTTGAAGAGCCGGGAGTTCGGCCGCTCGAACATCGGCCGGCCGTACCGGGCGCCGAGCCAGTGCCCCAGCTGGGCGCCGAGGATCGCGCAGACCGGGCCACCGACCAGCAGGGCGGGCAGCGAAAGACGGGTGCCGTCACCGAAGATCGCGTCCGCCACCGGCGACGAGGCCACCCCGGCGAGGAACAGCAGTGAGTCGCCCGGGAAGAAGAAGCCCACGAGCAGGCCGGTTTCGGCGAAGAGGATCACCCACACGCCGATCAGCCCGAAGGTCTGCAACAGATCCTTGGGATCGAGCGGGTTCAGGGCGACGCTCTCCACGAGAGCGCGGGTCTTCTCAGCTGTGTCCACGGCCACAAAGGGTACCGAAGCCCAAGGTCCCGGCCGCGCCGGACCGGTCCCGCACCACCCGCCGGCGTCGTGGAGTTCGGTCAGCTCTGCTGCAATGTTCCGCCCGCCCGCTTCCGTCATCTCGGTAGGAGCCCCGGGAGGTGCAGTGACGTACGAGGAGTTCGCGGACACGCGGCTGGCCCCGCTACTGCGGTACGCGGTGATGCTGACCGGTGATCCGCACCAGGCCCAGGATCTGGTTCAGGACACCATGGTCCGGGTCCAGCTCAACTGGCGTCGGGTCGCCCGGGCGGATTCGCCCGAGCACTACGTGCGCCGGATGCTCACCAACCAGTACGTCGACTGGCGGCGTGGCTCCTGGGTCCGCCGGGTGCTGCTGCGCGGGGAGGCCGACGCGACAGTGCCGGTGCCCACCGATCACACGCAGACCGCCGTGGACCGGGACCAGATCTGGTCCTGGCTGTCCCGTCTGCCGCGCCGGCAACGGGCCACCCTGGTGCTGCGCTACTACGAGGACCTGCCCGACGCCGAGATCGCCGACATCCTCGGCTGTGCCGTCGGGACCGTACGTTCGTCCATCTCCCGGGCGCTGGCCACGCTTCGGGCCGAGTACGTGGAGGCGTGAACATGATTGAGGACGACCTGCGTGCCGCCTTCGACCGGCACGAGCCGCTGACCCCACCGACCGGCCCGGTACGGGCGGCGATCGACAGGCTGGCGGCACGTCGCCGGCAGCGTCGGCGTCGCTGGCAGGCCGGTGGCGCGGCCCTGGCCGTGCTCGGCGTACTGGGCATCGGGGTGCCGCTGTTCACCCCCGAACGCGCCGGGAGGCCGCAGACCGCCGACCTGATCGGCGCGCCGGATCGACCGGTGACGACGGGTGCGGTGACCGTCCTGCTGCTCGGCATCGACAGTCGACCGCCCGCCCCGCCGCTTGCCGACTCGGTACTGCTGCTGCACCTTCCGGCCGACCGCAGCCGCCCGTACCTGATCTCACTGCCCCGCGACCTGCGGGTGCCGATTTCCGGCCATGACAACGACAAACTGAACGCGGCGTTCGCGTTCGGTGCGGGCTACGGGCCAACGGATCTGACCAAGGGCTATGAGCTGACCCGGCAGACGGTGGCGAAGCTGACCGGCGTCCGCATCGAGACCGGTGTGGTGTTGACGTACTCCGCTCTGCGGTCGCTGACGAACGAGGTGGGCGGGGTGCCGGTCTGCCTGGATGAGCAGGTGCGGTCGGTCCACACCCGGCGGGTCTTCCCGGCCGCGTGCCAGCGGCTCGACGGCGCCGCGGCTGTCGACCTGCTCCGCCAGCGACGCGGGCTGTCCGAGGGCAGTCAGGACCGGGACCGCAACGCCCGGATCTTCGCCGCCGGGCTTGTGCGTTCGGCCTCCGACCAGGGCGTGCTGACCAATCCGGTACGACTGACCAGGCTGCTGAGCGCCGTCGGGCCGGACCTCGCCGTGTCACCGGGTGAGGCCACCATGCTGGACCTGATGCGGCTCGTTCCGACGCTGCGCTCGCTGGACCCGGTCGGGCTCAGCCTGCCGGTGCACGAGCCGACCGGGCGCAGCCGCTACCTGGAGGCGGACCCGAAGCTCGCCCCGGAGTTCCTGACCGCACTGCGCGAGGATCGGCTCGGCGACTGGGTGGCCCGTCACCCGAAGCTTGTGGACGGCGCCCGCTGAACACTCAGCGGTAGTCGTCCTCGTCTCCGGTGACCACCCGGGCCTGCTCCATGGCGTCCCAGTCGTCGACCTCCAGGCCGCGCTGCGGCGCATCGTCGCCGTCGACAGGGCCGGCCGGGGCGGCCTGCTCGACGGCGTCCGCCGGCTCCGCCTCGGGGTTGCGCTCGTCCGGGGCGAGGTGGTCGCCGGGGGCGAAGTCCTCGTCGGGCTGACCCATCATCCCTCCCGGGGGTCTCGGGGCACGGTTCCCACCCACCGTACGGGCTGAGCCGGCACCGCGCCCGGAAGCGGAGTAGGCGGAATCAGCCCTCGACGACGCGACCCGGTGCCAGGATGGTGCGGTGGGCTTTCTCATCCGACTGCTGATCACCGCGGTCGCTCTGTGGATAACCACGCTCATCGTGCCCGGCGTCGACGTGCACGGCCGCTCGGGTGGCAACACCGTGCTCACCCTGATCGTGGTGGCGCTGATCTTCGGCGTGATCAACGCGGTGCTCAAACCGATCATCCGCGTGGTCGGCTGCGTGTTCTACCTACTGACCCTGGGCCTGTTCGCGCTCGTGGTGAACGCGTTGCTGTTCCTGCTCACCGACCGGATCGCCCGCGGGCTCGACCTGCCGTTCCAGGTGGACGGTTTCTGGGCGGCGTTCTGGGGAGCCATCGTGATGACGGTGGTCACCTGGCTGATCAGCGTCATCGTGCCGGACAACCTGGACCGCCGGTGAACCGCTAGCACCCGGGTCGGTTGTTCCGGCGCACCTCACCTACGGGATACTGCCGGGCGGAGGACAGCGCGGTCCGGCGCACAAATGAACAACAGCGGCCAGCACGGCCGAGAGTGGTAAGTAAGGAGCGCATCACATGCCCATCGCTTCCCCCGAGGCCTACGCGGAGATGCTGGACCGCGCCAAGGCTGGCCGGTACGCGTACCCCGCGATCAACGTGACCTCCTCGCAGACGCTGAACGCGGCGCTCAAGGGCTTTGCCGACGCGGAGAGCGACGGCATCATCCAGGTCTCCACAGGTGGCGCCGAATACCTTTCCGGCCCCTCGATCAAGGACATGGTCACCGGCGCCGTGGCGTTCGCCGCGTACGCGCACGAGGTCGCCAAGAAGTACTCGGTGAACATCGCCCTGCACACCGACCACTGCCCGAAGGACAAGCTGGACAAGTTCGTCCGTCCGCTGATGGGTATCTCGCAGGAGCGGGTGAAGCGCGGCGAGGAGCCGCTGTACCAGTCGCACATGTGGGACGGCTCGGCCGTGCCGGTCGCCGAGAACCTCCAGATCGCCGCCCAGCTCCTCGACGAGGCCGCCAAGGCCAAGATCGTCCTGGAGATCGAGGTCGGCGTCGTCGGTGGCGAGGAGGACGGCGTCGAGAACGCCATCAACGACAAGCTCTACACCACCACCGATGACGGCCTGGCCATGGTCGAGGCGCTCGGCCTCGGCGAGAAGGGCCGCTACATGGCGGCGCTGACCTTCGGCAACGTGCACGGCGTCTACAAGCCGGGCAACGTCAAGCTGCGTCCGGAGATCCTCAAGCAGATCCAGGACGCCGTCGGCGCCAAGTACGGCAAGGACAAGCCGCTCAGCCTGGTCTTCCACGGCGGCTCCGGCTCCCTGCTGAGCGAGATCCGCGAGGCTCTCGACTACGGCGTGGTGAAGATGAACATCGACACCGACACCCAGTACGCCTTCACCCGGCCCGTCGCGGACCACATGCTCCGCAACTACGACGGCGTGCTGAAGATCGACGGCGAGGTCGGCAACAAGAAGCAGTACGACCCGCGCGCCTGGGGCAAGGCCGCCGAGGCCGGCCTGGCCGCCCGGGTCGTCGAGGCGTGCGAGCACCTGCGCTCGACCGGCACCACGATGACCAAGTAACGACGCACCACCAACGGCCGGCTTCCCTCGCGGGGAGCCGGCCGTCGTCGTTCAGGCGGTGAGCAGGCGGACAGCCTCGCGTACGTCGTCGGTGAGATGGATCGTCGACGACAGGTCACCGAACGGCGACGCGGCCAGCAGCGGACGCAACAACGCCTCCACCGGCAGCTCGGAGGTCCAGTAGCCGCGGTCCAGGAAGATGTACGCGCCGCTGGCGCCGTCGGTGCCGTAGTAGGTCTTGGTGGCCGCCTGGAACACCTCCTGCACCGTGCCCGCCCGCCCCGGCGCGAAGACGATGCCGCCCCGGGCGAGCCGCAGGATGGTGTCCTCCCGGATCGCGTTGGAGAAGTACTTGGCGATCCGCCCGGCGAACAGGTTCGCCGGCTCGTGCCCGTACAGCCAGGTCGGGATGGCCAGGCCACCGGCCCGCGCCCAGGCGAGATCGTCACCACGTTGCCGGGGCACGCCCGCGTACCGTTGCCGCACCGTCAACGCCGTGGCCGTGTACCGGTGGTGGTCGGTGAAGTCGGGCGCGCCGGCCAACAGGTCGATCGCCTCGGTCAACTCGGCCGCCGGCCGGTCCGCCAGGTAGGCGCCGAGATTCGCCGCCTCCATCACCCCCGGACCGCCGCCGGTCACCACCAGCCGGTCGGCCCGCGCCAGCTCCCAACCCAGCACGGCAGCCATCCGGTACGGCGCACTGCCACGCCGTACCGCGTGCCCACCCATGATGCCCACCACCGACTGCGACCCGTGTCGGGCCAGCCAGGCCCGGGTGGCGTCGGTGAGCGCATTGTCCACGCCGTGGTCGTGCAGGCGCTGACCCAGCGCCTCCTTGACGTCCGGCAGCGCGCCGCCGTGCGCCCGGTAGTGGTCGTACACCCGGGTGTCGTACATCCCGGTGAACCCGCCCTCGGCGAACCCGGCCGCCAACTCCTCCGGGGTGTAGAGGTGCGACGGCTGGGTCGGGTACGGCAGCCCCGAGAACGGCGGCACCACGTTCGCGCCGCGCCGGACCAGGTCGGCCCCGACGTCCCGGGAGGCGAACCGGCATCCCACGAAGAGCGTGCCGGCGACCTCGACGTCCCGGAGGTCGGGCACCGGCGCCAGGTCGAGGCGCAGGCCCTGCACGGTGAGCCCGGTCAGTCGGCCGGTGGCCAACTGCCTGTCGAACTCGTCGCGGGTCTGGATCTCGTCGGCGTGCAGCTGCGGCTCGATGACGTCCGCGGGAGGTGGAGTCGGCACCCGGCCATCCTGCCCCTCGGTCGGGGGCGGCCAAACCTCGGGCCTGGGGTGCGACCGACAGGAGCCCGGTGACCGTGGCCACCGGGCTCCTGCGTAACCGGTTCCTGGGGAGGCTCCGGACCATTAGTTGTAGTGGAAAACACTTGGCAGCGGCATGGGCCGCAGGCGTGACCAACTCCTCAGCCGTTCAGCCGAACGCGTCAGCCGACCCGCTCGCGTGTCGCCCCCTCCACCGGGTTGAATGGGGCGATGCAGAACCTTTTGCCAGAGCCACCGGCCACCCGCCTGCCCGCGAACGACGAGGCCGACGCCGCCCTGGCTGCCGCCGAGGAGGCCGGCACCGAGGAGGCGTTCGCCAGTGTGGCGGCCGGCTTCCCCACCTTCAGCGCTGCCTGGGCGGAACTCGCCGCCCGGTCGTTCGCGCAGGACCAGGTGGTGACGGCGTACGCCTACGCGCGCACCGGCTACCACCGGGGCCTCGACCAGCTACGCCGGAGCGGGTGGAAGGGGCACGGCCCGGTGCCGTGGTCACACGAGCCCAACCGGGGCTTCCTCCGCTGCCTCTACGTGCTGTCGCGAGCCGCGGACGAGATCGGCGAGGCCGACGAGGCGGCCCGCTGCGCCCAGTTCCTGCGTGACTGCGACCCGGAAGCGGCAGACGCGCTCGCGAGCAACTGACCCGATCCGACGGCCGGCCCGACGTCGTCCTCTCCGGTGACAACCTGGTGATCGCCAAGTACAGCAAGAACCAGGACCTGGCGCTGCGCCTGGTGAACATGCTGACCACCGCCG